>NZ_JBKHKI010000002.1:0-413603 GCF_046546455.1 Rhizobium sp. YIM 134829
GAGCTATATCGTCACGATCAACCAACATATGGACGCGATCGCCACCTCCGCGCGCGAACAGTCGGTCGGGCTCTCCGAGGTCAACACCGCCGTCAACCAGATGGACCAGGTGACGCAACAGAATGCGGCGATGGTGGAAGAAACCAACGCCGCCGGCGCGACGCTCGCCAGCGAAGCGACACGGCTTAAGGATCTGGTCGCGCGGTTCCAGTTCGGTGGCGCGGCAGCGCTGCGTTCGATCCCTGTGACCGAGAGCGTTGCGAGCCCCGTCTTGCCATCGCGGCGCGGCCCGGCGGCGGCGGCACCGAGCACGCGCTCCGTGCCTTCGCCAGCCCGCAGCATGGTCAGCCGCATCGCCAGCTCCTTCGGCGCGAAGCAGGCCGCAGCCGCCGCTCCCGCCGCCGACAATTGGGAAGAGTTCTAAGACTTAACCCCGGCCGCTGCCAGCGGCCGGGGTTTCCATTTTGGTATGAATTTAATGCGCTGAAGAACGAGGCTCGATCGAAGCGACAGCGTCGGAAAGCTCGGTCACCGGTCTGCTGACAGCGGCCTATCGAGCATCACCTGACCATCCAGCCGCACGATCTCGAAATCGCTGACCACGATATCGAGCCGCACGGACCAGCGGCCGCCAGTCGGCAGGTCCACCCCTTCCACCTGCCACTTCCCCGCCGCCCGCCGCGTCGCGGGCCTTTTGATCGGCTCGATACCCGCTTCAGGCTGTGAGAAGACCAGCGCGACCTCCAGCGGATCGAGAGGCGCCCCATCCGCGGCAGCAAGATGGAGGGCGATGCCCCCTGCCCCGCCAAAGGTAAGATCGGCGACGATCGTGCCATTCGTCAGCTGCAACCGTGAGGTCAAAGCGGCCGGCTCGACGATCAGCGAGCGCGGCGGCGGCGTAAAGCGCCAGAGGGCGGCGGTGGAAAAGATCAGCGCGATCATGACGCTCTCGATGACGATCACCTGGACCATCGACCGGCGGGCGCTCTGTGCGCCGTCGAGGACGCGGGCCGTCAGCCGCCAGCGGTTCCAGGCAGCAAGCAGGAAGAGCGGCACCAAGAGGGCGAGCTTGACGAGGAAGACGCGACCATAGGCGGTCGTCACCAGCGCCTCGGGCGCGCGCAGCTGGACGATGGCGAGCACCACCCCCGCCGCGGCGAGCAGCAGGATCAACAGCGGGATGAGCCGTGAGAAGCGCGCGAGCGCCGCTGGCGCCGCCGCATCTCCCTGACGGAGAAGAGCGGCAAGGAGAGGCAGCGCACCCGCCCAGATGGCGACAGTCGTCACATGCAGGAAGACCGACGGCCGCATCAGCCACTGCGGATCGGCCGCACTCGCATGGCCGCTGAGGCTCAGCGCAAGACCGGCGGTGAGCACGGCAGCAAGCGAGATCCAGCGCCCGCCGGCGCCCGGCCCCTGCACCATGGCGAGGCCCGCGCAGGCGAAGGCCGCGACGCAGACAATGACGCTCGCTCCGAAGCTCGTGGCGAGCCCCGCCTTCCAGGCATCGCCGGTCAAGAGATCGGACAAGGGCGCACCGAGCGCATCGAGCCCCTGGAACCCGGCGGAGACCGCTGCCCCGGCCAACCCCGCAAGCAAGGTGGACCGCAGGATCGAGGCGGCGATCGGCCGATTGCCGGCAAGCCAACAGCGGGCGAAGACGCCGCCAATGCCGAAGAACAGGCCGAGATAGAGGCCGAGCTTGCCGATCCAGAGGCCGGCCTGAACCCGCCGATCCGTCTCCGCGACGACGCCTTTCGCGGCTGGCCCCGCGCCGATGGTGAAGAGCAGCGATCCGCCGATCGGATGGCCGTCCTGCGAGACGACGCGCCAGGAGAGGACGTAGCCCCCCTCCCCCAGCCCGGCCGGGACCATGATCTCCAGCATCGTGTCATCGAGCCGCGTGTCGCGGAGCACCACGGCCGGTCCGCTTGGGCCCTTCAAGGTCAGACGGGTGGGCGCCACCGGCTCGCTGAAGGTCAGGCGGAAGACGGATGGCGGGCTTGCCAGCCGCGCGCCATCGGCCGGCTCGGTCCGACTGAGTGCGGCATGGGCGAAGGCCGAAACCGCCATCAGCAGCCAGAGCATGGCGATCGAGATCAGGCGGCGCGCGCATCGCATGATCGCGCCCATGGAGGCGGTCATCCTGCTCTCCCTTGTGAGAATCGAGTGGGGAAACGGGGCGGCGAACCGCCCCGTCCTAAAGCATGTCCCGTCATCACAGGACATGCTCGAGACCTCACGAGCCGGATTTGGGCAGCAGGCGCAGGCTCGGGGCCGGCAGTTCCAGCGTTTCGCTCGACTGTCCCTTGGCCGGGCGCTCGACCCAGCGCTCGACCGCGCCGTCCGGGCATTCCTGCAGCACGGGGAAGAACAGCGTTTCGCCCGGCTTCAAGGCGGCGGAAATCGTGCCGCGCAGCACGAACTCGTCATAGTCGTCATCGGCCAGGCTCCCGCCTTCCCAGATGACCTCCTTGACACCTTCGGTCATCGGCGTGCCGTAGTAATCATAGGCCTGGGCATAGGCGCCCTTGACCTTCTGCAGCGTCCAGCCGGGCTTCGGCTGAGGCTTGACGCCGATGAAGCCCTCGGGGATCTGGACGCGGAGCTTGATCGTCGGCTTGCCTTCGCAGCCATGCGGCACGCGCAGCACCGCCTTGAAGGTCGATCCGACCGGCGCCTCGCGCGCTTCGAGCGAGACATGCGCAAAGGCCGTTCCGGCGAGAAGCGCGAAAGCGGCGGAGAGGAGAAGTGGTTTCATGAGATGAGATCCATCGTCGGCCAGCAGGATGTGCTGGTCATAGGCTGAAGGTCCGGCCGCCTCGATCGAGCCAGCCGCGGTAGGCCCTGAACGGGAACCATGGCTCGCAACCGCGAGGTCGCACGCCGGTTCGCTCAGGGTCAGGCTTTTCAGCGGTTGGATGGCGGTGCGCGCGGATTTCCCGGGTCGGTCTCGGGGCGAGGGATCGGCCGCACCGAGGGCGCCAGGCCAGGGGGCGGCGGTGCAAATGCCACGAGCGGCGGATGGACAGTAGGAAGCAAGAGGCCGGGTGCGAGGCCCGAAAACACCATGCTGCAGGCAACGCCGCAGCAGCCGGCAAATTTGCCGGCGCCATGATCCCCAGCGTGCCCCTGGTCGGCCTCGCTTTGATGGGCAAGGCAAAGCGGGTTGCCGAAGGCATCGAGCGTCGGCGACGCAGCGGCGCTCGCGGCCATCGCCGTTCCGAGCAGGATCTGGAGCACGAAAACGGCTGCGCCCAGCATCAGCCAGGCCTGCCGCCATCTCTCCACTGACCGTCGCTTCATTCCGACCCGATCCTGCCCGCACTGTGCGGCGTTTCGAGCCGTGCCACGGACTGGCCCGCCTGTCCATGCGCCAAGGTGCCACAATCAACAGAAGCGGTGCATCGCCGCCTCAGCGTCGCCGTGGACTGACGCTCAGCGTCCGATCCGGGCTCGACCGGGCGGCACCGACAGAAGGCAGCACCAGGGAATGGTCGGGTCAGTCGCGCGGCTCGTGGATGGGACAGCCGTTGAAGCGGGCGCGGAACTGCGCCGAATGCTCATAGGTCTCCCGCCGTGCACGATTGATGTTGCCCAGCGGCTGATGGGCAGCAAGCCCTGTCCAGACGCTAAACCGCATCTGCTCGTTGACGGCCTGCACCTGCGCATCGTCCCAGCTGTCCTGCGGCGCGGCGGTCAGCGTGGCGACCGTGACGAAGGGCGCCTCCTCCTCCTTCCACTCGACCGTCGGATCCTCGATCGGCTGCGCCTCCAGATCGCGGCAGAGCTGCACCTGGAACTCCCAGACCGCGCGGGTATCGCGCATTTCCGCCTGCACCGTCTCGCGGATCGCATCTTCGCGGACGCTTGCATCGATGATGCTGCCGGTGCGACGGGTAAGATCGGACGAGGCCGGCTTCAGGCGGAATTTCGCGACATGGTCGCCATAGCGGAAGGGCGTAACGCTGTAATAGGTCTCTCCCAACGGATCGACATTCGGCGCGCCGCCGAGAGACTGGACGGCGGGGCTCGAAAGACCGACCGTCTCCAGCGCCGTATTGACGCCGCGCAGCACACTCGACATCACCGTCTTCGTCCCTTCCATCCGATCGGTGGTCTTTGCCAGCAGCTTCAGGTTCTTGAGAAACTTGTCGGCTGTCTTGGTCTGGAAGACCGGGCCGTTGACCATCACGAAGTCCTGCGAACGCCCCTGGGCGCCAGCCAGGCGCTCGCCGTCGACGCCGACGATCTTGATCGCAATGCCGCGCGGCAGCGAGATCGCGTCCGGCAGAATGTCGCCGGCGTTCGTCGAAAGGCGAAGGAAGGCAGTGTGGCGACCGGGCGTTGCAAACAGTCCCTGCGCGAGTTCGGCCGGCAGCCCGCTGCGGATCTCGAACTCGCCCTTCAGGATGCCATGCGCCTTGGCATGGACGGACCGCACGGCATGACCATAATCCTTCGCCGTCGTTTCGAGGATCGTGTCGAAGGTCTCGTTCAGACCGGCGACCACCTCCATCTCGTCGGGTTCGACGGCTTCGAGATCAAGCGAATAGCGGATCGGCGCAGAAACACTCATGGCAACTTCCTTTGTGAGACATGCCGAAACGCGCCGCCGCCAGCTCGGTTCCGTAAACGCTTGCGTAAATGCTTACAAGGAAGCCGACCTGACGGCAGGGCCGCGGCAGATGTGAGGGGTTGATTACACGTGCCATGCTCGGCGATGTTACCGGGACGCGAATCTTTTGGGCGAAGCAAGCCAAGCGCGATCAAGGTCGTGAAAGGCATGGGGCACCGATGGGTCATCACCGAAGCTCTGCGCTGCTCGACCGGCTGCTCGTCTGGTCGCTCGCCCATCCGATCAAGCCGCTCCACGGGGTGGCGGCGGTCGTTGCGGCGGTGCTGGTCGTTAGCCTGATCCGCGTTTTCCTGATCACCTCGGTCGCCCCCTGGATGCTGTTCATCCCGGCGATCGTGGCCGCCGGGCTCCTGATCGGGCGGGAAGCGGCGATCATTGCCAGCCTGCTCTCGGTCATCGCCGCCAGCCTCACGCTCGGCCGTCTCGAAAATCCCTCCTGGATGACCGTGCCGCAATGGCTGGGCACGCTGCTCTTCCTCTGCATCACGTTGGTGCTCGGGCTCGTTGCCGCCGAACTGCGCTTCGCCTTCGCGCGGCAGACGCAGCTGGCGGAGGAGAATGCGCGGACCAGCCAGGCGTTGCGCGAGCGCGAGAGCTTTCTGGCCAGCATTCTCGCGAGCTCGACCGACTGCATCGAGGTGGTGGATCTCGACGGCACGATCCGCTTCATGTCGGAAGGCGGGCTGCGCACGATGCAGATCGACGATCCCTCCGCGATCGTCGGCCGGCCCTGGCTCGATTTCTGGAGCCCGTCCGAGCGGGAGAAGGCCGGGGTGGCCCTTGCCCGCGCGCTTGAAGGCCAGAGCACGCAGATCATCGGACAGGCGCCGACCATGACCGGAACGCTGCGCTGGTGGGACGCGGCGATCACCCCGATTCTCGGCGCCGACCAGCGCACGGAGCGCATCCTCTCCGTCTCGCGCGACATCACCCCGTCGCGCGCCGACGAGGCGGAACGCCGACGCTTGAGCCGCATCGTCGAGACGACGACTGACTTCATCGCGCTCGCCGATGCCGCCGGCACGGTCTTCTTCCTGAACGACGCCGCCCTGGAGCTGGTCGGGCTGGAGCGCAGCGTGCTCGGCACGATCAGGCTCGAGGATTTCTTTGCGCCGGAGGAAGGCGGCCTGCTCCAGGCAGAGCTGCTGCGCAGCGTCGAGAGCGAGGGCAGCTGGTCGGGCGAGCGGCTCTTCCGCCATTTCGCGACAGGCGAGACGATCCCCGTCCTCTGCACGCTCTTTCCGGTCACCGCCAGCGATGGCACGCTGATCGGCTACGGCACGGTGACGCGGGACTATCGCGACCAGAAACGGATGGAAGCCCAGCAGAAATTGCTGAATGACGAGCTGAGCCACCGGCTGAAGAATGTGCTGTCGGTCGTCCAGTCGGTCGCCGCGCAGACGCTGCGGCAGGCGGATGACCTCGGCAGCGCCAGCCAGGCGCTCTCCGCCCGCCTCGTGGCGCTGGGCGAAGCGACCGCGGTACTGACCGCCAGTTCCTGGTCCTCGGCGGGGCTCGAGGCCATGATCCACTCGGTGCTCGGCCATCATGGCACGATCGGCGAGCGGTTCCGCCTGTCCGGACCGCCTCTGACGTTACGGGCCAATGGCGCGCTCGCCTTCGCGCTCGCCCTGCATGAACTGGCGACCAACGCCTCGAAATATGGCGCGCTCTCCTGCGAGAGCGGCCATGTCTCACTCAGCTGGTCGATCACGGAGAACGGTCCCGAAGCACGCCGCCTGCATCTGGTCTGGCAGGAGATCGGCGGGCCGAAGGTCAGCCCACCGAGCCGGCGCGGCTTCGGCTCCACCATGATCGAGCGCTCGCTCCAGGCCTATTTTGAGGGCGAGACGCGGCTCGACTATCATGCCGACGGCTTGATCTTCGAGATCGACTGCCCGCTCGATGCCGCCGCCATGCTTGCCTGAGCTCGGGGCGACCCTCAATCCCGGGCGCGATAGGCCTCGGGGATGATGAAGACCTCATCGGCGCGGGCATAGCCGCCGTCGGCGATCTCTTCGATCAGCACCATGGTATGCGGCCGCGCCGCTTCGGAGAAATAGCCGACCAGGAGATCGGTGGTGCGATGGACGAGGTCTTCCTTCTGTGCGCGGCTGAGCGCGCCTTCCGGCAGTTTGAAGTTGGCGAAGGGCATGGGAGATCCTTTCCGGGCTGGTCCGGTTTCGAGTGAGGACGATTTTAAGGGTTGTTGACGCGGAGCCGGCTCTGGCCGGCCCCGTAAGCCTGTCAGATGGCGCCGCCATTGACGCGGATGACCTGGCCGTTGATCCAGCCGCCGTCCGGGCCGACCAGCGCCGAGACGGCACCAGCGATGTCGTCGACCTCGCCGAAGCGGCCGAGCGGGATCATGCCGCGCAGGCGGGCGAGCGTCGCTTCGTCCTTGCCGTTCAGGAACAGCTCAGTCGAAACCGGGCCGGGCGCGATGGTGTTGACCGTGATCCGGCGCGGACCGAGCTCCTTGACGAGCACATGGGTCAGGGCCTCGACCGCCGCCTTGGTGGCGGCGTAGACGCTGTAGGTCGGCGGATACATGCCGACGACGCTGCTCGAAAAATTGACGATGCGGCCGCCGTCCCGCAGGCGTTTCGCCGCCTCGCGCAGGCCGTTGAACGTGCCCTTGAGGTTGATCGACACCATCCGGTCGAAGGCCTCGTCATCCGTTTCCGCGAGCGGCGCCAGCGACATGACGCCGGCATTGTTGATCAGCATGTCGACGCCGCCGAAGGCTTGTTCCGCCTCATCGAACAGGGCGCGCACCGCCGCCGCATCGCTGACATCGGCCTTGACGGCAATCGCCGCGCCGCCGGCTTGCGTGATCTCCTCGACCACAGCGGCGGCCGCGTCGGCGCTGCCGGAATAATTGACCACGACCCGCAGCCCATCAGCGGCCAGCCGCTTGGCGATCGCCGCGCCGATGCCGCGCGAGGCTCCGGTGACGATCGCAACCTTCCTGTCCATCTCGCTCATAGTCTTCACTCCTTCTGTTCAGCCCGACCGAGTGCCGTAGCGACGGCGCCGGATAGGCTGTGACGGCGGATCTGGGGCTCTTCCCCGCCCTGTCCAGCCGACCGCGCGCAAAGGGCGGCGATGGGAAGGGCAGCGGCAGAGAGCCTCGACCGCTCTGCAGGAAGAGATCTAATTGTTATCGGAAAAACCGGGTAGCCGTCGGATGGCAACTTCATCATTTCAAAATCTATAACAATCGCCTAAGTGCTTCAGGATGGATCGTCTGGATGTCATGCGGCTGTTCGTGCGGATCGTGGAGCGGGGCAGCTTCGCGGCAGCGGCGCGCGACCTGCAGATCCCACGGCCGACGGCAACCCACGCGATCCAGCGGCTGGAGCGCGATCTCGACGTGCGGCTTCTCGAGCGGACGACGCGCGCGGTGCGGCCGACGCTGGACGGGATGTTCTATCACGAGCGCTGCCTGCGCCTGCTCGCCGATCTTGAGGAGGTGGAGACCGCCTTCCGCAAGGCCGAGCCGCGCGGGCCGCTGCGCGTCGACCTGCAGGGAACGATCGCCCGCTTCTTCATCGTCCCGCAACTGCCCGCGTTTCTGGCTCGCTACCCCGGCATCGCCCTCTCCTTGAGCGAGGGCGACCGGCTGGTCGATCTGGTGGCGGAGGGGGTCGACTGCGTGGTGCGGGCCGGCGATCCCGCCGTGCCATCATTGGTCGGGCGGCGCATCGCCAGCCTGCCGCAGGCGACGCTCGCAAGCCCTGCCTATCTCGCGCGGCACGGCACGCCGCAGGCTCTCGGCGATCTCGAGGGCCACCGCATGGTCGGCTATTCCGCCGCCGCCAACGGGCGGGCCTATCCGCTGGACTTCACCGTGGAGGGACGGGTCAAAGAGGTGGCGCTGCCGCACGACATGCTGGTGCGCGGCGCCGAGCTCTACACCGCCGCTTGTCTCGCCGGCTTCGGCCTCATCCAAGTACCGCGCTACCGCGTACGCGAGGCGATCGCCGCCAGCAGCCTGGTGCCGGTCCTGGAAGACTTTCCGCCGCCGCCCGTGCCGGTCTGGGCGCTCTATCCCCAGAGCCGGCATATGGCACCGCGGCTCCGGGTCTTCATCGACTGGCTGGTGGATCTCTTTCAGCAACCGGCCGCGCAGGCACTGCTGGCCAATCACGCATGACTGGCCGCAGATAGCCCTCGCCTGCCCTCAGATGATCCCGCCGCCGCCGGCCCTGGAGGCAGGGCGCTCGGCCGCCACGCGGGCGCGATAGCCGCTGGCGCGGTAGGCGGCGATCGGATCGATCGCGCCGCCGGCGCGCCGGCGTGCCTCGGCCAGGATCGGCTCGACATCGGTGCGGTAGGCGCGCTTCAGCGTCTCGCTCGCCATCAGCGCGTCGTTTTCGTCCTGGAAGCCGGAGAGCGCCGCCCGGTCGACCAGCAGCGCCTGGGCATAGGCGCGGCGGATCTCGTTGGCGCTCGCCATCAGGCTCTCGATCGGGTCGGTGACATTGTGCGACTGGTCGATCATGTGGGCGGGATGGAAGCCCTCGACGCCGCGCGCCTCGGCATCGACCAGCTCGTTGAAGACCAGGAACAGCCGATAGGGTTCGATCGCCCCGGCATCGAGGTCGTCGTCGCCATATTTGCTGTCGTTGAAGTGGAAGCCGCCGAGCTTGCCGAACTGGATCAGCCGGGCGACGATCATCTCGATATTGGTGTTCGGCGCATGATGGCCGAGATCGACCAGGCATTTGGCCTTTGGCCCAAGTGTCTGGGCGATCAGATAATTGCTGCCCCAGTCCTGCACGACGGTCGAATAGAAGGCCGGCTCGTACATCTTGTGCTCGGAGAAGAGTGTCCAGTCGTCCGGCAAGCCCTTGTAGATCTCGGCCATGGCCGCGAGGTAGCGCTCGAAGGCGCGGGTAAAGTGGCTCTGGCCGGGAAAGTTGGAGCCGTCCCCGATCCAGACAGTCAAGGCCTTGGAGCCGATCTTCTTTCCGAGCTCGATGCAGGCGAGATTGTGCTCGACCGCCTGGGCGCGGGTCGCGGCATCCGTATGGCTGAGCGAGCCGAACTTGTAGGAGTGCGCCTGGTCCGGCGCGTCGGAGAAGGTGTTGGAGTTCATGGCGTCGAAGCCGAGGCCGAGGCTTTCGGCCTTGGCGTTCAAGTCCTCGGCCGGTGCCAGATCCCAGGGGATGTGCAGCGAGACGGTCGGCGTCGCCCGCGTCAGCTCATGGATCACGGCGCAGTCGTCGAGCTTGTCGAAAATGCCGCGCGGCTCGCCGGTGCCGGGGAAACGGGCAAAACGCGTGCCGCCGGTGCCGACGCCCCAGGAGGGGACGGCGACCGAGAAGCCGGCGACCTTTTCGGTGATCGTCTCGATATCGAGGCCGCGCCGGTCGAGGGCTGCCCCAAGGGCTGCATAATCCTGATCAAGAGCCGCAGCGCGCGCCTCGTTGTCGCGCGCCAGCAGATCGGCGCCAATCCGTGCTTGGCTCATCGTCATCCTCCGTTGGCGGCCACCCTCGTCCCGTGCCGCCCTGCAATTGTCCTAAGAGCCGACGCGGCTCACGCGTCGGCACGATTGCGCGCCGCGCTCAGCGCGGGAAGCTCACCGCATTGCCGGCGTCGACATTGAAGACATTGCCGGTCGACTTCGCCGAAAGATCGGAAGCCAGGAAGTAGATCGTCTCGGCCACGTCCTCCGGGAAGACGTTGAGCTTCAGCATCGAGCGCTTGCGGTAGTGCTCCTCCAGCTCGTCGATCTCGATCTTGGACGAGGCGGCCCGCTGTTCGCGCCACTCGCCGTTCCAGATCTTCGAGCCGCGCAGCACGGCATCGGGGTTGACCGTATTGACGCGAATGCCGGCCTCCGCTCCTTCCAGCGCCAGGCAGCGGGCGAGGTGGATCTCGGCGGCCTTGGCCGTGCAATAGGCGGCGGCGTTGGGCGACGAAGCCAGGCCGTTCTTCGAGGCGACGAAGACGACATTGCCGCCGATCGCCTGGCGGCGGAACAGCCGGAACGCCTCGCGCGACACGAGGAAATAGCCGGTCGCCAGAATATCCATGTTGCGGTTCCACATGGAGAGCTCGGTCGCCTCGATCGGTGCCGAGGAGGCGATGCCGGCATTGGAAACCAGAATGTCGATGCCGCCAAATCCCGCACAGGCTTCGGCGAAGGCGGCGATGACGGTCTCCTCCTTCGTGACGTCCAGGAACACGCCGGAGACGGAATCGGCGCCGAAGCGCTTGGAGAAGTCGGCGACCGCCTCGTCGAGTGCGCCGCGATCGATATCGGCGAGGACGACGCAGGCCCCCTCGCCGATCAGCCGCGTCGCCGTCGCCCGGCCGATGCCGCCGGCCCCGCCGGTGACGAAGGCCACACGCCCTGCAAGGCTCTTCGGCTTCGGCATGCGCTGCAGCTTCGCCTCTTCGAGCAGCCAATATTCGATATCGAAAGCCTCCTGTTCCGGCAGGCCCTGATAGTCGGAGACAGTCGAGGCGCCGCGCATCACATTGATGGCGTTGACATAGAATTCGCCGGCGATGCGGGCCGTCGCCCGGTCGCGGGCAAAGGAGACCATGCCGACGCCGGGGATGAGGAAGATCACCGGATTGGGATCGCGCATGGCGGGAGAGTTGTCGTGGCGGCAGGTCTCGTAATAGCGCTTGTAGTCGGCCCGATAGGCGTCCAGCGCTGCATCCAGGCCGGCCAGCACCCCATCCACATCCGGATTTGCAGGGTCGAAGTCGAGGATCAGGGGCCGGATCTTGGTGCGCAAAAAATGGTCCGGGCAGCTGGTGCCGAGCGCGCCAAGCGTCTCGAGGTCATGCGAATTGACGAATTCAAGCACGGCCGGCTGGTCATCGAAGGTGCCGAGCTTGCGCTCCTGCCGGCCGATGCGGCCGCGGATCTCCGGCATCAGTCGCGCGACAATCGCCCGGCGCTCGGCCGCCGGCAGGCTCTCGACCTTGGCGCCGCCGAAGATCGTCTTGCCCGCGGTCTTCTCCGCAAACCAGGCGATCGCCCGGTTGATGATGTCGAGGGTCAGCAGGTAGCAAGCCTTGGCATCATTCGCCCAGGTGAAGAGACCATGGCTTTCGAGCACCACGCCCTTGGCCGCAGGATTGGCCTTGACGAAGGCTTCGAGATCGAGCCCCAGCTGGAAACCGGGGCGGCGCCAAGGCAGCCAGCCGATCTCCTCGCCGAAAATCTCCCGCGTCAGTTCCCGCGAATTCTTGGACGCGGCGATAGCGATGATCGCGTCGGGATGCATGTGGTCGACATGGGCGAAGGGCACGAAGCCGTGCAGCGGCGTGTCGATCGAGGCGGCGCGGCTGTTCAGGTTGAAGGTGCAGTGCGGCAGGAAGCCGACCATGCGATCCTCGTCCTCGACGCCCTTGTAGATGGATTTGAGCGAGTCGAGCTTGTCCTGGTAGAGCGTTGCGAAACCATCGAGCTTGATCGTGCCGACATCCCCGCCCGACCCCTTCACCCAGAGCACCTTGACCGGCTGACCGGTCAGGGGATCGATCTCCTCGACCTTGGCGGAGGTGTTGCCGCCGCCGTAATTGGTGATGCGCTTGTCGGCACCGAGCAGATTGGAGCGGTAGAGGAGCTTGCCCGGTTCGTCGAGCCCCGCGGCGGTAGCGTCGTCCCAGCGATTTTCGAGAAGTCCTGCGGCCGGCGTCATGTCATCCTCCCATGGCGGTTCGCTGCCGGCTCGAAAGGCCGACATTTTGCAGTCGATATCGCGCAGCAAGGAACAGGTGTCAACAAGTTTCGATCAAAACCGATTATGTTGCAGCGCATCATGAAGTTTTATGATCGATTGTGATTGACACTCATTCATAATTCGGAAATAAACGCCGGCAGGAGGACCACCATGCACGAACGCGAGCGCCATCGCATCATCTTGAGCGCAGTCCAGGAGAAGTCCGTCGTGACCATCCAGGACATTGCCGAGCTGACGGACGCGTCGGAAGCGACGATCCGTCGGGATATCGCCGCGCTCCACGTGCAGGGAAAGATCCGTCGGGTGCGAGGTGGCGCTGAAGCGGTGCATCCGCCGCAGCTCGGCAATCTCGCGGGTCGGCCGTTTAAGGTGTCCGAATCGGTCAATATCGATAAGAAGCGCGCAATTGCGCGCAAGGCGGTCGATCTCTGCGAGCCCGGCGATGCGGTGATCATCAATGGCGGCACGACCACCTTCCAGATGGTGCATTTCCTGTCCGCCCACCGCATGCAGGTCATGACCAATTCCTTCGCCATCGCCGAACATCTGATCAAGCATTCCAAGAACTCGGTGACGCTGCCGGGCGGCGCGGTCTATCGCGAGCAGAGCCTGATCCTTTCCCCATTCGAGAACGACGCGATCCGCAATTTCTATGCGCGGCGCTTCTTCATCGGAGCGCAGGGGGTGGGGCCGCTCGGCATCATGGAGGCCGATGCGCTGATCATTCAGAGCGAACAGAAGATGATGCAGCAGGCCGACGAACTGGTGGTGCTGGTCGACAGCAGCAAGTTCCGTCGCCGCTCGAGCCTCATTCTCTGCCCGCTCGAACGTGTGACCACGATCATCACCGATGAGGGCGTGAGCGAGGAGGCCCGCCAGATGGTGGAGGCTGCCGGCATCACGCTGATCATCGCCCCCGCCGTCTCGGCCTCGGCCGCGGCGGGCGACAGAGGAGATTCCGCGTCGGTCGCATGAGGAGCGCCGACGCGGGGAGAACGAGGACTTAACCGGGAGGAACGACCATGAAACTTGCAAGGAAACTCGCCCTCGGCGTGGCGCTCGCCGTCGTCGCCATGGCCAGCGGCGCCAGCGCCGCCGACGTGAAGATCGCGCTCGTCGTCAAATCGCTGGGCAACGGCTTCTTCGAGGCCGCTGACAAGGGCGCCAAGGAAGCCGCCAAGGACCTGGGCGGCGTCGAGATCATCTACACCGGCCCGACGACCACGACCGCCGAAGGCCAGATCGAGGTGATCAACGCGCTGATCGCGCAAGGGGTGGACGCGATCGCCATTTCCGCCAACGACCCGGATGCGGTCGTCCCTGCGCTCAAGAAGGCCGCCCAGCGCGGCATCAAGGTGATCTCCTGGGATTCGGGCGTCGCGCCGGAAGGCCGGATCATGCACCTGAACCCCTCCTCCAACGAGCTGATCGGCAAGATGTGCCTGCAGCTCGCCAAGGATCACCTGGAAGGCGGCAAGGGCGATTTCGCGATCCTGTCGGCCACCACCACCTCGACCAACCAGAACATCTGGATCGAGGAGATGAAGAAGCAGCTGAAGGATTTCCCGGGTCTGAACCTGACGACCACGGTCTATGGCGATGACCTCGCCGACAAGTCCTACCGCGAAGCGCAGGGCCTCCTGAGCTCGAGCCCCAACGTCAAGGTCATCGTCGCGCCGACGACCGTCGGCGTGCTCGCTGCCTCGCAAGCCGTCAAGGATGCCGGCAAGATTGGCCAAGTCTATGTGACCGGTCTCGGCCTCCCCTCCGAAATGGCCGGCGCCATCAAGTCGGGCGCGACGAAGGAATTCGCGATCTGGAACCCGATCGACCTCGGCTATTCCGCCACCCAGATCGCCTATCGCCTCGTCAAGGGCGAGACGGACGGCAAGCCGGGCTCCGAGATCGAGGCCGGCCGCATGGGCAAGATCAAGGTGGGCGACAATGGCGAAGCCGCCATGGCCGATCCCTTCGTCTACGACGCCTCGAATATCGATCAGTTCTCGAAGATCTTCTGATCGCGTTCCATCGGGCCCGGCCAAGCGCCGGGCCCGCTCATGCCGCCCTGCGCCTCTTTCTCGCCGCTCGGCGCGCTCCTGCCCCGGCGGCTTATCGCGGGGATGAACAAACCGGAATGTCAGTCTGATGAACGCAGCCATTGAACGGCCGACGATCGACCGCACGCTCTCGTCCGGCACGCCGCTTCTAGAGATGCGCGACATCTCGCAGATCTTTCCCGGCGTGAAGGCGCTGGATGCGGTCTCGATCACGCTCTATCCCGGCGAGGTCACCGCGCTGATCGGCGAGAATGGCGCCGGCAAGTCGACGCTCGTCAAGGTGCTGACCGGCATCTACCGGCCGAATGAAGGCGAGATCCTGATCGACGGCCGGCCGGTCGTCTTTTCGAGCGCGCAGGACGCGATCGACGCCGGCATCACCGCCATCCATCAGGAGACCGTGCTCTTCGACGAGCTGACGGTCGCCGAAAACATCTTCCTCGGCCACACGCCGCGCACGCGCTGGAAAACGATCGACTGGGCGCGGATGAATGCGGAGGCGCGGCGCCTGCTCGTCTCGCTCGAAAGCGCCATCGACCCGACCATCCGGCTCAAAGACCTGTCGATCGCCCAGCGCCATCTCGTCGCCATTGCCCGGGCCCTGTCGATCGACGCGCGCATCGTTATCATGGACGAACCGACGGCGGCGCTGTCCCGCAAGGAGATCGATGATCTCTTCCGCATCGTCGAGACGCTGAAAGGTCAGGGCAAGGCGATCCTGTTCATCAGCCACAAGTTCGACGAGCTCTACGAGATCGCCGACCGCTTCGCCGTCTTCCGCGACGGCCGCGCCGTCGGCCACGGCCTTCTCAAGGCCACGCCCCAGGACGAGATCGTCCGGCTGATGGTCGGCCGCGACGTCAAGGAGACCTTTCCGAAGCTCACCGTTGCGATCGGCGAACCGATACTGGAGGTCGAGGACTACTGCCATCCGACCGAGTTCAACGGCATCTCGCTGACGCTGCGCCGCGGCGAAATTCTCGGCCTCTACGGCCTGATCGGCGCCGGGCGGTCGGAACTCTGCCAGTCTCTCTTCGGCATCACCCGCCCCTCCTCCGGCCGCCTGCGCCTCTCTGGCCAGCCGCTGACGATCGCCAGCCCGCAGGACGCGATCCGCGCAGGGATCGTCTACGTGCCGGAAGAGCGCGGCCGCCATGGGCTCGCCTTGCCGATGCCGATCTACCAGAACATGACACTCCCCTCGTTGACGCGCACCTCGCGCAGCGGCTTCCTGAAGGCCGCCAATGAGTTCGCGCTCGCCCGGCGCTATGCCGAGCGGCTCGACCTGCGCGCCGCCTCGCTCTCCGTGCCGGTCGGCACGCTGTCGGGCGGCAACCAGCAGAAGGTGGTGATCGGCAAATGGCTCGCCACGGCGCCCAGGGTCATCATCCTCGACGAGCCGACCAAGGGCATCGACATCGGCTCCAAGGCCGCCGTCCACGCCTTCATCTCGGAGCTCGCCTCGGAGGGCTTGAGCATCATCATGGTCTCCTCCGAACTGCCGGAGATCCTCGGCATGTCCGACCGGGTGCTGGTGATGCGCGAGGGGCTTCCGGCCGGCCTCTTCGAGCGCGAGGGCCTGCAGCCGGAAACGCTGGTGCGCGCCGCAACCGGCAATGCGTGAGATGACCATGCTGAAGATCCTCAAGAAACGCGAAACCGCCCTTGCCCTCATCATCCTGGTGATGGTCGGCGCCTTCTCGACGCGCGCCGCCGGCTTCGCTGCGCCCGCCAATCTCGCCAATATCTTCACCGACACCTCGATCCTGATCATCCTGGCGCTCGGCCAGATGACGGTGATCCTGACGAAGTCGATCGATCTCTCGGTCGCTGCCAATCTCGCCTTTACCGGCATGGCGGTGGCGATGCTGGATGCCGCATTTCCCGGTCTGCCGCTGATCCTCATCGTGCTCGTTGCCATCGCCATCGGCACCGCGCTCGGCACGATCAACGGCTTCCTTGTCTGGCGCCTGCAGATCCCGCCGATCGTCGTCACGCTCGGCACGCTCACCATCTATCGCGGCATGGCTTTCGTGCTCTCCGGCGGCGCCTGGGTGAATGCGCATCAGATGACGCCGACCTTCCTCAACGTGCCCCGCACCGTGTTCCTCGGCCTGCCGGTGCTCGGCTGGACGGCGCTCTTGATCGTGATCGCCATGGCGCTCGTGCTCCGCCACACGCCCTTCGGCCGTGCGACCTATGCCTCGGGCGGCAATCCGGTGGCGGCCGTCTATGCGGGCATCGATGTCGGCAAGACGCGGTTCCGCGCCTTCCAGCTTTCCGGCGCGCTGGCGGGCCTCTGCGGCTATCTCTGGGTCTCGCGCTATGCGGTCGCCTATGTCGACATTGCCAATGGCTTCGAGCTCGACAGCATTGCGGCCTGCGTGATCGGCGGCATCGCCATTGCCGGCGGCATCGGCTCGGTGCTCGGCACCGTGCTCGGCGCGCTGTTTCTGGGTGTCATCAAGAACGCCCTGCCGGTGATCGGCATCTCGCCCTTCACCCAGATGGCGATTTCGGGTGCCGTGATCATTCTCGCCGTCGTCGTCAACGCACGGCGCGAGCAGGCGCGCGGCCGGATCATCCTGCGCCCGACCAAAACCGATGTGACCATCAAGGGAGCCGCCGCATGAGCGCACCCAACCCCGTCTCGACCCCGGCCGAAGCGGCCCACCCGAGAGACACCGGCGAGACGCCGCGCCGGACCATTCCCGATCGGCTCGGCACGCCGCTGTCGCGTCTGCTTTCAAGCTGGGAGGTGCTGCTCTTCGGCGTGGCGGTGGCGATCTTCGTCTTCAACAGTCTCGCCTCGCCCTATTTCCTCGACGTCTGGAACCTCTCCGACGCGACCTTCAACTTCACCGAAAAGGCGATGATCGCCTTCGCCATGGCGCTCTTGGTGATCTCCGGCGAGATCGATCTCTCCGTCGCCGCGATCATCGCGCTTGCCTCCACCGCCATGGGCGCGGCCGCGCAGCTGGGCGTCGGGGCGCCGGGCCTGGCGCTGATCGGCATCGGCGTCGGGCTTGCCTGCGGCCTCGTCAACGGCACGCTGGTCTCGGTGCTCAAGCTCCCGTCGATCGTCGTCACCATCGGCACGATGAGCCTGTTCCGCGGCATTTCCTACATCGTGCTCGGCGACCAGGCCTATGGCAAATATCCGGCCGATTTCGCCTTCTTCGGCCAGGGCTATGTCGTCTGGGTCATCTCCTTCGAATTCGTGCTCTTTGCCGCCGTCGCCTGCGCCTTCGCCCTGCTGCTCCACACCAGCAATTTCGGCCGCCAAGTCTATGTGATCGGCAATAACGAGTTTGCCGCGCGCTTTTCCGGTATTCCGGTCGAGCGGGTGAAATTCATCCTCTTCCTGCTGACGGGGTTGATGAGCGGGGTTGCTGCCGTCTGCCTCACCTCGCGCCTCGGCTCCACGCGCCCGTCGATCGCGCAGGGCTGGGAGCTCGAGGTGGTGACCATGGTCGTCCTCGGCGGGGTCTCGATCCTCGGCGGCGCCGGCACGATCGGTGGCGTCGTCATCGCCGCCTTCGTCATGGGCCTTGTCTCCTTCGGCCTCGGCCTTCTCAATGTGCCGGGTATCGTCATGTCGATCTTCATCGGACTGCTGCTGATCATCACCATCGCCATTCCGATCATCGCCCGGCGCGTCCGGGCCATGAAGTCCTGAGCGCGAGGAGAGCCCCCATGCCGCGCCACGCCTTCACCATGACGCTCAATCCCGGAATGGAGGACGAGTATCGCCGCCGGCATGACGAGATCTGGCCGGAGCTGGTCAACCTGCTGCATGCGGCCGGCATCAGCGACTATTCGATCTTCCTCGACCCCGAGACCCGCACCCTGTTCGGCGTGCTCACCGTGCCGGAGGAGAACGGCCTCGACCGCCTGCCCGACCATCCGGTGATGAAGCGCTGGTGGGCGCATATGGCCGACATCATGGAGACACACCCCGATAACCGGCCGGTGCAGACCGCGCTCCGCCCCGTCTTCCACCTGCCATGATACCGATGACCGACAGCCCTTCCGCCCTGCCGCTCAAGCGTGTCGCCGTGCTCGATATCGGCAAGACCAATGCCAAGCTGGTCGTGCTCGATGCCGCGACCGGCGAGGAGTTGGCCGTCCGCCGCACGCGCAACGTCACCCGCCAGGACGGGCCCTATCCGCATTACGACACCGACGCGCTCTGGGCCTTTGCCTGCGGCGCGCTCGCAGAGTTTGCGCGAGACCCTGGCTTCGATGCGATCTCCATCACCGCCCACGGTGCCGCCGCGGCTCTACTTGCCAAAGACGGCACGCTGGCGCTTCCTGTGCTCGACTATGAGTATGAATACCCCGATCCTGTCCGCGCCGCTTACCGGAGCTTGCGGCCGGGCTTTGAGGAGAGTTTCTCGCCCGCGCAGTCCATGGGCCTCAATCTCGGTGCGCAGCTGCATTACCAGAGCCGCGGCTTTCCGGACGATTTTGCCCGTGTCGCCACCATCCTCACCTATCCGCAATATTGGGCCTATCGCCTGACCGGCGTCGCGGCCAATGAGGTGACGTCGCTCGGCTGCCACACCGATCTCTGGTGCCCGCGTGAGGCGCGATATTCGACGCTGGTGGACCGCCTCGGCATCCGCGATCGCCTGGCGCCGCTGCGCTCGGCCTTCGATGTGCTGGGGCCGGTGGAGCCGGTGCTCGCCGCCCGTCTCGGCCTGACCGAGGCGGTCCGCGTCCATTGCGGGATCCACGATTCCAACGCCTCGCTGCTTCCGCATCTCATGACCCGCAGCGGCGCCTTTTCGGTCGTTTCCACCGGCACATGGGTGGTGGGCTTTGCAATCGGCGGTGATCTCGACCATCTCGACCCCGACCGCGACACGCTGGCCAATGTCGATGCCTTTGCCCGCCCGGTGCCTTCCGCGCGTTTCATGGGCGGGCGCGAATATGAAACGCTTGCTGCCGAGATCGGGCCGGCAGAGCCGGAGGCGATTGCGGCGGCGCTGCCGGCGGTTCTGGCACGTTCGATCATGCTTCTGCCCAACTTTGTGGAAGGCTCCGGCCCCTTTCCCGGCCGCAGGGGCCGCTGGATCAACGAAAAGGGGGCCAGCCCGGCGGAGCGCCATGCCGCCGTCGCGCTCTATCTCGCGTTGATGACCGAGGCGAGCCTGTCCCTGCTCGGTCGCAGCGGACCGATCATCGTCGAGGGGCCCTTTGCGGCCAATGTGCTCTATCTCCGCGCTCTGGCCGCCCTGACGGGTGCCGAGATCATTGCCGCTGCCGGCTCGACCGGCACAAGCGCCGGCGCCGCGCTTCTGACCGGCATCGCGCCACCGCCTGCGACGGGCCAGAGGGTGGAGGCCGCCGGCCTTTCGCTCGCGGCCTACCGGCAGAACTGGTATGCGGCAATGGCGCCCGCACCGGCCGATGCATCGTAACTTGAAAGCTGACGCGTTTCGGGGCGTTAAAAGAACCGACTGATAAAGCTTTTCATCAGAGCGGCGTGACCTCGCGCTGGGTCACGCGCTCGTCCGCCCTCGCCACCTCCAAATCAGGGATCTTCAGCGATACGGGCTGCCGGGCGGTCGTAAAGACAGCCAGGAAAGCCAGGAAACCGAGAGCGCCGAGGCCGGCGGAGAGCAGCAGCGCCGGGCCGGAGCCGAGGGCCTGGAGCAGGAAGGCGAAGAGGAAGGGGGCCGCCGCGCCGAAGGCGAGACGCGCGGCCGCGAGCTTGCCCGTCACCAGCCCATAGGCCTGCGATCCGAAGAGATGCAGCGGCAGGCTGCCCTGCGCGATGCTGTTGATGCCGGACCCCAGCCCGAGGCAGAGCGTCGAGGCGACGGCGCCGATCGGATAAGCCCCACCGCCTGCAAGGATCAGCACGCCGAGCACGATCAGCAGGCCGGACAGCGCGGCGAGGCCGGGTGGGGAGAGGCGCGGGCCGATCACGATGGTCAGCACGCGGCTCAGCACCTGCGCCGGTCCGAACAGGGCGGCGATGCCGACCGCCGCCGCGCCGTGATCCATGGATTGAAGCAGCGGCACCAGATGGGCGAGGAAAGCGGTAAGCGTGAAGCCGACCACGGCAAAGCCGAGGCCGACGAGCACCATTCCGCGCCGCCGCGCGGCCGGGGCGAGCACGCCGATGACCGCGGCCCCATTCGGAGCTGAACCGGACGGCCGCTCGAGGGGGCCGCGGCCCCGCAGCCAGAGATGCAGAGGCAGGCAGAGCGCAAGGTGAAGTGCCGCAAAGACCAGATGGATGTCCCGCCAGGAGAGCCAGCCGGAAAGCCCCGCCGAGATCGGCCAGAACAGGCTGGAGGCGAAGCCGGCGATCAGCGTCAGGGCGGTGATGGTGCGCGGCGCGCGTTGAGCGTCGAGCTGCACCAGGGCGGCAAAGGCCGCCTGGTACTGCACCATGCCCGCCGCGATCTGCTGAAGCACGATGGCGAGCACGAAGATCGCCAGGCTCGGCGACCAGGCCGAGAGCACGAAAAGCAGGGCGGAGAGAAGCGAGCCGACCGCCATGACCGACGCCGCCCCATGCCTGTCCAGTCTGCGGCCGATCACCGGTGCGCAGAGGCCGCCGGCCAGGAGCGAGAGCGAATAGATGCCGAACACGAGATCGAGCCGCAGGCCGAGATCCGCGGCGATCGACGGTGCAAGGATCGGGAAGGAATAATAGAGCGTGCCATAGCCGACGATCTGGGTCAGCCCCAGGGCGCTGATCGGCGCGGCAGCGGAAACGGAGGACGCCCTCATGCGTGCGCCGCCGTCAAAAGTGGCATTCGCCCTGCGCAATCGCGGCTCAGGCTCGAGCGGTCGGGCGGATCGGAGCGCTTGACGGTCATTATCATTTCGATCATTCTTGAAATATTGAAACAAAGGACTAGCGCAGATGTTTGATCGAGACAAGACCGCCTCATCCGCCGAGATCCTCACCCTCGCGGAGCTGACATCCGCCCTCGCGGCCGCACCGCAGCGTCCCGTCCTCTTTCAAGCCGAAGGGCGGCGGATCCGACCAGGCTATCATGTGACCGAGGTGAAGGCAGGCGCCTTTTCCGCGCTCGACTGCGGCGGCAATCCGGCGCTCTGGTCGGAGATGATCGTGCAGCTGCTCGATGGCGAGGGCGATGGAGAAGGCGCGATGACGGCCGGCAAGCTCATCGCGATTCTCGACAGGGTCGCCGATCATGTGAGGCTGGACGGGAGCGCCCAGCTGACCTTCGAGGTCAGCGACGGGAGAGACCCGATCCGGCTCTTCTCCGGCGCGACCGTGACGCGGATTGGGGACGGTCTCGTCGTCGACCTGCAACCAAGGCCGGCGCAATGCAAGCCGGAGCATCGCCGGCGGAGGGAGGGGCTGGCCCCTGCTGCCTGCACCGGTCAGAAAGCAGGTGCGCCTGCCTGCTGCAGCTGAGCGGGGCGGTGCGGGGGCCAGCCAGGAATTCGATTGAGCCTCAGGACCGCGCGCTCAGCATTCTCTTCAGCGTGCCGTCCCTGGCGACGAACTGGTGGAACAGCGCACCGGCAGAATGGGCGAGAATGAGGACGATGAAGACCGGCTTGGCTGCTGCGTGGATTTCGCCGAACTCATCGGAGACATAGACGGCCAGCAGGCCGGCAATCGGGGTCGCTAAGAGCAGCGCGTAGAACAGCCAATGCACCGTGGTCGCCGCCCTGCGGGTCAGTGCAGAACCGGCAGGCGCCGGCGCGCCCTGGGTCAGCCGTACGACAAGGCGGACCAGCACCAGAGCGAGGATCGACAGGCCGACCCAGTAATGGGCCGAGGCCAGAGCCTGGTCGGAGCCGGCGGCCATCGTCCCCTCCTCCGCCGCATCGACGACGGCGGTCATGCTCTCGCCGAAGACAAGCTGGAACAGCACGGCAACGGCGATCAGCCAGTGCAGGGCGATCTGCAAAGTGGAATAGCGGGCGGGTGCAGCGTCCATGGGGTCCTCGCAGACGGGAGTTTCGACGCTGGATTGCTAGACCGGGTCATCCGTCCAAGGCCTGTCTGCCGGAAGCGGCAGTGCGCCCCGCCCGGGGACTAGCGGGCGAGCCGGCGCGGCGTGGCCACGGAGGCGCGCTCGATGAAGGCGCAGGCCACCTTGTGCGGGGCGTGGGGCTCGTTGCCCGCCACCGGGGGATGGTCGAGGCGCCGGACAGCCCAGGCGCCCATGGCGCGATGCGGCAGGTCGAGCGTGGTGAGCTGCGGCCGCAAGTGGCGGGCGAGCTCCTCGTCGTCATAGCCGATAACGGACACATCGCCGGGCACGCTGAGGCCCGCCTCACGCAGCGCCGTCATGCAGCCCCAGGCCATCTTGTCGTTCTGGCAGAAGATCGCCGTCGGCCGCTCGGGCAATGCCAGCAGCTGCTGCGTCGCCTCGTAGCCGGAGGTCGGCGTCCAGCTGCCCTGCGCCACCAGCTGGTCGTCATAGTCGATGCCGGCCTTGCGCAGCGCCTTGCGATAGCCGATCAGCCGGTCCTGCGCCGCCTCCATGAAGCTCTCCCCCGTGATCGTGCCGATCCGGTGATGGCCCTTTTCGATCAGCGCCAGCGTCGCCTGCCGCCCGCCATTGATCTCGTCCGGCACCACGGAGGGAAAGCGGTTGTCGCCGGTATAACAGTTGAGCAGCACGAGCGGCACCGGCAGCGTCTCGAAGACAGGATCGAGCGCGACGCGACGGGTGAAGATCGACATATAGATGATGCCCTGCACCCCGGCCCTCAGCAAACGGTCCAGTGCGCGGTGCTCGTATTCGGCGCGCCCTTGAGTCTGGGCGACGAGGATGGTCACGTCGGCCTCCCAGGACTCCTGCCGGGCGCCCTCGATCGCGTTGACCGCCTCGGAGGTGGTGGCGAGCTGATCGACCACGAAGCCGATGCAACCGCCGCGCAACTCGTCGAGCGCCGCCCGGCGAAGGAAGCTCTTCTGCCCATAGCCGAGCGACCGCGCCGCCTCCACCACACGGGCGCGAAGCTCGGCGGAAATCTTGATGTCGGTCACATTGTTCAGCACCACCGAAACGGTGGCCTGCGAGCAGCCGGCGGCCTTGGCCACATCCATCATCGTCACGCGCTTGGCTGTCTTCTGGCTGCTCACGGGTCCGTCCATTCGAAAGTCCTGATTGTTTCGTAACCGAGCGGGGATAGATTTTCCATTGACTAATAATTATTAGTCGGGGTAGGTTGCAAGGGTCGAGGAGGACACATCATGAATGCACATGCACAATTCGACTATGATCTCGCCGCCCATCTGAACACACTGTCGGAGGATGGCATCATCGGCTTGAAGGGCGCCTTCTCCCCGCAATGGGCGGACGAAATGCGCGAGGACATGATGACCGCGTTCTGGTCAGCGATCCAGCGTCCGGGTGGCGCCGTCGGCCGCGGGCCGCGCCGCTGGTATGTCGAGATCCACCCGCAGGACTTTCGCGGCTTCGTCGATCTCATCACCCATCCCTGGGTGGTCGACGTCTGCACCAATGTGCTCGGGCCAGACTACCAGATCGTCGAGATCGGCCTCGACGTGCCCTTCCAGGGCGCGAAGTACCAGCCCTGGCACCGCGACTTCCCCTCGCCGGTCGACACCTATCGTGACCGCCGCATCACCTCGCTCGCCTTCAATCTGACCGGCGTCGACGTGACGGAGGATATGGGCCCCTTCGAAGTGGCCCCCGGCACGCAATATGATGACGGCCGCGAGTGGAAGCACGAGATGTTTCCGGACAAGGCGCTCTGGGGCCGGTTCCAGGAGCGGGCGACGCGGAAGTTCCCGAAGCGCGGCGACATCTCCTGCCGCTCGGCGCTGACCGTCCATCGCGGCACCGAGCATCTCTCGCCGATCGCCCGGCCGGTCATGGTGCTGGGCGTCGATGCGCCGGGTGCCGGCCATGCCGAGCTGCACGACATGATGGTGACCAAGGAGTGGCACGATGCGCTTCCCGAGATCGCCCGCAAGCATCTCGTCTGCCGCGTCGTCGACGCGTTGATCCCGATCACCCAGAAGCACGACATCGAAGGCCTGGTCATGGGTGCCGATCCGGCCTGACCGGGTCTCTCCACTTACGAAAGATCGAAGGCTGGCAGCTCCCATTGCCAGCCTCTTCTTATGAGGGACGCGGGGCGGCGGTGGTGCTGCGCGGCACGACCGGCCCGTCCACCTTCAGTACCATCGGCCGCACCGGCTTGTTGTGCACGGCCATGTCGATGAGCAATTCCGCCGCCTTCTGGCCCATCTCGTAGTTGGGCAGCAGGATCGTCGTCAGCGGTGGGTGGGTGTAGCGGGCGAGCTCCTGGTCATCATAGCCCATGATCGACAGGTCCTCCGGCACCCGCAGGCCGCGCTCGGAGGCCGCCTCCAGCGCGCCGATCGCCATCAGATCATTGCCGCAGAGGATGGCGCTCGGCGGCTCGGGAAGCGACAGGAGCTCCAGCGCCGCCTCGTATCCCCGCAGCGGCAACCAGTCGCCATGGCGCAGCAACGTCGGGTCGAAGGCGATATCGGCGGTCGCGAGCGCCTGCTTATAGCCCTTCAGCCGGTCGATCGCCGCATCCATCCAGGGCTCGCCATTGATGAAGCCGATGCGCCTGTGGCCGAGCCCGGTCAGATGCGCCGTCGCCGCGAAACCGCCCGCCACCTCGCCCGGCACCACCGCGGGCAGGGCCCGTGCCTCGCCGACACAGTTCAGCAGCACGGTCGGGCGGTTCCGGAGGAGAGGCGGCAGCGCGACGCGGCGGGTGAAGATCGTGGCATAAATGACGCCGACCACCGCCGGATCCTCGGCGATCGAGGCGAGGATTGCGGCCTCCAGATCCGGGTTCGAGCGCGTCACATGAGTGGCAACCAGGAAGCCCTGTTCGAAGGCGTGGTCGCGCGCCCCGTCCAGGCTGATCACCGGATGCGGGCTGGTGGAGATCTCGTCCAGGAGAAAGGCGATGGTGGAGCCGCGCACCGGCCTCTCGCTGCGCGGCTGATGGCGCGTGCCCGGCAATCGATAGCCGATCTTCTGCGCCGCCTCGCGCACCTTCATCTGCGTCTCGGCCGAGATGCGGGCACCGGTCATTTCGTTCAGCACCAGCGAGACGCTCGATTGCGAGACGCCGGCGATGCGGGCGACATCGGTCATGGTCGGCCTCGATGCCCCGCCCCGCCGCGCCCGTCCGCGCCCCGTTCCCCCTACGTGATCCACCCTGCCCTCCCGCTGCAGCGCATCCAGATTTGTGCGGCAGCTAATAATTTTCAGCTTGACTGTTAATATCATTAGCAACAAGTTGGCCGCTGTGAAGCGCCAAATGCTTCAACCGATCTGAGGAGGTCGGAAAATTTTTGGGAGGAGAAACTGAGATGTCCGCATTCTCACGTCGCACATTCATGCTGGCCGCAAGCGCGCTCGGCGCCGCCACCATCCTGGCCGGCACGGCGCTGGCCGAAGTCCCTGCGCTCAAGCAGAAGGACAGCTACAAGGTCGGCTTCGCGCAGACCGAATCGAACAATCCCTGGCGCATCGCCCAGACCGAAAGCATGAAGGCCGAAGCCGCCAAGCTCGGCTATCAGCTGGTCTATACAGATGCCGCCGGCTCCGCCGCCAAGCAGGTCGCCGACGTCAATTCGATGATCGCCCAGGGCGTGGACGTGATCTTCCTCGCGCCTCGTGAAGAAAAGCCGCTGATCCCCGCCGTCATGGCCGCCAAGAAAGCCGGCATCCCGGTCATCCTGCTCGACCGCAGTGTTGATCCGAAGCTCGCCAAGGCCGGCGAGGACTATCTCACCTTCATCGGCTCCGACTTCATCAAGGAAGGCCAGCGCGTGGCCGAGTGGCTGGCCAAGAATGCCGGCGGCAAGACGAAGATCATCGAACTCGAGGGCACGACCGGCTCCTCGCCGGCCAATGACCGCAAGAAGGGCTTCGACGAGGCGATCAAGGCTGCCGGCGGCTTCGAGATCGTCGCCTCGCAGTCCGGCGATTTCGCCCGCGACAAGGGCCGCCAGGTGGCGGAAGCTTTGCTCCAGGCCCATCCGGATGCCGACATCATCTATGCCCACAATGACGAAATGGCGATCGGCGCCATCTCGGCCATCGAGGCGGCCGGCAAGGTGCCCGGCAAGGACATTCTCGTCCTTTCGATCGATGGCGGCAAGGAAGCCGTGGGCCTTGTGGCGGAAGGCAAGATCGCAGCCGTCGTCGAGTGCAATCCGCGCTTTGGGCCCAAGGCCTTTGAGACCATGGCCCGCTTCGCCAAGGCCGAGAAGATCGAGCCGTGGGTGATCAACGAGGACAAGTTCTACGACAGCTCGAACGCCAAGGCCGAGCTCGCCAACGCCTATTGATCCACGATCGTGACCCTGCCCGGCCCGCCCTGCGGCGGCCGGGCAGCGGCTTGATCCCGGCACCCCTGCCCTGCCGGGTCGCCTTCTTTTCTCAAGGCTCGCATGTCTCAAGGCTCGAACGAGGACCCCATGCTGCTGTCCATGCAGGAGATTTCCAAGTCCTTCGCCGGCGTGGCCGCGCTGCGCAGCGCCTCGCTCGAGGTCGCCGCCGGCGAGATCATGGCGCTGGTCGGCCAGAACGGGGCCGGCAAGTCGACGCTGATCAAGATCCTGACCGGCGCCTACCGGCTCGATACCGGCCGCATCCTCTTCGACGGGCAGGAGCGCGCTTTCGCCTCGCCGGCCGAAAGCCAGGCGGCGGGCATCGCCACCATCTATCAGGAGATCAACCTCGCCGCCCAGCGTTCGGTGGCCGAGAACATCTATCTGGCGCGCGAGCCGCGCCGCTTCGGCTTTCTCGATCATCGCGCCATGCGCGCCGGTGCCCGCGAGATCCTGAACACCTTCAACCTCGACATCGACGTCGATCGCCCGGTCGCCCAGTTCAGCGCGGCGACGCGGCAGATGGTGGCGATCGCGCGATCCGTCATGCAGAAGGCGAAGCTCCTTATCATGGACGAGCCCACCTCCTCGCTCGACGAGCGCGAGGTAGAGATCCTCTTCCGCACCATCCGCACGCTCAAGGAGAAGGGCGTCGGCGTCATCTTCATCGGCCACCGGCTGGACGAGCTCTATGCGCTCTGCGACCGCGTGACGATCATGCGCGACGGCCAGACGGTCGCCGCCGGCGCCATGCGCGACATGCCGAAGATGGATCTGGTGCACCACATGCTGGGCCGCGAGCTTGCCGCCTTCGAGGCGATCAGCAACGGCATCGAAGAGCAGGCGGAGCGCCCGGTTCGTCTCGCGCTGACCGGCGCCGGTTCAGGCGTCCGGGTCCGTGGCGTCGACCTGACGGTCCGCGAAGGAGAGATTTCGGGCCTTGCAGGTCTGCTCGGCTCCGGCCGCAGCGAAACCGCGCGCATCGTCTTCGGTGTCGACCGGCTGGAGAGCGGCCGCCTCGACGTGTCGGGTGCCTCGCGGCGCTATCAGGAGCCGGCGGAAGCCATCGCCGACGGAATCGGTCTCGTTTCGGAAGACCGCAAGGTGGACGGCATCGTGCCGGATATGAGCATCCGCGAGAACATGACGCTGGCGCTCCTGCCGCGGCTTCGCAAGGCCGGCATCGTCGACCGGGCGCGCGAGGATGCGATCGTCAAGCACTTCATCGCCGCGCTGCGCATCAAATGCGCCTCGCCCGAGCAGCCGATCAAGGAGCTGTCCGGCGGCAACCAGCAGAAGGTGCTGCTCGCCCGCTGGCTCTGCACCAATCCCAAGATTCTGATCGTCGACGAGCCGACCCGCGGCATCGACATCGGTGCCAAGTCCGAAATCCTCAAACTCTTGCGCAAGCTGGCGGATGAGGGGCTGAGCGTGTTGATGATCTCCTCCGAGCTTGAGGAACTGCTGGCCGCCGCCGACCGCATCACCGTGCTCAGCGACGGACGCTCGGTCGCCGTGCTGCCGCGCGCGGCCATGTCGGAAAGGGCGCTTCTCGCGGCCATGGCGCATCAGGAAAGCGACGCTTCAGGAGAGCCCCGATGACCGCGACCGACACCTCCCCCGCGCCGGTGGGCGAGCCTCGCCGCCTCTCGCCCCTTCAGCTCGCCAGCCGCTACGGCACCGTGACCGCGCTGGCCCTGCTGATCCTCTTCAACCTGGTGATGACGCCAAACTTCCTGTCCTGGCAGACGCTCAACGTCAATCTGACGCAGGTGGCCGCCATTGTCATCGTCGCAACGGGCATGACCCTGGTGATCGCCACCGGCGGCATCGACCTTTCCGTCGGCTCGCTGATGGCGATCGCCGGGGCCGTGGCGCCGATGATCTTCCTCGGCACGCTGCTGCCGATCGACAATCCGGTTTTAAGCCTGGCGCTCGCCTTCCTCCTGCCGATCTTCGTCACCATGGGCTTCGGCTGGTTCAACGGCCTGCTGGTGACGCGCTATGCGATCCAGCCGATCGTCGCCACGCTGGTGCTGTTCATTGCCGGGCGCGGCATCGCCCAGGTCGTCACCAACGGCAATCTGCAGGTCTTCAAGAATCCCGGCTTCCAGTGGATCGCCATGGGCCATGTGGCGGGCATCCCGGCGCAGGTGGCCCTGATGCTGGTCGTGGCGGGGTTCGCCTGGGCGCTGATCCGCTACACCATGTTCGGCCGGCAGATCCTTGCCGTCGGCGGCAATGAGCGCGCGGCGCGGCTTGCCGGCATTTCGGTCAAGCGCGTCAAGTCCCTGGTCTATATCATCTCCGGTGCGCTGGCGGGCTTGGCCGGCCTGGTGGTGGTGGCGCGCAATTCGGCGAGTGATGCCAATCTCGTCGGCCTCGGCATGGAGCTCGACGCCATCGCCGCGGTCGCTGTCGGCGGATCGCTGTTGACCGGCGGACGCGCCAATATCGTCGGCACGCTGCTTGGCGCGCTCGTCATCCAACTGGTGCGCTACACGCTGCTCGCCAATGGCGTGCCGGATGCGGCGGCCCTCGTCGTCAAGGCCGGGCTGATCATCCTCGCCGTCTATGTTCAACAGCGCGCCGACCGCAGCTAGGAGCCTCCGATGATCTCCGCCCTTCTCCGCCTGAAATCGTCCGGTGATCTGGCCCGCCTTGGCGTGCTGGTGGCGCTCGCCGCCCTCATCCTCTTCGCCACGCTGCGCTACGACAACTTCCTCTCGCCCTTCAACATCCTGAGCTTCCTGCGCTACAATTCCATGTTCGCGCTGATCGCGCTCGGCATGTGCTTCGTGATCATCACCGGCGGCATCGATCTCTCCGTCGGCGGCGTGGCGGCCTTCGCCTCCGTCGTCTCGGCCTTCGCCTCGCCCTATGGCTGGGCGGCAGGGCTGCTCGCCGGCATGGCGGCGGGGCTCGCCTTCGGCGTCGTGAACGGCCTCGTCATCACCCGCATGCGCATCCAGCCCTTCATCGCGACGCTTGCCGCCATGCTCGCCTCCTATGGCCTGGCGCTGCTTCTGGCCGACAATCAGTCGGTCTCGGTCTCCTATGACACCGCCTTCACCATGCTCGGCCAGGACGATCTCCTCGGTTTTCCGATTCCCGCCTGGATCGCGCTCGTCGCCTTCGTGCTCGGCTGGGTTTTCCTAGAACGTCTCCCGGCCGGGCGCCATGTGCTGGCGGTCGGCGACGGCGAGGCAACGGCGCTCCTGATGGGGCTCAAGGTGCGGCGCACCGTCTTTAGCGTCTATGCCGTCTCCGGCCTGCTGGCAGGCCTTGCCGGCACCATCCTCGCCGCCCAGTTCGGCGCCGGGCAGCCGACCGAGGGCGTCGGCTGGGAGCTCTTCGCCATCGCCTCGGTGGTGGTCGGCGGCACGCTGCTGACGGGCGGCGCCGGCTCGGTCGGCGCGACGCTCGCCGGCGTGCTGCTGCTCGGCATGGTCTTCAACGTGCTGAACTTCGAAAACGGACTCGGCGTCATCTCGCTCTCGGCCTATTGGCAATCCGTCATCCGCGGCCTCTTCCTGCTCGTCGTCGTCGTGCTCCAGGCCAAGATTGCCAACCGCACGGCCGAGGGTTCGTGAGTTGCGGACCCGCTGCTCACATGGTCTTTAGCACGCGCAGCAGCGCCAGCATTTCGAGCGGCGTGCCGCGTTTGAAGGCGATGTAAGTGGGGACTTCCTCGCCGTGGAAGCGACGCTTGAAGGCGGCCTGGCCTTGCAGGTTGAAGAAGCGGGCATTGATGCGGGGCGAGTGGAAGGCGCGGGCGAAGAGCCAGGCCCAGACCGCGCTTTCCGGATAACCGCTCGGCGCCAGGCCGGCCAGCGGCGAGAGGCCAAGCGTCAAGCGGGATCGGCCTTCGCTGCGGAAGCGATCGGCCGCGAATTTGGTGAGCCCGATCTCGGCATGGGAGGAGGCATCCGGCAGGCGACGCTTGAAGGCCGTCGTATAGCCAATAACCCGCCCGGCGCTGTAGATCGGGTCGAAATCGATGACGGCCACCGGCTCGCCGCCCGGATCGAGCACCAGGAAGCGGCGCATGTCCGGCATCAGTTCGGTCCGGAAGGGTCGGTTGAGAAAGGCCATTTCGCGCCGGTGGACGACGCGGCCCGCCCGCCACTTCTTCGAGAGCGCCTTGATCGCCGCCCTGGAGCCGACCGTCCCGTCGCATTCGATCAGCTGGTAGCCCTGCTTGACCAGCCAGCGTTCGGAGTAACGCACCGTTTCATTGCGCTTGCCGGAGAAGCTGTGCCGGTCGAAGGCGAGCAGCGTATCGACGCCGATCTGGTTGACGCGATAGCCGAGACCCGACAGGACTTCGGCCGTCTCCGGCCCGATCTGCACGAAGCAGGGTGCCTTGCCCTCCGCGACGAAGGCGCGCAGATAGTCCGCGCGCGCCGAGGGTGCTGCGACCGGATCGCCTAGCACGAAGCTGTGGCCCATCTTGGTGGCATAGGCGAGATAGCCGTGCTCATCACCGAAATAACGTAAGCCATCCTGCACGGCGCTCGAATAGGCGACCGAGAAATCGCCATGCTCGCGGCAGAGCGCCAAGCGCCCGGCGACCGACAATCCTGCCTCGGGCAGCGGCGGCAGGCCGGTATCCATCGCGGCATCAAAGATGCGTCTTGCACTCAGCACGGCCATTCCCACCTACCGCCCAATGTTTGACCAGCCGAACCGATCCTGCGTCCGCCAAAGACCGGAACGCGTCGCGCAAGGCTGTTCATGTCTTGGGAAAATGATTGCCAAGGCGCCCCGCCTTGCCCATGGTCCCCCCATGCGCCCCCTATACAGAGATCCGCCTGTCCTTGTCATCGGTGCCGGCCTCGCGGGTCTCACTGTTGCACATCACTTACTGTTAAAGCGCGTGGATTGCGTGGTGCTGGAGGCGGCCGCGGCGCCCGGTGCCAGCTGGGCAGCCCGCCATCCGCAATTGACGCTGAACACACATCGCGATCATTCCACCCTGCCGGGCCTACGCTATCCGAAGGGCACTCCGGCCTTCCCTTCTCGTGATGCGGTGATCGACCATCTGCAGGCCTTCGCCGGACGGGCTGATTTCCCAATCCGTTATGGGGCGGTCGTGACGCAGGTTGTCGCACAGGACGACGGCGGCTTCACGGTAACGCTCGCCACGGGCGAGAGGCTGGAGGGTGCCCACCTCGTCATCGCCACCGGCCGGGATCGCCTGCCGCTGATGCCGGCGATCGAGGGCGCGGAGGGTTTCGGCGGGATCCTGCGGCATGCCTCGGCGCTCGGACGGGCCAAAGACTATCAGGGCCAGCGGGTGCTGGTCATCGGCGGCGGCAATTCCGGCTTCGATGTCGTCAACCATCTCTCCAAGGTCAAGACCGACCGGCTGTGGCTGTCGGTCCGCGGTGGCGCCAGCGTGCTGCCCAAGCGCCTGAAGGGCCTTGCCGTCCACCGTCTTTCGCCGATGATGGAGCGCCTCCCCTCAGCCATCGTTGATCCGGCGATCCGGCTGACGGAGCGCCTCGCTTTCGGCCGGCTGCAGAACCTCGGCTTCCCGCAGCCCGAAGCCGGCGCGGCAACGCGGCTGCGTCGCAACCAGATCGCCATTCCCGTCGACGACGGCACGATCGCCTCTATCAAGGCCGGCCGCACGACGCTCGCCGGCCCGGTGGCGCGCATCGAGGGGACGAGCGTCGTCCTTCACAGTGGCGAGCGGATCGAGCCCGACATCATCATCGCCGCCACTGGCTATGAATCCGGCCTCAGTGCGCTGCTTGGCCACCTCCCGGTGCTCGACACGCGCGGCCACCCCCGTCTCTCGGCCTCCGGCCCCGCCAGTCCGCTGCCGAACCTCTGGTTCGCCGGCATGCGTCCGAATCTTGTCAGCTATTTCCACGGCGCAAGGCAGGATGGCATGGTGATTGCAGATGCCGCGGCGGCGTCCCGCGCGAGGACCGCAGGGCCGCTGCGAACGTCCTCGTCCGCGGCGCGCCGTTAACGATGTTCAGGCGGTCGATCAACTTGTCCTAAAAAATGACTCGACATTTTTGCGATGCAATATCATGCTGCGTTGCATATCTCGATGTATTTTAAGGACGTAAAACTTTGGCCGCCGTTTCTTAAAACGGCGGCCACAATATTTTTACGCGGGTGGCAGACGGCAGAATGCCGTCCAAGGGTCCATTCCTCCGGGACGGACGATAAAGCGGTTCCGCCCCCCTTTCTGACACAATGTCAGAAAGAAAATTAAAGCCCCGATTCAACCGAGGATCGGCACGTTTTTACCGAGTCTCCCCAGCCTTTCTTAAGAACCGAGCCTTAGCGTCGGCTATCGCTTACGCTTCGGAGGGGCCGTGTTTAAGAGATTTCTGTCGGACAGGCGTGGCAATTTCAGCATGATGACCGCGTTCCTCGTCGTTCCGCTGCTCGGCGCTGCGGGCATGGCGCTCGATATCACCCAGGCGCTGGAGGCCCGCACACAACTGATCAGCGCCGCCGATTCCGCCGCACTGGCGGCACTGGCAGAAAAATCGGCCGGCGTGCTCGCCGCCGCGGCGATGAAGACGGATGGTCGCCTTACCCTGTCGGAGAAGGAGGCGACCGCCTTCTTCAATGCCAATTCCCGCGGCACATCGGCGCTGGAGATCACCGCCAGCGACGTGCAGGTCTCCAAGAGCGGCAAGGATCTGGTCGCGTCCGTCACCTTCACGGCCGAGGTGCCGACGGTGATCATGGCGCTGCTCGGCAAGAAGTCCGTCTCGATCGAAGGACGCTCCAAGGCCGCCTATCAGCAATCGACCCAGATGGATTTCTTCATGCTGCTCGACAACACGCCCTCCATGGGCGTCGGCGCCACGCAGGCGGACATCAATAAGCTCGTCGCCAACACCCGCGACCAATGCGCTTTTGCCTGCCACATCGTCTCCGAAGCCGGCGTACCGGACCAGAACAGCTATTATTTCCTGGCGAAACGGCTGGGCGTGACGACGCGCATCAATGTGGTGGCGAAGGCGACGGAGGCCCTTATCCGGGAGGCACAGGAGACCCAGCGCTTCAGCGGCCAGTTTCGCTTCGCGACTTACAGCTTCGGGAAGACGGCGCAGGACAAGAAGATGCAGATCGTGCAGACGCTGACCGACAATCTGACGACCGCCGCGACGGCGTCGGCGACGGTCGATCTGATGAGCATTCCGAATCAGGGCTATAACAACGACCAGCAGACGCCCTTCGACGATGTCCTCAAGGATGTCCAGAAAGAGATGAAGGGCCAAGACGCCTTCAGCAAAGCCAATGATCGGGAGCCGGTCCTCTTCTTCGTGACCGACGGCGTTGCGGACCATGCCAAATCGACCGCCTGCAAGAAGAGGCAGAACGGCAGCCGCTGCATGGAGCCGATCGACATCGACTTCTGCCAGAAGATCAAGGATCAGGGCGGAATGATCGCCGTGCTCTACACGACCTACCTGCCCCTGCCCACCAACTCGTTTTACCGCGACTGGATCAAGCCCTTCCAGGGCGAGATCGGCCCCCGCCTCGCCCAATGCGCAACGCCAGGCTATTTCTTCGAGGTCAGCCCCACGCAGGGGATCGAGGAGGCGATGAAGGCGCTGTTCAAGAAGGTGATCCGGAGTCCGCGATTGGTGGGGTGAGGCAAGCGAGCCTCTGAAACGAAGCCGCCTCCAGCTTCTTCAAACCTTCCGCTGACCGGGTCGCTTGAAGCTTAGGGCAGGTCCGGTCATCGCGCGATCGCCGGACCTGCCCTTTGCTTTTGCCTTTTCCGCATTATGCGACGCCGAAGCGATCCCGCTTCGGCATGAAATGCTCTAGCTCCCCGAGAAGTAGACCCTTCGCACGAAGCGCGCCGATCGATCGCCTGGGGTAAAGTAGTCATCCGTCCAGTCCCGGTCTTCGATCAAGAAGTTCTGCTTGAAGTGTTCTGCCGATTTGCCGGGGTTTTCCTTCAGGTAGATCGCGACCGCCTGTCGGAACGCATAGTGCGAATGCAGCCTGAAGAACTCGCCTAGATAGATGTCGGCAACTCTCTGGTTGCCGCGGATGACAACCATGTTCTCGTCGTTGCTGTCCGTGCTGGCCTTGCTGAAGTTTGCCGAACCCGTGACTACGATGGGATCGTCGGAAAGAGGATCGACCAACATAAATTTCGTGTGCACCCAGTGCACGTTGACGCGCGCGGTGCTCCTGTCCATCTCCCCCAGCCAATGATCGAAGCCAGAGAGCGGAATGCGGTTCCCGACGGCAATGACGACGTTGGGGAGCGCCTGAAGACGTCTGATCTTTTCGATCTGCGCATCCTTGTTGCGGCCGTTCCATTCCTTCTCCATCAGAGCCATTCGAAGCAGGCCGTCAGTCTTTGCGTAGATGTGCGCGAAGAGATCGTGCATTCCGAAGGCGAAGGTCATGAACAGTCCCTTCTCCGCCTTTCCTGCCAGCTCGGCATACCATTCAAGGGCGTTCAGGTCTGGGCGAGGCGAGAACACGGGGGTGGCGGACCCGGGTGCAAGTGGAACGGGGGCTGGTGTGAGGTCGGCGTTTTCGACCTTGTAATTGGACCCTCCCGTGATCTCTGGATCGCCCGACAACGCGTCGAGGTAGGAAAGGTAGGTCTTGCCCGGCTCCTCGCCCTCGATGATATGAACGCAGTTGGCATGGCCGAAGATACCGTTTTCCGTCAGGTTCGTAGACCCGAACAGAAGCGCCTGCGGTTTTCCGGCATGGCTGAGCACGAGAAACTTGTTGTGCATGAGACGCCCGCGCTCGCGCGGTCTGCAAACGGCCGTCAAGCCTGCGTCATCGATCGCCTTTTCGTTCTTCTCCCAAGGTCCAGTGTCGCTCTCGATATCATCATAAATGATCGAAAGGTGAACGCCTCGCCGTTCCGCCGCTTTCAGCGCTTCCAGAACCTCCGGCCATTGAAACTCGTAGAAAGCGCCTTTCAAGCTCCAGCTGCCGTCCTTGGCTCGCTTGATGAAGTCAACGAGGGATTCCAGGAGCCCTCGCGAGAGCCACTTATAAGCACCGGGGCCAGCCTCGGAGGGTAGCCGGTTCTGAAACCTGCGCGCATATTCCTGAGTAGCCGGAGAACCGCGATTGAAGAATACGCTGTGCTCCTCGCCGACCACCGGCTCCGTGTGAACCCGAACTTTCACGCGCCCGTCCTGCCGCAAGTTCGTCGGTTCGCCATACATCGCGACGAGCTCGTAGTCGTAGTCCCGATCAGGCTTCGCGGAGTAGTCAGCCCATTGAAAGGTCTGGAAAGGATGGTAAAGACTGGAGAACTGCTCGCCAGGGGCCGGATGTTCCTCAACCGACCTGAACGTCTTTGCCCCCTTCATCCAGTAGGTCTCACCTTCAGTGACATCCGTGCGCCGGATTGCAAAACCGCGGAGACCACCTCGCAAGGCGTCTTCGATAGTCCATCCAAGAAGCACCACATAGCTTCCGGCTATAGCATTGAGGGTTATTCCTTCGTCACTCCACCGAGTCCTCATCCCGCATCCTCCACGACAGATCGAAGTATATAATATCCTCGAATGCGTGACGTAACGAAGACTATTGCCCAATACTTGCGATGGACTGGAGAGAGGCGCCCCTACCTGCAAATCTGCTGATTTGGGCTCTGTCCACGTTGACGCGGCCGCGAACGGCGAACGCTTCCGCCGGAGCGTCTGACCAAGCCTATCGATGCATTTCGCATCCCGAGGAAGGGAGCAGGATTTCGCTGACGAAGGGCTAAACATGTGAGCGGCTGCGGACTTCGCCGGCTGGCGCTCGGCCTCGCGCTGGAACAGATCAAGCCAAGACATCCGAGCAGAATGTCCGCCACACGCGCATGCACCCAACGCTCGAGAAGGAAGACACTCAGAACTTGAGGACCTCGACGACGGCATTTGGCTCGTCAACGTCTTGCGCTACGATCTGGAATACAAAGACCTGGAACACAGAACACTGCAAACCATCGATAACCCGTTCGGCACGAGGTTGTTACACATGTTTTAGGTACGAAGTGTTACCTATGTCCCCGGTATGGACAAGTCAGGCATTGGTGGGCCCGGAGGGACTCGAACCCCCAACCAAGCGGTTATGAGCCGCCGGCTCTAACCATTGAGCTACAGGCCCGGGCCGGGCGGCGAGCGTCCGGGGCGGCAGTCAATGGCGGCTGCGGCCGACAAGCGGTCTAGACGAAATCGCGCGGCCTCACAAGGCGCCGCCCCATTCCCTCCGCAATCGCTGGCGACAAGGGTGGCCGGGACGGCCGGGCCGGTCGGGTCCGTCTGGCGCAGCGCTTCGATCGGCGAGGCACTGGCCTTGCGGGTCCGTCTTCGCGCTGGTCGCGATGCGCTTTCCGGTGCATTGGTTCGGGCTTGGGAGGATGCGGTCTCGCTCACTCTCTCCGTCCATTCTCCTTCTCTTGCAGCAAAAGGACCCGCCATGCCCGCCTCTTCCGCCCTTCCGCTTCGCACCGCGCTCGCCGCCGCCTTTCTCGCCTGCGCCGCGCTTCCGGTCGCTGCTGAGCCCGTGCCGCCGCGCGAGCCGCAGATCTCCGTCACCGGCGAGGGCAATGCATCGGTTGCGCCGGATCTCGCCATCTTGAGCTTCAGCGTCGTCAGCGACGACAAGACCGCGCGTGCCGCGCTCGACAAGAACAATGCCGCCATGACCGCCGTCTTGAACGGGCTCAAGGGCCAGGGCATTGCCGAGCGCGACCTGCAGACCTCCGGATTCGCGGTCAATCCGCAATATGTCTATCCGGAGAACAATGGCAGCGAGCCGCGCCTGCCGCAGCTGACCGGCTATCAGGTCGCCAACACCCTATCCGTTCGTCTGCGCGACGTCACCAAGGTCGGCGCCGTGATCGACCAGGTGGTGACGCTCGGCGTCAACCAGGGCGGGTCGATCACCTTCACCAACGACAAGCCGGAGGCGACGCTGACCGAAGCGCGCAAGAAGGCGGTGGCCGACGCCATGGCCAAGGCGCGCACGCTCGCCGAAGCTGCCGGCGTCACGCTCGGCCGCGTCGTCGAGCTGACGGAAAGCAGCCCGCGCCCCGAGCCCGTGCCGCTCGCCATGCGCGCCATGGCGAAAAGCGATGCCGCCGAGGCCGTGCCGGTTACCAATGGCGAGAACAGCTACACCGTCTCCGTCACGATGACCTTCGCCATCGCGCCTTGAGTGCGCGAGACTTGCGCATGCGACAAGGCCGCAGTCCGGAAGCCCGGGCTGCGGCCTTTTTCGACGGTGTCGCCGCGTTCGGCGCGGCGTCGCCCCCTCCCCGCGACAAGCGGCTCTCCGCGCGCGGTACTGGCGTCCGAATGGCGGCTGAGATGCAGGCAATCGATGGGGACGCGGTGTGAGGGCCAATCGCTAAGGTTTAAGCGCTTCGGCGGCGAGACGGGTTCTGACCGCCGCCGAAGGCTCTTGGGCCGGCCCGCAATTGACCGGCTCCAAGCTGGATGGGGTGCGCGCAGCGGCTCTCGGCCCCTCGTTCAGGGCCGAGACCGCAGCCGAGCCTTAACGCAGGCGGGGGCAGCCGCGGACATTGGCGAAGGCGACGCTGCGCCAGTCGCCATGGCGGCGGCCTTCGACCACCACACGCCGCGGGGTGACGGCGACGACGCGCGCCGCGCGCAGGCCGCTCATGCGGGCCTTGTCGGCTGCGAGCCAGGGCGAGCAGCGGCCGCGGCTTTGCCGGTCGTCCCAGCGCGGGCGGTCATGATGGCGCCAGTCGCGGCCTTCGTGATACTGTACGGTGACCGGGCCGGAGGAATGGAAGCCGAAGGTCATGCTTTCCGCAGCAGCGGTCGCGGGGGTGCTTCCGAGGCCGGCAAGGCCGATCAAGGCGGCGGCGGCCAGGTTGCGGAGGGTCGTTCTCATGGCAGATCTCCCAATCGTCGATCCCGGCGGGTCCGGGATTTCGCGTCGCGGTCCGGTTGTCACCGGCCCCGTCGATTGAGTGTCAACCTAGACTAACCAAGCTGAACGCCATCCCAACCTGCCGTTCAGCCTTCGTTCAGGTGGCGGACGCGTTGCGGATCAGCGGTTCAGCTGCTGTTCGAACAGCTTCTGATTGCGGTAATGGGTGAGCCGGGTCACCACGCCACCCTCGATCTCGAAGACGAAAACGCTGGGGATCGAGTAGGATTGGCCACTCGCCTCGACCATGCCCGGGAAGGTCTCGCGATAATGACCGCGCGCCGTCACGTCCACCGCGGCGCGCTGGCCGAGCGCATCATGCATGATCACCATATCGGCGAACTGCTCGTCGAAGTGGCGGAAATAGCTCATGATCGCCATGCGCAGCGGCAGCGCGCCGATCGTGCGCTGGCCGGTCAGCGGATCCAGCGCCACGTCCTCGTCGATCAGCTCCGCGATGGTTTCGAAGTCGCGCTCGTTCAGCGCCTGCATGAATCGGCCGGCGATCGCCTGGGCGTCCGTCATGGCTGGTCTCCCTGTCCTCCGCCGGCGCCCCTCTCTCGGGGGCGTCCGGTCTATTGTCTCAGCAGCCGCTTATACAGGCCATTGCGGCCGATGTCAGGCCATCCAGCGCCAGCGCATTGAATGCACTCCTCAGGCGCCGACATGCAGCACGATCTCGCGGGCATGCGGCCGGGCACGATGCTCGAAGAGATAGAGCCCCTGCCACTGGCCGAGCACCAGCCGGCCGCGCGCAATGGGGATGCCGAGCGAAACGGCGGTCAGCGCGGCCTTGATATGGGCCGGCATATCGTCGGGACCCTCATCCGTGTGGACGATATAGGCCATGGAAGGATCGTCGGAAGGGGGCACCAGGCGCGCGAAGAAGGCATCGAGATCGCGCCGCACATCCGGATCGGCATTTTCCTGGATCAGCAGCGAACAGGAGGTGTGGCGTACGAAGACGGTGAGCAGCCCCTCCTCCACGCCCGTTTCCGCGACGAAGCCGGCGGCAGCGCGGGTGAACTCATAGAGGCCGGCGCCGCGGGTGGAGATGGAGAGCAGGGTCTGGGGCATGGATCCTCGTCGGCAAAAAGTTCTGGGTTCAGCCGCTGACCACGCATTCGAACCCGCCATAGATCATGCGCTTGCCATCGAAGGGCAGCGCCTCCGGATCCACCTGCATGCGCGGATCGGCCATGACCTGCTTGAGGATCTCGTCGCGAGCGGTGCGGGATTCATAGGTGATCCAGGCAAAAACCACCACCTCGTCCGAAGTCGCGAGCACGGCGCGCGGGAACGAGGTGAGGTCGCCATAGGGCACGTCGTCGCCGACACATTCGACATAGCTCAGCGCGCCATATTCCTTCCAGACCATGCTGGCGGTGCGCGCCAGTACCTTGTAATCCTCCAGCCGCTCACGCGGGACCGCCAGAACGAATCCATCGACATAGGGCATGATGCGCTCTCCCTCGAAAACCACAGCCCGGGAGGGACCCGACGCTGCCGCTGCCTTTCACGTCAAAGATCGGGCAGATCGGCGGATTGTCCAGCGTCCAGGCGCAGCGTGGCGAGAAATCCGGGCTTTCAATCGACATTGAGCTTGCGCGCGGCCCATTGCGACCGTGGCACGACGGCGCCAAGCGAAAAGCGCAGGTCGGTAATCGTCGTCGCCTCGGTATCCACCCGGCAGTCATAGGCGATCTCGCGCCAGACGCCGCGCGAGCGCACGGCCCCGCCGCGGGTGGCAAGCCGCGTCGGCCCCTGCTCGACGCCGCCATCCGCGGGCGAAGCCAGCATGTCGGGCGTGAAGCCCGCGCGCCTGACCTGCTCCAGCACCTCGATCGAGCAGATCTGTACCATCCGCCGGCCGGGCGGCAACTTGGACAGCGCGCCGCGCACGCGTGGATCGGTCAGCATGTCCTTGGCATAGAGCGTCTCGACCTTGCGCATTGGAGGAACGCCGATCGCTTCGTCCGGCGCGGGAGGCTTGACCTGCGGCGCCACCGGCCGCGCCGGCACGTAGGCAGCAACTTCGTCGGCGCTCATCTGCCGATCGCCGGCGGGATCTTCGGCCATCGAAGCGGGATCCGTTGAAGGCGGCGCCGGCGCGGGGCTGCCTGGAGCGGGATTGGCGACGCCGGATGCGTCGCCCCTCGCCGAAAGCACCTCGATCGGAGCGGCCGGCGAACCGACAGTCTCGTCCGCCGGCGCCGAAACGGTCGGTGGCGACGACGCTTGCAAGGGTGAAGGTTCCCCCTGAGGCGCCCGAGCCGCGTCAATCGGCGGCGCTTCGGCCTGCGAAGGCCGATCCGGCGGAGTGCTCGAGGGTGGCTGGTCAGGGACAGGATCGACGGGCGGGGTCTTGGCTGCGGCGTCCTGACTGTTGAGCGGTTTCCCTTCCGGCTGGGGCGCCGGCTCTTGCTCCGCAGTCTCCACCTCTGGAGCGGGCGCGCCGTCTCCCGGCGGCTTCGCAGCCTCATCCGGTGGAGGCTGATCGGGCGCCTCGGGCGCGGAGGCTTCGAAGGGAAGAGGCGCGCCGGTGGCCGTCGGCGACGCCGCGGTGTCCACCGGTGGCTTCCCCTCGCTTTCGGACGGTTTCTCTGGCGGCGGGGAAGCCGGCTTCTCCGCAACCGGCTCGGTTGCGTGGGGCTTTTCCGGCGCTGGCGGCGCCTCTGGCGGCGGCACCAGTTCCACCGGCACGCTGTCTTCCACCGGTGCCGCCGGAGCCTCCGGCAGGCTGAAGAAGAAGGGCGCCACCACCAGGACATGGATCGCCAGCGAGGCGGCAAGCGCCAGGACGAAACGTTTGAAGGGTGGCGCCGCGTCGGACATGGTCAGTGCCAGATAGACGGCGGATGCGGCAAGGCCAAGACCAGATCGCTCTCTTCCCTCACCGATCTGCCTCACCTGCCGTCGTCGCCGGCCCCAACGGCACGATTGCCACCGGATCTGGACGAAGAAGGGCCATGGCCAGAACATCCGCATCAGCGCCATTGCGGAAGGCATAGCCGCGGTGCAGGCCCTCGACGCTGAAGCCATGGGCCTGATAGAGCGCGATCGCGGCGTCATTGTCGGTGAAGACGGTCAGCTCGATCCGCCGCAGTTGCAGCCAGTTGAAGCCCGCGTCGAGCAGGGCGCCCAGCATCGCCCGGCCGATCCCGCGCCGCTGATAGGCATCATGGACGCCGAGGCCGAGCTGCGCCGCATGGAGACGCCGTCCCGAATGTCTCAGCAGGCCCGCCGACCCGACGATGACGCCATCGATCTCCGCAACGATCTGGATGTGACCCGATCTGCCCTCGGTGAGGGAACGGCTCGTTTCTGCCTCGCTGTGGAAGGGTTGGCGCAGCGTGCCGGCCCGATAAAGCGGCAGATTGGCGAGCACGGTCAGCCCCGCCGCATCGCCCGGCTCGGCCGCACGCAGCCGGATGCCGTCGTCGCCCCTCCGGCGCAGATGGGCCGCTTCTGCACCCCAAGGCCACGGGCCAACCAATGCTGCGCCTGATGGCTGCCCGCCACCAGATTCCAGACCAAGTTCGTGTTGCTGGTTCATAGGTTCTTTCCTCGGTGTCGCCGGGAAAACCACCAGGGAGAGCCGCGACACCGGACCCGCCGAGGCGGGGGTCGCGGAACTGGCTCAGGTCATCATACCCGCCACAGCCCTCCGCGCCCCAAAGGAGCGAGGGTCGTGCTGCGGGTGAGGAGGGACATCTGAAGCATGAGGCAAGACTAAAGAAGACTGCATGAATTGCAAGAGGCACGACGCCCAGCACGTCTTGCCGCGGCTCGATAGGATGTCCTCAGGCTGGCATATCTGCCAGCGTGACGTGCAGATCAGGGATCAGGAGCGGACGAAGCGTCTCGCCTTCCATAGCGATCCGGATCTCGCCATAACCCTCCGGCCGCGGATCGCGGTGCACATGCGTCCGGCGACGATCGGCATCAATCACCCAATAGTCCCGCACGCCCAGCTTGGCGTAGAGCGACGCCTTTCGCCCAAGATCATAGGAGAGCGAACTCGATGCCAGCTCGATGATCAGCAGGGAGGCGGATGGCGGCACGGCATCGATGCGCAGCGTCGCCGGATAGAAGAGGAAATCCGGCTCGAGATAGGTGTAGCGGTCGGCCCGCCAGCCTGCCTCCTGCGTGTACTGGACACCATCGGGTGTAAGGCGCCCGAAGTGGCGATTGAGCTGCGTCTTCAGCCATTCATGCGGAACACCCTTGGCAGACATCTGCAGGATCATCCCTTCCACCAGTTCGAGACGTTCCTCCTCTGCGAAGATGCCGAGCTCTGACATCTGGTCGAACTCCTCGACCGTGATCAGCCGGGGGCCGACCTCTTGCGGCGGTTCCACGAAGGCAAGGTTCATGCGGTCACTCCTCACTCCAGCGAGCGATGTGTTTCAGCATAGTCTGTTTTGACTGGGTTTGAAAGCAGAGCGTCTTCAACGCAAAAAGGGCGACCATGCGGCCGCCCTCTTTCAAAGTCTCTGTTCCAATGGCTCAGCTATCGAGGAAGCTGCGCAGCTTGCGCGAGCGGCTGGGGTGCTTCAGCTTGCGCAGCGCCTTGGCCTCGATCTGGCGGATACGCTCGCGCGTGACCGAGAACTGCTGACCGACCTCTTCGAGCGTATGGTCCGTGTTCATGCCGATGCCGAAGCGCATGCGCAGGACACGCTCCTCACGCGGGGTGAGCGAGGCCAGGACCCGCGTCGTCGTTTCGCGCAGGTTCGCCTGGATTGCTGCATCGATCGGCAGCAGCGCGTTCTTGTCCTCGATGAAGTCGCCGAGATGGCTGTCTTCCTCGTCACCCACGGGGGTTTCGAGGGAGATCGGCTCCTTGGCGATCTTCAGGACCTTGCGGACCTTTTCGAGTGGCATGGCGAGCTTCTCGGCCAGTTCTTCCGGCGTCGGCTCGCGGCCGATCTCATGCAGCATCTGGCGCGAGGTGCGGACGATCTTGTTGATCGTCTCGATCATATGAACCGGGATACGGATCGTGCGGGCCTGGTCGGCGATCGACCGGGTGATCGCCTGCCGGATCCACCAGGTAGCATAGGTCGAGAACTTGTAGCCGCGCCGATATTCGAACTTATCGACCGCCTTCATCAGGCCGATATTGCCTTCCTGAATTAGATCCAGGAACTGCAGGCCGCGATTGGTGTATTTCTTCGCGATCGAAATCACCAGGCGCAGGTTCGCCTCGACCATTTCCTTCTTGGCGATGCGCGCCTCGCGCTCGCCCTTCTGGACCATATGGACGATGCGGCGGAACTCGGCGATCGAGATGCCGGTCTCGGTGGCGAGACTGTGAATCTCGCCGCGGATCTGGCGGATCGTGCGATCCTCGTTCTTGGCAAAGTCCTTCCAGCCCCGGGCCGTCAGGCTCGCAACAGCGCTCATCCAGTTCGGGTCGAGCTCCGAGCCGGAATAGTTCTCCAGGAAGGAATCGCGCTTGACGCCATAGCTTTCGGCCAGCCGCAGCAGCTTGCCCTCGTTCTGCACGAGCCGCTTGTTGATGTCGTAGAGCTGCTCGACGAGGTTATCGACGCGGTTCTGGTTGAGCGACAGCGACTTGACCGCCGTGATCAGCTCGTCCTTCAGCTCCTTGTACTTGCGCTCCTGCGCCGGCGAGAGGGTTGCGGACGCATTCATCCGCGCCTCGACCTCATGATCCTGCAGCTTGCGCAGCTTCTTGTAGGTCTCGGCGATGGTGTCGAGCGTTTCCATGACCTGCGGACGGAGTTCCGCTTCCATGGCCGCGAGCGAAAGATTGGACTCGTCGTCGTCCTCTTCCTCTTCCTCCGGCGGCAGGCCCTCGCCGCCGACATTGGTGATGTCGTCGTCGGAGGAGCGGGCCTTGCGGCTGCGCTCCTTCTCCTCGGCCGCCTTGCGGTCGGCCTCGATCTTTTCCGGACTCTGGAACTGCGGCGCAGCCTTGGCTTCCGGGCCGGAATAGGTGGTTTCGAGATCAATGATCTCGCGCAGCAGAGTCTGGCCTTCGTTCAGCTCGTCGCGCCAGATGATGATCGCCTGGAAGGTGAGCGGGCTTTCGCACAGGCCGGCGATCATGGTCTCGCGGCCGGCCTCGATGCGCTTGGCGATGGCGATTTCGCCTTCGCGCGACAGGAGCTCGACCGAACCCATTTCGCGCAGATACATGCGCACCGGATCGTCGGTACGATCGGTCGGCTCTTTCTTCTTGGCGGTGGCAAGCGCGGTGGAGCCGGAGGTGGCGATCTCGCCGCCCTCGCTCTCCTCATCCGCATCGACGCTGTCCGGCTCTTCGCTGGCAGCCTCGTCGACCTCCTCGTCCTCGACCACGTTGATGCCCATGTCGGAGAGCATCGCCATGGTGTCTTCGATCTGCTCGGAGGTCACCTCTTCCGAAGGGAGCACCGAATTCAGCTCGTCCATGGTCACGTAGCCGCGCTTCTTGGCGGCCTTGATCATCTTCTTGACCGCGTCGTCCGAGAGGTCGAGAAGCGGGCCGTCGGCAGCGCCGTCGCGTTCAACGTCAGCTTCTTCGTTCTCTTTGACTTTGGTTGCCATTCTTCGTCGCTTTCCCTGGACCTGCATTCCACTCATTCGGCAACAGGCTCATGAGACCCTGCAACCGACGAACGCGCCCTACGCCTATCGCGTTCCGACCAGCTTCACGCCGGGCGAAACGCGCTTGTCCCAAATTCGTCCCACCGGAACCCCGCGATCCCGGCTTCGTCTCGCCAATCCACCCGTCCGCACTGCCAAAACCCGCTCGGCCCCTCTTTGTAGAGCGAGACGGACTGCAGTAACGGGCGGATGATTAAAGCCTGATGAACCACGTCGCACACTCACGGCAGTATCGGCTGGCCGCATCCGCGGCGCGTCGTGAACACCTCTTGCACGAGGATCCTTTCCGCCGTATCGAAGAGACGTGAAACGAGCCGGAACGGTGATTCCCAGATTCTGCGGATCAGTCAAGCCTTTCTGCGCCATTTGGCTGCAGAAAGCCGGTTTTCGACCCGATCTGGCGGCTAGCAAACGTCTCGCATTCGTCTCTGCAAGCACAGATAGTCATCTGACAGAAAAAGACAAGAGCCGCGAGTCGCGTGTTCCGATCGGACGCTCGGGCTGGCCGGTCGCGCCGCCTGCGTTCAAGGAGAGCCGGGCCCGTCAGACGGGGGCATCGGCGGCACATGCGGCGCCACATGATCCGGCAGAAGGCCGGTCAGGCGCGGGTCGCGGATCACGTCGATAAGCGTCGCGTAAGGCACGAAGCCAGCCCGCTGGTAGAAGCCGAGCGCCCTCGGATGATCGAAATGGCAGGTGTGAACCCAAAGGCGGCGAATCGGCCGAGACCAGGCAATGGCCAGCGCCTGGTCCATCATCAACCGCCCGGCCCCAGCACCCACCGCGTCCCCAACCAGCCCGAAAAAGGCGATCTCGCCCTCGCCATCCACGCGGAAATCGAGCTCCAGCATGCCGATCGGCCCGCGGTCGTTCGAAAGCACAAAGAGCTCGACCTTCGGGTCCGTCAGGATCGCGCCGAGCGCCGCATCGCTCATTTCGAGCCGCGACGTCCAGAGCCAGTCTTCGCCGATCCTGCGGAACAGCGCGCGATATTCCGAAAGCGCCGGATCGAACGCCCGCGTCAGCCTTAGACCTGCTGGCAACGGGCTGCCTGAGAGAACCGGCCGCGCGCGCATCTCCAGGCAGGTCACGACGGTGGCAATCATGCCCGGCGGAACGGCGGAATAGCCGGGCGGCAGCATCGGGTTGGTCGTGCGCATAATGGGTCAGTCTCCGGCAATCGGCGCGCGTGTTACTCCGCCTCAGCAATCGCTTGCAGGAACAGCGCACCGAAGCGCTCCTTCTTGGACTGGCCGATGCCCGGCACCTGCAGCAGCGCCGCCTCGCTGGCGGGGCGCTCGCGGGCGAGCGCGATCAGCGTCGTGTCGGGGAAAATCAAATAGGGCGGCACGCTCATCTCCTTGGCGAGCTTCGAACGCAGCGCCCGCAACGTCTCGAACAGGGACAGGTCGCGACCCGACAGCGTCGAGCGGGCAGCCGGCGAGCCACCCTTGCTATGCCGCGCCGCGCCAGCCTTGACCGGCCGGTCCTTGCGCAGCCTGACCGCCGTCTCCTTGCGAAACACGCCGCGCGCGGCGGGCTCGAGTTTCAGCGCGCCGAAGGCCCCATGATTGACCGACAGATAGCCGGCCGCGAGCAGCTGGCGCAGGATCGATTGCCAGCTGCGGGCAGGAAGATCCCGTCCGGCGCCGAAGACCGGCATTTCGGCGTGGCCGAAGCGGGTCGTCTTCTCGTTCACCGTGCCCATCAGCACATCGACCACATGGCCGGCACCGAAACGCTCGCCTGTCCGATAGACCGCGGCCAGTGCCTTGATCGCCGCTTCGGTGCCGTCCCAGGTCTCGACGGGGTTCAGGCAGGTGTCGCAGGCACCGCAGCCGCCCGGATGCGCCTCGCCGAAATGGCTAAGGATCGCCTGGCGCCGGCAGCCGGCAGTCTCGCAGATGGCAAGCAGCGCAGTGAGCTTGCCGCGCTCGATCCGCTTGATCTCCTCCGCCGCCTGCCCCTCGTCGATCATCCGCCGGCGCTGGATGACATCGCTCATCCCATAGGCCATCCAGGCCTCGGAGGGCAGGCCATCGCGCCCGGCGCGGCCCGTCTCCTGGTAATAGGCCTCGACGGAGCCCGGCAGATCGAGATGGGCGACATAGCGCACATCCGGCTTGTCGATTCCCATGCCGAAGGCGACGGTCGCCACCAGGCAGAGACCCTCTTCCTTCAGGAACGCATCCTGATTGGCATCGCGCACCGCGCGGTCGAGCCCGGCATGATAGGGCAGCGCCCTTATGCCCTGGTCCTCGAGGAAGGTCGCCGTCTCCTCCACCTTGGCGCGCGACAGGCAGTAGACAATGCCACTCTCCCCCGTATGCCGAGCCAGGAAGGCGAGCAGCTGGCGGCGCGGCTGATCGCGCTCGACGATCTCATAGGAAATGTTCGGCCGGTCGAAACTGGTGGTGAAGACCCTTGCGGCACCAAGCTGCAGCCGCTCGATCATGTCCGCCCGCGTCATCGGGTCGGCGGTTGCCGTCAGCGCCATGCGCGGCACGCCGGGATAGAGTGTGGCGAGCGCGCCGAGTTCGCGATAATCCGGCCGGAAATCATGCCCCCATTGCGAAACGCAATGCGCCTCGTCGATCGCGATCAGGGCGAGCGGTGCCTCGGCGATCAGGCTTCGAAACCCGTCCGTCATTACCCGCTCGGGCGTCACATAAAGAAAGTCGAGCGTTCCCGCTTCGATCGCGCGGCGCGTCTCCAGCCAGTCCTCGCGCGACTGGGTGGAGTTCAGGGCAGCGGCCCGCACGCCGAGCTGGCGCAGCGCCTCCACCTGGTCGCGCATGAGCGCGATCAGCGGCGAGACGACGATGCCGAGTCCGGGGCGGCTCAAGGCCGGCACCTGGAAGCAGAGCGACTTGCCGGCGCCGGTGGGGAACAGGACCACCGCATCCCCACCCGCCGTCACATGCTGCACGACCGCGGCCTGCTCGCCGCGAAAGGACGAGTAGCCGTAAACCTTTTTCAGGATTGCGAGCGGATTGCTCTGCCCGCTTTCGGCAAACAGAGGATCCGTGCGTGCCTCGGTCGATCGGGCCATGTCTCTCGCTTTCCGGCGCCGTCCGCCTGTCAGTCGTGTCGCAGGATTGCGCCGGTCCGGCCGCTGCCGCTCCCGTCTCATCAGCGTGCCGAGCGGCACATGGCCCCATTTTCGCTGCATCGAAACCTGCCCGCAACCCATCATCGTCGTTCCCGCCGCTTATGCACATGGCATGAGAATTTGTTCTTGATTTGTTCGAGAGTCAATATTAGAAGATCCGCAGACAGAAATTTCTGATCGAGGACGATGGGCATGCGCGCTGTCGCAGTCGTGTTGGCATGGATCGTGGCCTGGCTTTGGCCGTGCCGCCGCATCTGCGTCACGGCGTATGGCCTTGCCGGCTGGCCCGGCGGCTTCTGTTCGGCGCGATGGCCCGCGAGCCCCCTAGCGCGCGGGCCCCTTGGTTCGGCCGGACAGAACGCCGAATCCGTCGACGATCGCCTCCTGGTTTTCAAGCCGCGTCGCCTCGTCCTGCACCGCCTGGAGACTGACGAGAATCCGTGCCTCCTCCGCCTCGTCGCCATCGGCCATGGCCTGGACGAGATCGCGCTCCAGCTCGCGCAATTGCGCGATCAGCGCCTTCCAGCGCTTGTGAAAGGCGAGCGACTGGCGAAAGCCTTCCAGCGCATCGGCGGGATCGGCCGCCGTCGTTGCCGTCCAGATCCGCGCGAAGCGGATCTGCTGATCGAGCTGGGCGATCAGCGGCGCGAGCCCGGCTGCCTCGAGGCTCTCGGCCAGCGTCTCGCGCGTCAGTCGCGCGCCCTTGGCCGATGCCGCATTCATCACCGCGCCCCAGAGCTTCTGCAGGTCGCGGCTGTCATAATCGATCGTCGACACATCGTCATATTCGGCAAAGAGCAGGCTCGGATGATTGACGACGGTGAGCGCCAGGACACTTTCGCGCAAGGCCGGCAGGGTGCGCGCACCGGCAACGATCGCCGAGCGCGCCAGGCGATCGGAAATTCCGGCGGGCGCCTGCGCGGCGGCCGAGGGGAAGCGCTCGCCACCCCGCCCGCCATCACGTCCACCCTCACGGGCGCCGGGGCCGGCACGTCGGCGCTCGCCCGGACCCGTCCGCGGAGCCCGCCCGGCAAAGGAGCCGCGCGCGCCGCCGAAGAAGGCGTTCATCCGCTCGCGCATCGCCTGGCCATAATGACGACGCACGCTCTCATCACCAATGACCGCCACGACCTGCTTCAACCGTTCTTCCAGCGCCGCCCGCTGTTCCGGGGTCTCGAAACGCGCGCCTTGCGTCTCGCGCAGGAACACCATGTCGGACAGCGAACGGGCGGCCGAAAGCACGCGATCGAACGGCGCGCGCCCGTCGTCCTTGACGAGATCGTCGGGGTCCTTGCCGTCCGGCAGCAGCGCGAAGCGCACGGAATGACCGGGCTTCAGCGCCGGCAGCGCCACGTCGACGGCACGGGCTGCGGCGCGCAGTCCGGCGGCGTCGCCGTCGAAACAGAGGATCGGCTCGGGCGTCACCTTCCAGAGAAGGGCGAGCTGATTCTCAGTCAGCGCCGTGCCGAGCGGCGCCACCGCCGTTTCGAAGCCGGCCTGGCTGAGCGCGATCACGTCCATATAGCCTTCGACCGCGACCAGGGTTGGGCCGGCCCCCTCGGCACCCGGGCCCGTGCGCTGGGCGATGCTCAGCGCTGTCCGGGCGCGCGCGAAATTGTAGAGCACATTGCCCTTGTGAAAGAGCGCGGTCTCGTTGGAATTGAGATATTTGGCCTGCGCGTCGCGCGCCATGGCCCGACCGCCGAAGGCGATCACCCGCTCGCGGCTGGACAGGATCGGGAACATGATGCGGTCGCGGAACCGGTCGTAGGAGACGGGGATGTCCGGCCCGTGCACCACCAGACCGCAGGCCTCGATCTCCTCGCGTCCGACCTGGCGCCCGGCCAGATGTTCCTTCAGCGCATTGCGGCTGTCCGGGGCAAAGCCGAGCCGAAATTTCTGGATCGTCTGGCCGGAGAGGCCGCGTTCGCGCAGATAGGCGCGTGCCCGGGCGCCGCTCGCCGATTGCAGCTGCTGCTCGAAAAATTGCGCCGCCATCTCCATGACGTCTTCGAGCGTGGCGCGGGCGCGATCCTGCTTTTCCGCCTGTGGATCGGGCTTCGGCATGGCGATGCCCGCCATGTCGGCAACGCGCTCGACGGCTTCCGGGAAGCTCAAGCCGTCGAGCTCGGTCATAAACCGGAAATGATCGCCCGAAACGCCGCAGCCGAAGCAGTGATAACGGCCCTTGCGATCCTCGCAGTGGAAACTCGGCGATTTTTCGCCATGGAACGGGCAGCAGGCCCAGTAATCGCCGCGCGACACATTGGTCTTGCGCCGATCCCAGCTGACGCGCTTGCCGATCACGTCGGAAATCGGAACGCGGTCTTTGATCTCGTCGAGGAAGCCGGTGGAAAAGCGCATCGCCGTTCTATAGTCGACCCTCCCGCCCCTGACCACCTCTGGCGCCAGGCGACCGGTCGCCATGCCCGATCTTCACAGGCGGCGGCTCGGGGCGGCTATTCCGCGCCGAGCCTTGCCCCGATCCGCACGCGACGCGGCGCAACCGAAGATGGCCGACCGTCAGCCGTTGGCGAGAAGCGACTTGAGGAGCGCCGAGGCCTTCGAGAAATCCATCGCGCCGGTGTGGCGGTCCTTGAGCAGGGCCATCACCTTGCCCATGTCGCGAGGGCTGGTTGCGCCGGCATCGGCGACGGCCGTCTTGACCGCATCCTCGAGTGCCGCGTCGGAGAGCTGGGCCGGCTGGAATTCGGCAATAATCGCGATCTCCTCGCGTTCCTGCGCGGCGAGTTCCGGGCGGCCGGCATCATCATAGAGCTTCGCCGATTCCTCGCGCTGCTTCACCATCTTGGCGAGGATCTGCAGGATCTCCTCGTCGCTCGCCTCGCTCTTGCCGACGCCGCGATTGGCGATGTCGCGATCTTTGAGCGCCGCCTGGACAAGGCGCAGCGTCGAGACGCGGCGCGCGTCCTTGGCCTTCATCGCCGTCTTCAAGGCATCGTTGATCGTCGTGCGCATCGCCGGTCTCCCTGTCTGATCCGGCGCCGTCATAAACCATCCGCGGCCCGTGACGCAAATCTCCTCCCTCACGCGCCCTTTTGCCGGAACCGCGGCTGCATCGGCATGATCGGCGTGGATCAAGCCATCGCCGACAAACCGGCGCGAATCTCTGAAATTTTCACACGATGGGCCGGATCGTTCCGCTTTCGCGTGGATTTCACACCTCGCAGCCGCCTCGCGCTGTTGACGCCCGAAGGGCGGGCGACTATGTCGGGGACCTGCACCAAAGAGAGCGACCTCGATCCACCGCCGCGGCCTGGCCACGGGGGTCCGAGCCCGCGAGAAGCCTAGCGCGCGGCCGTCTTCGCCCGCTTGCGCGCACGAACCGGGATGACCAGAATGACCGATCCGTTGAGCGAACAGACGCGCGCTTCCACCACCGCCCCCTGGAGCGAGGAGCGCCCGACCGCAGTGCTGGTGCTCGCCGATGGCACGGTGATCGAGGGCAAGGGCATCGGCGCCACCGGCTCGGTCCAGGCCGAGGTGGTCTTCAACACCGCGCTGACGGGCTATCAGGAGATCCTGACCGACCCGTCCTATCTCGGACAGATTGTCACCTTCACCTTCCCGCATATCGGCAATGTCGGTGCCAATGACGAGGATATCGAGGACCTGACGCCCGCCGCCCGCCACGGCGCCGTCGGCGTCATCTTCAAGGCCGACATGACCGATCCGTCCAACTACCGGGCCGTGCGTCACCTCGATGTCTGGCTGAAGGCCCGCGGCATCATCGGGCTCTGCGGCATCGATACGCGGGCGCTGACGGCCTGGATCCGCGAGAACGGCGCGCCGAACGCGGTCATCGCCCATGACCCCTCCGGCCAATTCGACCTTGATCAGCTGAAGAGCGAGGCGCAAGCCTGGAGCGGGCTTGAGGGCCTCGATCTCGCCAAGGTCGCCTCCTCCGGCCAGACCACGCATTGGGTGGAGAAGCCCTGGGTGTGGAACGAAGGCGCGGGTGAGCAGAGCGCCGATCAGGCCCGCTATCACGTCGTGTGCATCGATTACGGCGTGAAGCGCAACATTCTTCGGCTCTTCACCGGGCTCGACTGCAAGGTGACGGTCGTGCCGGCGGCGAGCACGGCCGAGGATGTCCTGGCGCTGGCTCCGGACGGCATCTTCCTTTCCAACGGTCCCGGCGACCCGGCGGCGACCGGTGCCTATGCGGTTCCGGTCATCCAGGAACTGATGCAGACCGAGCTGCCGCTCTTCGGCATCTGCCTCGGCCATCAGATTCTGGGTCTCGCGCTCGGTGGGACGACCGCGAAGATGCATCAGGGCCATCACGGCGCCAATCATCCGGTCAAGGACCATACGACCGGCAAGGTCGAGATCGTTTCCATGAACCATGGTTTCGCGGTCGAAAGCGCCTCCCTGCCCGAGGGCGTCGAGGAAACGCATGTCTCGCTGTTCGACGGCACCAATTGCGGGCTGCGCGTCACCGGCAAGCCGGTCTTCTCGGTCCAGCATCACCCGGAAGCCTCGCCCGGACCGCAGGACAGCCACTATCTCTTCCGCCGCTTCGTCAATCTGCTGCGCGAGAAGAAGGGCGAAGAGCTCCTGCCCGAGCGCGCCTGACCCCGTCCGAGCATTTGCGCCGGCGCGTCACCGGCACGAACGAGGAGTTGGCATGGCCGGCTGAAATGGATGAGGCCTGACAGGTCCATCGCTACCAACGAGGAAGGGCCCCGGCGTCGATCGCCGGGGCCCTCCTCGTTCGAGCTGTCACCGAAGAGGTTTTGGCGCTCGATGATTGGCCGCCTTACCCAAAATCGTCAGTGGACGGCGACCGGCGCCATGGGGGTAGCGGGGGTCGGCTGAGAAAGGTCGAGTCGCTTCAAGAGCCGGAAGAAGCGCCAGTTGAGCATCAGGGCAGCGGCGCAGAGGCCGATCAGGAAACCGTACCAAACCCCCGGGCCTCCGATGCCGAGCGGAAAGGCGAGCAGGAAGGCGCAGGCAAAGCCGATCGGCCAATAGGAGACGAGTGCCAGGACCATGGGCACCGTCGTGTCCTTCAGCCCGCGCAGCATGCCCGCCGCCACGGCCTGCAGCCCGTCGGCCAGCTGGAACAGGCCGGCAATGACGATCAGAGGTCCGGCATAAGCGAGCACGGCGGCGGCGTCGGCGCGGCTCGGATCGAGATAGAGCGTCGCCAGCGCATAGGGCATGATCGAGAAAATCGCCGAGCCGAGCACGGCGAAGGCGCAGCCGAGCGCGAGCACGGTCAGCGCCGCCCGGCGGATGCCCTCGCGGTCGCCGCGCCCATGGGCGATACCGATCCGCACCGTGGCGGCCTGCGCCAGGCCGAGCGGAATCATGAAGGCGATCGAGGCGAACTGCATGGCAATGCCATGCGCCGCCAGCGCCACCGTGCCGAAGGTGCCCATCAGCAGCGACGCGACGGTGAACAGGCTGACCTCGGCCAGGATGGTGAGCGCGATCGGCAGGCCGAGCAGGAAGACCTCCTTCAGCGCGCCGAAATCCGGCCGCCAGAAGCGCACGAAGATCTCATAGGCGCGCAGCTCCGCCCGGCTCTCGATATAGAGGACGATCAGTGCCAGGCCGCAGATCGAAACGCCGAGCGCCGCCCAGGCAGCGCCGCGAATGCCCATCTCGGGAAAGCCGAAATGGCCGTAGATCAGCAGGTAGCAGAGCAGCGCATTGACCGCGACGGTGGCGAGCGTCACGTAGAGAATGATACCGGCGCGCTCGAGCCCGGAGAGGAAGGCGCGCAGCACCATGAAGACGAGGCTGGGGAAGACGCCCCACTGCGCGATCCGCAGATAGGCGCCTGCCAGATGCGCCACCTCGGGATCCTGGCCGGCGAGCAGCAAGATGCGCTCGGCGAAGAACAGGAACGGCGCGGTGACAATCCCATAGAGGATGACCGCCCAGATACCCATGCGCACGGCACGGCGGACGGAGACCGGGTCGCCGCGGCCGATCGCCTGCGCCGCCATCGGCACAACGGCATTGGCAAAGCCCGAGCCGAAGACGAAGACGGTGAAGAACATCTGGGTGGCGAGCACGACGGCGGCAAGCTGCGTCGGTCCAAGCCGACCGACCATCACCACATCGGTGGCATTGATGGCGAGTTGCGCCAGCTGAGCGCCGATGAAGGGCACGCCGAGAAAAAGGGTGGCGCGCAGATGCGCGGGCCAGGAATTGTCTTCCTGATCGATGCGGGCGGCCGATTCGCCGGAGAGGATGGTCATGTTGCATGCCTTTCACGCCTGTGCGTCTTGCGGGCAATGCGGATCTCCGGGCGGCGGGCGGAGAAGCGGCCGCATGGCAAGGGAGGGTGTGACCGGGTGCGCAGACGCGGGCCGGGTGCACGCTGGCGCCCGGCGAATGGCGGCTCCATAGCCGATCGGGGCTCGAAAAACCACCCCGCCGCGCCCGCTCAGGGCAGAATTCATCGGTCGATCACAAAAGCTGATCGTAGGTGTGAAGCGTAAACTTTGTCGACGCTGGCGGCCTGACGTTGAGCTTCACCGACGATCAACGATGTTGAGCACGCCCGATTGTTCGACCCGTCCCTAGGCCTGCGCGGCCACCCCTGCCCCCTTCAAACGGCTTCGATAGACGACCAGCGCCAGCAGGATCAGCGCGGCGGAGAGCAGGAAGGGCGCGCCGGCGAAGGTCACTGGCGCCTGCGGCCGGGTGAAGACGCCGAAGACCCAGGCGAAGATCAGGGGCCCGAGGATGGTGGTGAAGGAGGAGATGCTGGAGAGCGCCCCCTGCAGCTCGCCCTGCGCCGATGGCGGCACTCTTGCCGCGGCGATCGAGCGCAGCGGCGGATCGGCCAGCGCCTCCAGGCAGGTGGCGATGATCACCGCATAGATCATCCAGCCTTGGAACGAGAGCGCATAGCCCAAGAGGCCGAGCGCACAGAAGACGAGGCCGACGGCGCCCGCCCGATATTCGCCGAGCCGTGGCACCGCCTTGGGCAGCACGACCGCCATGACGAAAGCGCTGAAAATGCCGAATACGCCGAGCGAGAGGCCGATCTGCCCTTCGCTCCAACCGAAGCGCAGGGCGGAGACGAAGGACCAGACGGCCGGATAGACGGCATGGGCCTGCCAGTAGAGGAAGAAGACGAGGAGTACCGGGCCAATGCCCTTATAGTGGCGCATCTGCCGGAGCGCGCCGAGCGGATTGGCCCGGCGCCATTCGAACGGGCGACGCAGGCTCTTCGGCAGGGTTTCCGGCAACAGAAACAGAGCGATGACGAAGTTGACGAAGGAGAGCAGCGCTGCGCCAAAGAAGGGAACGCGCGGCCCAAATTCGCCGAGCAGCCCGCCGATCACCGGCCCCAGCGCAAAGCCCGTGCCGAAGGCAATGCCGATCAGCCCGAAATTACGGGCTCGGTTGCTGTCGTCGGAAACGTCGGCGATGAAGGCGGAGGCGGTGGAAAAGCTCGCACCGGAAATACCGGCGAGGATGCGGCCGATGAACAGCATCGCATAGCTGGTCGCCAGCGCGCAGATCAGGTTGTCGATCGCAAAGGTCAGGATCGAGGCAAGCAGGATCGGCCTGCGGCCGAACCGATCCGAGAGATTGCCGATCAACGGCGCGAAGAGAAATTGCATGGCCGAATAGACGAAAAGCAACCAGCCGCCGTCGATCGCCGCATCGCTCAGCGAATCCCCGGTCAGCTCTGCCAGGAAGCTCGGCAGAACCGGCATGATGATGGCAATCCCCATGATGTCGAGAAAGAGGATCATGAAGACAAGGAACAGCCCCCGCCGCGCCGCCGCCGGTTCGATCGTCGTCATTCCGTCCTCCCTCTTCGCCACACCCGCCGTTCTTACAAGAGGAGCCGCGATGCGACAAATGGGAGCCGGCGCCGCTTCTCTCCGGCACCGGCCGATCGTCAAGGCGCGGGCGATCGTCAGGCGCCGACGGCGCCCTCGGTCAGCTTCTGGATGGCGACCACCGAGGGGCGGGGCAGCGTTCCGGAAAAGTCCGGCCACAGCGTCTCCACCTTGTCGAGCGTCTCGGCATCTTCGGCGGGATGCTGAACGGAGACGAAGAGCGTCCGGCCATCGGGCGTGAAGCAGGGGCCCGTCGCCTCCGCCCCGGCCGGGCAGGTGAAGAGCAGCTTCGGCAGGCCGCGCGCCGGACCTTCCGTGTCGATGCCGTAGATCCCGTCCGGAAGGCCGAAATCATTGGCTCCATCCGTCGCGACCCAAAGCCGTCCTGCGGGGTCGAAGGTAATATTGTCGGGACAGACGAACCAGCCGTTTTCCGATGTCTCCGGATGGAAGCTCGCCTTGGTCGCGGGATCGCCCGGGTTTCCGGCAAGCACGAAGAGATCCCATTGATAGACCTCGGCCGTGTGGTCGGCCTCATTGCCGCGTCCGCCGGGCGGGATGAGCTCGACGATATGGCCCCACAGATTCTCGGGCCTTGTATTGGCCGGGTTCAGCTTGTCCTGTTCCCGCTTTTTGTTCTTGGTCATCACCGCATAGACGCGGCCGGTCACCGGATTGGTCTCCATATCCTCAGGCCGGTCCATCGGCGTCGCACCGACGGCATCAGCCGCCAGGCGGGTTTTCAGCAGAACCTCGGCCTGCGAGCCGAAGCCGTTCTCTGCAGTCAGCGGCCCCTGCCCGTGCTCGAGCGGCAGCCAGTGCAGCGTCCCGTCGGCGTCGAAGCGGGCGACGGAGAGCGTGCCGGCATCGAGGATGTCCCGCCCGGTTTCCGGCTTGGCGGGATCGAAGACACCCGCACTGACGAAGCGATAGGTATATTCGAAATAGTCGTCGTCCCCCATATAGACGACCACCCGGCCGTCCTTGTTGAGCACGACGGTCGAGGCTTCATGGCTCATTCGCCCGAGCGCGGTGCGCTTCACCGGGGTCGAGGTGGGATCATAGGGATCGATCTCGACCACCCAGTCGAAGCGGTTCGGCTCGTTCGGCTCCTTGCTCATGTCAAAACGGTCGTGGAAACGGGCGCGGCCGTAGATGTCGGAGCCGTCGAAGCCGTAGCGCTCGAGGACGGCGGCGATCGGCGAACCATCCGGCTTGCCACCGAAGGTGTCGGAGGCGCCCTCCTCGCAGGTCAGCACTGTGCCCCAGGGCGTGACGCCGCCGCCGCAATTGTAGTTCGTGCCCTTGACGAGGCGCCCTTCCGGATCCGCCTTGGTCTTGACGAGATCATGACCCGCAACCGGACCCGACAGCCGCATCTCGGTCTCGAGCGTCAGCCGACGGTTAAGCGGGCTGTCGGCCACGGCCGTCCAGCGTCCGCCCTCGAACTTGACCTCGAGGATCGAGTGGCCCATGGCCGCCATGCCGAAGGCGACCTGCTCGGCCGTCATCCGCGAACCTGCATCGTCCTCGGTCATGCCGGGGAAGATGACGTTGGGGGAGATATATTCATTGTTGACGCAGAGTAGCCCGTGGTCCGAGCGCCCCGAACCCTTGGGCAGCGGCATGAAGGCGATGTAGTCGCAATTATAGCCGAAGCGGCGCTCCTGTTCGGAGGCGGTCGGCACCGTCCCGTCAAAGGCAACGGCGCCGGCGGTGAGCGGATCGCCCCAGCGGGCGACGACATCGGCGCGGTAGCCCGGCGCGACGGCCATGTCCTTGTCATAGACACGCTTGAGCTCGGTGAAGCCGAGCGTCGAAGCGGCGGAGGCCGCAAAACTCTCGCCGGCAAAAAGCGACCCGACGAAGCCTGAGCCTGCGAGGCCGGCCAGCCCCGCGGCCGAAGCCTTCAAAATATCGCGCCGGGACGCGCGGGTGGCGATGATGTCGCGGATTGCTGGAGATACGGTATTCGGACGCTCAGCCATGGGGCGCTCCTTCGGCCAGTGGACTGGCGTCTTGATTAGCGCGAGGCGATGACAGGCCGGCGACAGAAAGGGGGCGCGAACGCCCCCTCCTCGGATTAGACAGGATTGTTGAACGTATCGCAGGCGGAAAGTTGCCCGCTGTCGAAGCCGCGCTTGAACCAGGTGGCGCGCTGCTGCGAGGTGCCGTGGTTAAAGCTTTCCGGCACGACATAGCCCTGGGTGCGCTTTTGCAGCGTGTCGTCGCCGATCTGGGTTGCGGCGTTCAGCGCTTCTTCGAGATCGCCCTGTTCGAGCAGGCCCTTCTGCTGGGTGTATTTACCCCAGATGCCGGCATAGCAATCGGCCTGTAGCTCGGTGCGCACGGACAGTGCGTTCGAATCTGCTTCGCTTGCGCCCTGGCGCTGTTCGGTAACGGCCGGCAGCGTGCCGAGCAGGTTCTGCACATGGTGCCCGACCTCATGAGCAACGACATAGGCCTGAGCGAAATCGCCGGACGCGCCGAAGCGCTGCGACAGTTCGTCGAAGAAGGTAGTATCCAGATAGACCTTCTGGTCGCCTGGGCAGTAGAAGGGTCCGGAGGCAGCGGACGCCTGGCCGCAGGCGGACTGGACGGCGCCGGTGAAGAAGACCAGCGTCGGCTCGCGATAAGTCTGGCCATTGGCCTGGAAGATGCCGTTCCAGGTGTCTTCGGTTTCGGCAAGCACGGTGCGGATGAACGCCTTGGTCTCGCCCTGTTCCGGCGTATCGGCCTGCTGGCTCTGCTCATAGCCGGCGGGTGCGACGCCGCCGCCATCCAGCACCTGCATCAGATCGATGCCCATGGCGCGGAAGACGAAATAGATGACGACGAGGAAGATGATCGTGCCGATGCTCAAGCCGCCGCCGCGGCCGGTTCCCATCGGAAGGCGGATCGGCCCGCCACGCCCGAAACCGCCGCGCACGGGTCCCTGCCCGCTGCGATCCTCCACATTGCTCGACTGGCGACGGCCTCTCCATTCCATGCTGGTTCACTCCCGGGTTCAAGGTGCATGAGCGTGTTGCGCGGCGATATAACGCGCCGATCACGCAAATGTATCCCTGAGCGAACTGAAGCAGAGAGTGACGGAAGACAACCGGCTTTGAAGCAGACGTCTAGGCGTCGGCTTACCGGACGCGGGCCCGGCGCTCCGCCAGGCGGAACAGCAGCAGCGCAAAGACGACCGCGGCGACGAGGAGCGTGATCAGGGCGGCAGGCTGCGGCGGCCCTGAAAAGAGCACGGCATGCATGCGCCGTCCGGGCGCAAGGGTGAAGAGACCGGCGCCGAGGATGGCCGCCGCATAGAGAATGCGCACCTGCGTCCGATGGCGGCGGATATCGCCCCGCCGGGCCGCGGAAACGGCCTGCCAGCAGGCGGACAGCGTCAGGACGGAGAGAAGATGGATGGGGCTGAAGCCGAACAGGACGCCGGGCCTGTCATGGATGAAGAAGCTGAGCAGCGCCGTCGTCGCCATCAGGCCGATCCAGACCCGCCCGCCGCGCTTGTGCCAGCGCGTGCCCTTGCGCCCCGCCATCAACAGGGCACCGAGAAGGGCAGCGGGAATGACGGTCAGGACATGGGCCAGAACGACCGGCGGGGCGGAAAGCAGCGGCTCCAGCGTCATGCACACAATATTCCGACGGTTGACAAGCCTTCTTACATTAGCATTCCCTTTCACGGCTGCAACCGATCGAACGTCGGCGAAACGGCCAATCACGCGAGGAAGCCGATCGTCGCTTCCGACGTTCCCACTCGTCAGGCGAGCAGCACGCTCATTCTCGCAAAAGCTGTTGCGGCACCGTGCTTTCCGCGCCCCGACGGAGCGGTCCCAACCCTCTCCCCAGATTTCTCCGGCGACCTTGAGATAAGGGGTTTTCCTCCCGATCCACTTTCCCTATAAGCCGCTTCTAGCCTGAAACAGCCGAGACTGCGCCACCGGCCGACGGACCACACCGTCGGGGCCGGTTTTCCGTGCAGAGTGATTAGCGGAAGTGAACCCATGCCCAAGCGCCAAGACATCAAGTCCATCCTCATCATCGGCGCGGGACCGATCGTCATCGGCCAGGCATGCGAGTTCGATTATTCCGGCACCCAGGCCTGCAAGGCGCTGCGCGAGGAAGGCTACCGGGTCATCCTGGTCAATTCCAATCCGGCGACGATCATGACCGATCCCGGCCTCGCCGATGCGACCTATGTGGAGCCGATCACCCCGGAAGTGGTGGCGAAGATCATCGCCAAGGAGCGCCCCGACGCGCTGCTGCCGACCATGGGCGGCCAGACCGCGCTCAACACCGCGCTCTCCCTGAAGCGCATGGGCGTTCTCGATCGCTACAATGTCGAGATGATCGGCGCGAAGCCCGCGGCGATCGACATGGCGGAAGACCGGGCGCTGTTTCGCGAGGCCATGGCACGCATCGGCCTCGAAACCCCCCGCTCCATGCTGGCCAACGCCACCGACATCAAGGATGCCGACCGCAAGAGCCATGAGGTCGAGCGCCAGAAGCTGAAGGACAGCCTATCGGGCGATGCGCTCGACACCGCGCTCGATGCGCTGGAAAATCAGTGGAACCTCGGCGAGACCGACCGCAAGCAGCGCTATATGAGCCATGCCATGGCGATCGCCGCTCAGGCGCTCGACCATGTCGGCCTGCCGGCCATCATCCGTCCTTCCTTCACGCTCGGCGGCACCGGCGGCGGCATTGCCTATAATCGTTCGGAATTCTTCGAGATCGTCTCCGGCGGCCTCGATGCCTCGCCGACCACCGAAGTGCTGATCGAGGAATCGGTGCTCGGCTGGAAGGAGTATGAGATGGAGGTCGTTCGCGACACGGCGGACAATTGCATCATCATCTGCTCGATCGAGAACATCGATCCGATGGGCGTCCATACGGGCGATTCGATCACCGTCGCTCCCGCGCTGACGCTGACGGACAAGGAATACCAGATCATGCGCAACGCCTCGATCGCGGTGCTGCGCGAGATCGGGGTGGAGACCGGCGGCTCGAACGTGCAGTTCGCCGTCAACCCCAAGGATGGCCGGCTGGTCGTTATTGAAATGAACCCGCGCGTTTCGCGCTCGTCTGCGCTTGCCTCCAAGGCCACCGGTTTCCCGATTGCCAAGGTCGCTGCCAAGCTCGCCGTCGGCTACACGCTGGACGAGCTCGACAACGACATTACCGGCGGCGCGACACCCGCCTCCTTCGAGCCCTCGATCGACTATGTTGTCACCAAGATCCCGCGCTTCGCCTTCGAAAAATTCCCCGGCGCCTCGCCGGTGCTGACGACGGCGATGAAATCGGTCGGTGAGGTCATGGCGATCGGCCGGACCTTCGCCGAGTCGCTGCAGAAGGCGCTGCGCGGGCTCGAGACCGGCTTGACCGGCCTTGACGAGATCGAGATCCCCGGCCTCAACGACGGCGAAGGGTCGCGTGGCGCCGTCCGGGCCGCGATCAGCCGGCCGACGCCGGACCGCCTGCGCATGGTCGCCCAGGCCCTGCGGCTCGGCATGTCGGAAGCCGATGTGCATGATGGCTGCAAGATCGACCCCTGGTTCATCGCCCAGCTGAAGGCGATCGTCGACATGGAGGCCCGCATCCGCGAGCACGGCCTGCCGCAGGACGCCAAGAACCTGCGCATGCTGAAAGCCATGGGCTTCTCGGATGCGCGGCTCGCGACGCTGTCCGGCAAGCGGCCGAAGGAAGTGGCGGAGCTCCGCAACAGCCTCGACGTGCGCCCGGTCTTCAAGCGCATCGACACCTGCGCCGCCGAATTCGCCTCCCCCACCGCCTATATGTATTCGACCTACGAGACACCCTTCGTCGGCCAGGCCCGCTCGGAAGCCGAGATCTCCGACCGCAAGAAGGTGGTGATCCTCGGCGGCGGCCCGAACCGCATCGGCCAGGGCATCGAGTTCGACTACTGCTGCTGCCACGCCGCCTTCGCGCTGAAGGATGCCGGTTTCGAAGCGATCATGATCAATTGCAATCCGGAGACGGTCTCGACCGACTACGACACCTCCGACCGGCTCTATTTCGAGCCGCTGACGGCCGAGGATGTCATCGAGATTTTGAAGGCCGAGCAGGAAAAGGGCGAAGTGGTCGGCGTCATCGTCCAGTTCGGCGGCCAGACGCCATTGAAGCTCGCCGAAGCGCTGGAGAAGAACGGCATCCCGATCCTCGGCACCGCGCCAGATGCGATCGACCTTGCCGAAGACCGCGACCGGTTCCAGAAGCTTCTGATGAAGCTTGATCTGAACCAGCCGAACAATAGCATCGCCTATTCGGTCGAGCAGGCGCGCCTCGTCGCCTCCGAGATCGGCTTCCCGCTGGTCGTGCGCCCCTCCTATGTGCTTGGCGGCCGGGCGATGCAGATCATCCATTCGGAAGGCATGCTGCAGAGTTACCTGCTCGACACCGTGCCGGAACTGGTGCCGGAAGATATCAAGCAGCGCTATCCGAACGACAAGACGGGGCAGATCAACACGCTGCTCGGCAAGAACCCGCTGCTCTTCGACAGCTATCTCACCAATGCGATCGAGGTGGATGTCGACTGCCTTGCTGATGGTTCGGACGTCTATGTCGCCGGCATCATGGAACATATCGAGGAGGCCGGTATCCATTCGGGCGACAGCGCCTGCTCGCTGCCGCCGCGCACGCTGTCGGAAGAGCTGCTCAACGAGCTGGAGCGCCAGGCGAAGGCCATGGCCAAGGCGCTGAAGGTCGGTGGCCTGATGAACGTGCAGTTCGCGATCAAGGACGGCACGGTCTATGTGCTGGAGGTCAATCCGCGCGCTTCGCGCACCGTGCCCTTCGTCGCCAAGACCATTGGCGCGCCGATCGCCAAGATCGCCGCGCGCGTCATGGCCGGCGAGACGCTGGAGGCCGCGTTCGCGGCCTATGGCGAAAAGCCCGATCCCCGTGCGCTGAAGCACATTGCCGTCAAGGAGGCGGTTTTCCCCTTCGCGCGTTTCCCCGGCGTCGACATCCTGCTCGGGCCGGAAATGCGCTCCACCGGCGAGGTCATCGGGCTCGATACCGATTTTGCGCTTGCCTTCGCCAAGGCGCAGCTCGGCGCTGGCGTCGATCTGCCGCGCGAGGGCACGGTCTTCGTCTCGGTGCGCGACGAGGACAAGACGCGGGTTCTGCCCGCCGTCCGCCTGCTGGTCGAGTCGGGCTTCAAGATTCTGGCAACCGGCGGTACCGCCCGCTACCTCGAGGAAAATGGCCTCACCGCCACCAAGATCAACAAGGTGCAAGAGGGCCGGCCGCATATCGAGGATGCGATCCGCAACCGCCAGGTCCAGCTCGTCATCAACACGACCGATAGCAACAAGGCGATCTCCGACTCCAAGTCGCTCCGCCGCGCCACGCTGATGCAGAAGGTGCCCTACTATACCACCATGGCCGGCGCCGAAGCTGCCGCCGCGGCGATCAAGGCGCTGAAGGCCGGCAATCTCGAGGTGCGGCCGCTGCAGAGCTATTTCTGAGAAGATGCTGAAAAGGATCACTTATCCCAAACATGCGCTGACCGTTATTGACCAGCGCTAACTCGAATTGGAATGGGTCGTGTCCACGATCAGGCATCCTGATTGGAGAGAGCCAGACAAGCGGGATCCGCAAGTGGAGCGAAGGTTCAAAGCTACTCCAGCCTAGGGTGGGCGAGTGCTGCGCATTGCTTGTGTTGAAAGTGCCGCGGAGATTCATGGGATCTCGGCCTTCATTGACCGAAATGCGAGGCTGCTGGCATGAACCCGATCGTTGAATATGATCCTTCCGTTTATGCCGCCTCTATCCGGTTTTCGAGCGAAGCTGTGATCGAGAGTGCAGAGGTCGCCGAGGACATTGTGCTGGATTATGACGAGGCTGGCCGCATTGCGGGCATGGGAGTCCTTGATGCGACCAAGCATCTCTCGCCCTCGATACTGAAAGTTGCGTGACGTCAGTTGCGACGAATCCCTTATCTCGCTTGTCCCCTTCTGCCCGACGGGACCACATCGCCCATGATTTTGCTGCACCGCATGAAATTCTGCATTGCGGAACACCCTAATACAGCGTTACCTTGATCCTGCAACGTGGAGGGGTCTGCGATGGGTGGTGCTGCAGCTGGAGATGCTGGGGAGACGGCGCTTCCCACCTATAGCCGGGCGTCCTTCATCCTCGATCCCGCGCAGGACTGCGACATGATCATGCAGGGCGGGATTACCTCCGGCCTGGTCTATCCCTTCGCCATCCTGAAGATCGCGACGCGCTACCGCTTCCGCTCGATCGGCGGCACCTCGGCCGGCGCGATCGCTGCCGCCTTCGCGGCGGCTGCTGAATATGGGCGCCAGTCCGGGCGGCCGGAGGCCTTCGTCACGCTGCAGGACTATGCCCGAGACCTGCCGAACTGCCTTTCGACCCTGTTCCAGCCGAGCCCGGATGTGGCACCAGCGGCCAAGCAGCTGGCGTCCTTTATCCTCCCCGCCAAGTCCAGCACCGGCCTCGTCGCCCGGCTCCGGTCGTGGAAGTGGCTGCCGCTGCTGCTGCTGGCCCTCGTCGGTCTCATCATCGGTGGTCTCGGCGCTTGGTACCTGCTCAACCTTAGCGGCGCCAACCGATCGGGCGCGGTGCTCGGAGCAGTCATGGGCGGCCTGCTTGGCTTGCTTCTGACGCCGATCGGCTGGCTGGGATGGAGGATGGGCTGGCCGCTCTACCGTGCTTTCAAGCGCCTGCCAGCAACGCATTTCGGCTTCTGCACCGGCAAGACCCAGCCAGGCAGCACGGCGCCAGCCTTGACGGACTGGATTCACCGCGCCCTCCAGCACATCGCTTTCGGCGACCCGAACCACCCGACACCCCTCACCTTCGGTGACCTGCGTCAGGTCGGGGCCGACCCGATCCGCCTGCAGATGGTCACCACCAACCTGTCGATGCGCCGGCCACACACCTTGCCGGCTCTCGGCCTCAAGGCGCGGTTTTTGAGGAGCGAATGGCGCGCGCTGTTTCCACACCACGTCCTCGACTTCATGATCGGCAAGGTCGGCGAGCCGGATGGCGAGGACCGTTTCTCCTTCCCGGACGAGGACGCGCTGCCGGTGGTGGTGGCGGTGCGCATGAGTCTCAGCTATCCGCTGCTTTTTACCGCCGTCCCGCTCGAAATGGAGGATTCCCAGCCGGCCGCGCCCGAGGCTGCCGCCGTTCAGGCCGATCATCCGGCACCGTTGCGCAAGGCGCTGTTTTCGGATGGCGGCATCAGCAGCAATTTCCCGATCCACCTCTTCGATGCACCGCTGCCGAGCCGGCCGACCTTCGCGCTCAGCCTCGGCCGCTTGGCGGCGACAAGCAACGCGACGCAGCGCGCCGTTCTGCAGACGGGCAAGGTGGAGGGCACGGGTGTTCCGGTGGAAGAAATCCAGTCCCTCAAGCAATTCGGCTGGCAGATCCTGGGCGCTGCGACCGACTGGCAGGATCAGCTGCTCTCCGAGCTCGAGGGCCAGCGTGACCGCATTGCCCGTATCTATCTCAAGGACGGTGAGGGCGGATTGAACCTGTCCATGGGATCTGCTCAGTCCGAAGCGCTCATGGGGTTCGGGGCCCAGGCGGGCGAGCTTTTCACCAGCTCCAATTTTAGTTTCGACGAGCACCGCTGGCACCGTCTCCTCAGTCTTTACAAGACCTTGGACGCCTACTTGAATGCGCTTTCATTGAAGTGGCATGGTGGTTTCGATCAATGGCAGGCAGGAAAATTGACCGCCGTCGGTGCCAGTTCTCCTCTGACGACGACCGATCGCGCCAAGATCATCAATGATCTGCGGTCCCTGATCGGCCGCGCGGAGGCCAATGCGCTGATCTCGACGTCCATTCCCGACGCCAAGTTTCCGGATCATCTCGGCAAGATGCGGATCGGCCCGGACTCTTGAGGCGGCGCGCCGGCGCCGCCTCGCATGGGCCCAAGGGCCCTGCCGTCCTCAAACCTGCGTCGGCCGGATCGTGCCGACGGACACGGTGCCTTCCACGACACCGCGCGGACCCGTCTCGGCATGGCCGGCCTCCTCCACTTCGATCACCGTATAGAGCTTCTCGTCGCGAAACACGCTGGCCATGCGCGTGTCGGTGCCCTCGGCGGGCTTGGCGTCGATCTCGGTGAAGTCGAGTTCGGCCTCCGAGGCCACGAGCCGGGCGTCCGCCGGCGATTCCGCCCGAACCAGGATTTCGCCCTGGTTCTCGGCCTTGTCCCAGCGCGGATCTTCCGCCCGAGCGACCGGCACCTGCCGATAGAGACGAAGCACCGGCGCCTCGGCTCGGTCATTCGCCGAAGGTGGGAAATGGGAATTGTCTGTCATGTGAATCTCCTCTCGAAGGAACCGGCAATCAGGGACCGGTCTGGCCGCGGCTGGCGGCGCGGGCTTCGGCTCGGGTCAGCGCCGCCTTGAGCACCGACTGGATTTCCTCATTGGCGATCTCCTGTTCGGCGAAACCGACATCGGGAAGCACGCCCGGATCCTCCTCATGATCGGCCACAGTCTCCGTGTCGGCGAGGATGGCGGAAATGAGGGTGCGCCCGTCCTCGCGCTCGGCAAGATGGGTGAAAAGGCCAATAAACAGGCGGCGGTAGGCGTTGAGGCGGGCGTCGATCGTTTCAGGCGACATTGGGTCCATCCGGGTTCTCCTTCTTGCGCTGGCCAACGGCTGATCCGCCGCCTTGGTTCCCCTTGCGCCACCATGGCCGCCAGCGCTTCCCGTACTGCCCATTGGGATGTGACAAGCGCCACGCGAAAAATCTGGCTTCCCGGCTGCGATCTCTGCTATATCTATCGCCCTGCGTTGCAGCCCTCCCCGCCACTCAGCCGGGACGCCGCAGGGTCGTCGGGCCGGAGGCATCGCCGGAACCGATCCCTGGATCGGGCTCAGCGAGTTTGAAGGCAGGACGCTGGATGGTTCCGGAGTTTCCGCTCCGGGGCCTGTTTTCTTTTGCGCCGGGCTCCTTAGGCCCATCGCGGCAGCAGAGCTGCCCGGGCCCGGCGCGCACCGTTGAAGGACTTTGAGAATGGTCGAAAAAGTACCGATGACTGCGAATGGGTTCGTGAAGCTGCAGGAAGAGCTTCGCTGGCGCCAGCAGGAAGAACGTCCGCGCATCATCGAGGCGATCGCCGAAGCGCGCGCCCATGGCGACCTTTCGGAAAATGCCGAATATCATGCCGCCAAGGAAGCGCAGAGCCATAATGAAGGCCGGATCGGCGAGCTCGAGGATTTCGTCGCGCGGGCCGAGGTGATCGATCTGTCGAAGATGTCGGGATCGAAGATCAAGTTCGGCGCCACCGTCAAGCTGGTGGACGAGGACACGGACGAGAACAAGACCTACCAGATCGTCGGCGATCAAGAAGCCGATGTGAAGGCCGGGCGGATCTCCATCTCCTCCCCGATCGCCCGAGCGCTGATCGGCAAGGAAGTCGGCGATTCCATCGAGGTCGTGGCCCCCGGCGGCTCCAAGGCCTACGAGATCCTGGCGATCAACTGGGGCTGAGTAAGCGGCCGGCGCCGCCGGCCCTTGTCATCCTTGCGGAACAGCCGCTGCCTCCGCGCGCCTGCGAGCTGTTCCGCCCCCGCCTGCCTCCACCCCTCTCCGCCCTCTCCCTCAATGACGGACTGCCCGATCAGCACCATGGAGACGCTTGGCGACACCGAGATCCTTGCGCCGCATTTCAAGCGGCGCCTGTCCGGCGTCACCTCGTCGATCATCCAGCTCGTGCCGGCCCAGCGCCGCCATGGCGACAGGGTCGCGACCATCGGCCCCGGGCTGCCCGCCTTTCTCCCGCACCTGCCGCTGACGGCACTGCTTGGCCTGTGGAGCCCGCCGCGCCGGCGCGCCGGCCGCATCTGGCATGCGCGCCGCAATATCGAGATGCTGCCCGGCATCCTGATGCGCGACCTGTTGCGCATGAAGCTGACCTTGCTCTTCACCTCCGCCGCCCAGCGCCGCCATTCTGCCTGGACGCGCTTTCTGATTGGCCGCATGGATGGCGTCGTCGCCACCTCGGCCCGCTCCGGCTCATTCCTCGAAGTGCCACACCGAGTCATCCGCCACGGCATCGATCTCGCCCGCTTCCATCCACCCGCCTCGCCGGAGGATGAGATGGCCGCGACCGGCCTGCCCGGCCGCCACCTGATCGGCTGTTTCGGCCGGATCCGCCACCAGAAGGGCACCGACCTCTTCGTCGATGCGATGATCGCCCTGCTTCCGCGCTATCCAGACTGGACGGCGATCCTCTGCGGCCGGATCACCCCGGAGCATACGGTCTTTGGCGACGCTCTGAAGGGCAAGATCGCTGCCGCTGGTCTTGCGGAACGCATCCTGTTTCTGGGTGAGGTCGAGGATGTGCGGCCATGGTATCGCCGGCTGTCGCTCTATGTCGCCCCGTCCCGTAACGAGGGCTTCGGATTGACGCCGCTCGAAGCCATGGCCTCGCAGACGGCCGTGGTCGCGTCCGATGCCGGCGCCTATGCGGAGATGATCCTCGAGGGCGAGACCGGCGCCGTGGTGCCGGCCGGCGACGGCGACGCCCTCACCCGGGCGATCGAACCCTATCTTGCCGATCCGGCGCGGGCCGAGCTCCATGGCGAAAGGGGCCTTGACCATGTCCGCGCCCACTTCGCCATCGAGCGTGAGGCGGCCGCCCTCTCTGAGGTTTACGAAGCGCTCTTTGCGGGACGTCCAGTCGCCGGCTGAGGCGTCTCCTTCTCCAGACCGGATCGACGCGGCGCAATCCCTGATTGTCTTGCCTGAACCGGTGAATCAGGGAAGCTGCGATGGCTCCCGTTTCCGCTCTTCCGGGCCATATTTTGAGTCAGAAATTTTTAACAATTTTGCCCCTGTGGACAGGTTCGAAAAACCCTGATTGCTGAATCGTTTATCGACTCCCGCTGAATCATTTTCCAAAGCATACAACCGCCCCTCCACCGGTTTTTTACGCTTCAGGGCTGGTCTCACGAGTCGCGCGTTATAGACTGATTTTACAAGATGATTCGGAACGGATCGCAAAGGCCGAAAGCGGGTGACCGCTCCAGGCCAGAGCTGCTCCTCCGATCTCATCGACCCCGTGTCTCTTCCGGTGTGTTGCGTCCTGCGTCGGTCCCGCTGTCTTGCGCGGGCGACGTTCTGCTGCCCGGAGCGATGCCAGCAAGGTGAAGCATGAGCTTGATGGAACTGGAACTGCAACGTCAATCAAACCCGGTCGACATGATCGAGTTCGTAGCTGCCAATAATGACTGGAGCTTCGAGCGCTCGGGTGAGGACGAGATTGCGATGACGGTGGAAGGGCGCTGCGCCGACTATCACGTCTCCTTCGCTTGGATGGAGGAGTTCGAGGCGCTGCATCTCTCCTGCGCCTTCGACATGAAAATTCCGGACAGCCGCGCCAACGAGGCGATCCGCCTGCTCTCCCACATCAATGGCCAGGTCCTGATGGGCCATTTCGATCTGTGGCGGCAGGAAGACGTGGTGATCTTCCGCCAGTCGCTGCTGCTCTCCGGCGGTGCGGAGCCGACCAACCGCCAGGTGGAGGTGCTGCTCTCCAGCGCACTCGATGCCTGCGAGAGCTATTTCCAGGCCTTCCAGTTCGTCGTCTGGTCGGGCATGGCGGCCGAAGCCGCAGTCGAAGCTGCCCTGTTCGAAACTGTCGGCGAGGCATGAGCCGCATGGGCGCAACGACCGGTTCAACCCCCCTCGTTCTCATCGGCGCCGGCAATATGGGCGGCGCCATGCTGGCGGGCTGGTTGAAGAGCGGCCTGCCGGGCGCGGATATTCTCGTGATCGATCCCGGTCCGCGCGAAGCGCTGGCCACCCTGATCGCCGAGAAGGGTGCTGCGCATCTCACGGCTGCACCCGAGGGAGTCACGGCCGGCGTACTCTTTCTTGCCGTCAAGCCGCAGCTGATCGACAGCGTTCTGCCGCCACTGAAGCGGCTGGTCGGTCCGGGTACGGTGGTGGTCTCGGTGGCGGCCGGCAAGACGCTCGCCACGCTCGAGCACCATCTCGGGCCTGCCGCCATGGTGCGGGCCATGCCCAATACCCCCGCCATGATCGGCCGCGGCGTCACCGGTGCCTTCGCCAATGCGCGCGTCACGCCGGAGCAGAAGTCCTCGGTTCATGCGCTGCTGCAGGTCTCCGGCCCCGTTGAATGGGTGGAGAGCGAGGCCGAGATCGACGCGGTGACCGCGCTCTCCGGCAGCGGGCCGGCCTATGTTTTCTATCTCGTCGAATGCATGGCGGAAGCCGGCCGCAAGGCCGGTCTTCAGGCGGACCTCGCCATGCGTCTCGCACGGGAAACCGTCGCGGGGGCTGGTGAATTGCTTCACCAGTCCCCCGATGACGCCGCCACGCTGCGCCGCAACGTCACCTCCCCCGGCGGAACGACGGCGGCAGCTCTGGAGGTTCTGATGGCGGAGGCCGGGATGCAGCCGCTCTTCGACCGCGCCATCGCCGCCGCCAAGACGCGTGCCAGCGAACTGGCAGGGTAAAGCGATGACCGACAGCAAGAGTGCCTCCGAAATCACCTTCGCTGATTTCGAGAAGGTCGATATCCGCACCGGCACGATCGTCGAAGCTGCCGTCTTCCCTGAAGCGCGCAAGCCGGCCTACAAGCTGCTGATCGACTTCGGCCCGGAGATCGGGCTGAAGAAATCCTCGGCCCAGATCACCGCGCATTACACGCCGGAGACTCTGGTCGGCCGCCAGATCATGGCAGTGGTCAACTTTCCCCCCCGCCAGATCGGGCCCGTCCGCTCGGAAGTCCTGACCCTCGGCTTCACCGACGAGACGGGTGCGATCGTGCTTGCCGCGCTGGAGCGGCCGGTGGCGAATGGGCAGAAGTTGATGTAGCATCCCGCTGAGCCGCATAGGCCGTGTTGAACGGAATGCAGCGAACAAGGTGCTTAATCCCGACAGTGGTCATTTCCAGTCCGCGTCCTTTGCAAGCCTGGCTCGACGATCAGATCGGCGAAGGACAATGCGCCTCGATGAGCGATGACGTCTGCACCCTGATCGAAAAAGAACAGGCAAGGACGGCCGCGGTTGCCAAGGTCCAGTCCCTGATCAATGAAGGCCTTGCGAGCGGGATCAGCGATCGCTCACCGGAGCAGATCTTGAAAATGGCGCGTGGAGGGGCTGCATCCCGCCATTCATGACCTGGCGGACAACGCGATCAGCCGACGACGATCTCGCGGCGAGGCTCACGCCGGCACGCGGGCGATGGCACGCAGGCCGCCGAGCGGGCTGTCGGCGAGCGTCAGGTGGCCGCCATGGCTTCGGGCGATGTCGAGCGCGATCGAGAGGCCGAGGCCGGTGCCGCTCGAATCGAGGTTGCGCGCCTCATCCAGCCGGAAGAATGGCTTAAAGACGTCGTCGCGCGCCGATTGCGGAATGCCCGGCCCGTCATCGTCCACCGTCAGCGTCAGCCATTTCTGGCTGTGGCGCGCCTCCACCTGCACCGTGTCGGCATAGCGATAGGCGTTCGAGGTCAGGTTGACGACGAGACGGGTGAAGGCGTTCGGGCGCACCCGCACCTCGTCCTCCCCTTCCACAACCGTGGTCAGGCTCTTGCCATGCAGCTCCGCCTCGGCCGTGAGGCGGATCATCAGGTCGGAGAGGCTGAGCGTGCCCAGATCCTCCTCCGCCTCGCCGCGGGCGAAGGCCAGATAGCCTTCGAGCATGCTCTGCATGTCATTCACATCCTGCTGCAGAGGCTCGAGATCCGGGTTGTCGCCGGCGAGCGCGAGCTGCAGCTTGAAGCGGGTGAGAATGGTGCGCAGATCGTGGCTGACGCCGGAAAGCATGGTGGTGCGCTGTTCGATCTGCCGCTCAATGCGCTCGCGCATCTGAATGAAAGCAAGACCTGCGCGACGGACCTCCTCCGCTCCGCGCGGCGAGAAATCGTCGATCTTCTGCCCCTTGCCGAAACTTTCCGCCGCACGGGCCAGCTGCAGGATCGGGCGGATCTGGCCGCGCAGGAAGAGGATGGCGATGGTCAGCAGCACCAGCGAGGCGCCAACCATCCAGACGATGAAGATATGGGTGTTGGAAGCATAGGCGAGATTGCGCCGGGCGGAGACCCTCAAGACCCGATCGCCGTCGATCTTGATGCGGATATCGACATAGTCCGGGCTGGAGATCGTATCCAGCCAGTAGGGCCGGTCGATCTGGTCCTCGATCTCGTCGCTGAGGATCTGATAGAGAATGTCGAAGAAGGGCTTGCGGGTCGGCAGCGGCAACTCGCCATTGTGCTCGATTGCGATGCGCAGCCCCAGCTTCTCGCGGGCGATCCGCTCGATCGTTGCACCCTGATCGGCGGGCATGGTGTCGATCAGCTGGATGATCGCGGCGATATCCGAGGTCACGGCAGCGGAGAGGCGCTGCGTGACGAGCTGCCAGTGGCGCTCCATGAAGACGAAGGCGATGATCGACTGCAGCAGCACCATCGGGATGATGACGATGAGCAGCGAGCGGGCATAAAGCCCCATCGGCAGGCGGCGACGCAGCCAGCGGCCGAAGCCGGTGCGTGGCCGGCGGCCGCCGATTCGCCGCCGCTCCGGCACACGCTCACCGGATGGGCCCGCGGCGTTGGGCAGGCCGGGCGGGGGCAGCATGGATTCGGCCATCGCCTCTCCTTAATCGACGCTCAGCCGATAGCCGATGCCGCGTACGGTCTGCAGCCAGACGGGGTTGGAAGGGTCATCCTCGATCTTCCGGCGCAGCCGGTTGATCTGCACGTCAATCGTCCGCTCGCCGACCTCGGCATCGTCGCCGACAAATTCGTGGCGGGGGATGGTTTCGCCGGCGCGCTGCGAAAAGAGCATCATGATCTCCTGTTCGCGGTCGGTCAGGCGGATCGGCTCCGGGCCGCGGCGCAGCTCGCGCCGGGTGACGGAAAAGGTGAAGGGTCCGAAGATCACCTGCTCCACCTTCGGCGCCTGGGCGGGCGCATTGCGCCTCAGAATATTGTTGATGCGCAGCACCAGTTCGCGCGGGTCGAAGGGTTTCGGCAGATAATCATCCGCCCCGGCCTCCAGCCCCTCCACGCGCGCATTGGTCTCGGCGAGTGCCGTCAGCATGATGATCGGGACGCTCTTGATGCGCCGCAGGCTCTGGGTCAGCGAAACGCCCGTCTCGCCCGGCATCATCACGTCGACGATCAAGAGATCGAAGTCGATGCCGGCCAGCCGCCGCCGCGCTTCCGCGGCATCGGCGGCCATGGTCACGCGGAACCCCTGATCAACCAGGAAGCGGCTCAACAGGTCGCGGATGCGCCGGTCATCATCCACCACCAGCAGATGCGCCGCATCGTCAGCGATCCGCGTCGTCTTCGTCATGCTCGTCCTCTCCCGCGCTCTCGTCCGCCCGGCCGGCCGCTTCGTCCTCGCCGAGGCGGAGACTGGCAAGGAAGCGGCAGATGACTGGCCGCGCCTGCGGCCCCGCAGCGGCGAGCGCCTCGGCTATGCGGCGCGATTGCGGCTCGGCCAAGGCGCGGGCAAGGCCGCTGCCCTTGGGTGTGGCGTAAAGCTTGCGCTGGCGCCGATCCTCCGGGCCCGCTACCTGGCGAATATAGCCTGAATCGATCAGCTGCTTGAGCACGCGCGCCAGGCTCTGCTTCGTGATCTTCAGCGTCTCCAAGAGGTTGGCCACCGTCATGCCCGGCTCGCGGTCGACGAAATGCAGGACGCGGTGATGCGCCCGCCCGAAGCCGCGCTTCTCGAGAATGACGTCGGGATCGGAGGTGAAGGCGCGATAGGCGAAGAACAGAAGCTCGATCATCTCGTAATCGATCGCCTCCTCGGTCTCCCGCCTCGCCGCCTCTGTCGCCCCTGCCTGCCCTGCCACGCCAATCCCCGTTACTTGCCTGTCCGCACTGTCGCGCGCCGGCCCCTTGATCGTCTTTCTACGCGGTCTGTTCCACCTCTGCCAGAGGCGAGCGAGCAAAGGCCGTGGGTTCTGCCTCACGGTTGAACGGGAGGGGGGCCGCGGCCGCGGCGCAGTGCTGTGTTCCTAAGGTCACACATCCCGTCGCTCACCGCGCCTTATCAAGGATCCGCACCGGTTTTTCGGAACCAAAGCCGGTGGTTTTTCATTGACCCGCCGAACAGACTAGGACCCGTCACATGCATACCGCCGACTTTGATTCCTCGCTCGTTGCCGACCTGCCGAAAGTGTCGCTCAGCCCCGAGCAACAGCTGCGCCCGGTTGTCATCACCGTCATCTGTGCCAAGCTCGCCGTCTTCGCCCTGTTGATGACCACGCTGAACATGCCGCTGCGCCCCGCCCTGGAAACGGCGCCGATCGAAGCCTATGCGATCGGCGACATGCAGCTCGCGGCAATGCGCTGAGGTACCCTTTTCGCCGCCGCAGCAACCGCCTATAGCTCGCTCTCATTCATTCGTTCTCTCAAGGACATGAGGAAAGCCGATGGGCATGTTGCAGGCGGGCGTGATCCCCGTGACGCATTTCGAGCAGAACTGCACGATCCTCTTCGATGCAGAGACCAAGGAAGGCGTCGTCGTCGATCCGGGCGGCGATGTCGAGGTCATCCTGCAGACTGTGCGGGAGAATGGGATCACGCTTCAGGCGATCTGGCTGACCCATGGCCATATCGACCATGCCGGTGGCGCGAAGGAACTCGGCACGGCGCTTGGCCTGAAGATCATCGGTCCGCACAAGGACGACCTACCGCTCCTCGAGCGGCTGGAAGCCCAGGCGGAGCGCTTTGGCCTCGCCATGAAGGTCGAGAATGTCCTGCCCGATCAATGGCTGGACGATGGCGACCAGCTGAGCTTCGGCGAGCATGTCTTCGACGTGCTGCATTGCCCCGGCCATGCGCCGGGCCATGTCGTCTACATCAATCACGCCCAGCGGTTCGCCCACCTCGGCGATGTGCTCTTCCACGGCTCGATCGGGCGAACCGATCTGCCGGGCGGCAATCACCAGCAACTTCTCGACAGCATCCGCACCAAGATCCTGCCGCTCGGTGACGATTTTGGCTTCATCTGCGGCCATGGGCCGGGCGGGCAGATCGGCGAGGAGCGCCGCAACAATCCCTACCTGCGCGGCCTGTAAGAGCCGACCGGACGACGATCGACTCGAAACGAAAGGCCACGCTCGGCAGAGCGTGGCCTTTGCCATTTCAAGAGACTGGAGGTGCCTCAGCCGGCGCGGCAGAAATATTCGCGGCCATCATAGCCGACGAAGGTACCGGAGCGCGGGTCGAAAGAGCGGTAGCGGCGCTCGCAGTAATCATACCAGGCAGGCGTCCAGGGACGAAGGCCGTAGCTCTGAACCACGACGGGGCGCGGGCGATAGACCGGTGCCGGCTCGTAGTAATCGACCGGAGGATCGATATAGACGCGTTCGCCATAGCGCGGCGGCGGCGGAGAGGCGAGCGCGCTGCCGAGCACGACGCCGGTTGCGAGACCAATGGCGCCGAGCGCAAGGCCGTCGCCGCGGTCATAGCCATGGTGGTAGTGGCGCCGGCGCCAGTCATCGGCATGGGCAGGCGAGAGCGCGGGTGCGACCGTCGCCAAAGTCGCGAGAGAAAGAACAGCTGCTTTGAGGAATGTCTTCATGGCGGTGATCCCTATTCGAGAAGCGCAACGACCTCGCTTCATCATGAACAGCATCCTAACGGCATGAAACTGAATGCAGACTGAACAAGAAACCCGGCGGATGGCCGGGTCCGTGGATTGTCGATAGCGCTCAGCCTGAACGGCCCGCCAGTACGCTGCCGGGTTCAAGCAGCTCTCCGGGCCGTTCTCTTGTCTCAGCCGGAAACGTGCAGGTTAACGGCCTTGGGGCCCTTGCCGCGACGATCCGGCTCGGTGTCGAAGCTGACCTTCTGGTTCTCGGTCAACCCGTTCAGGCCGGAAGCCTGCACGGCAGAAATGTGAACGAAGATGTCTGCGCCGCCATTGTCCGGCTTGATAAAGCCGAAGCCCTTGTCGGTGTTGAAGAATTTTACAATGCCAGTCTCGGCCATGCGTCAGGTCCTTTTTCCTCTGCCCGGAAGCGGCGGGCAGCATCACGAAAGTATTGCCCTAGGGGCGTGCGGCAGGCAGGTCTCGAGTGCGAGGAAAGGAACCCGTTATTGCCACCGTGCGAGCCAGAGCCGACCCGGCAACCCGGAGAATTTTGCGTCTCCAGCACGCATCGATTGAAGGTCTTCCCGTGTTCGTAGATTGCCCGAACGGAGTAAGCTTGCTGCGTTTATTTTGAATTGGCAAGCAAAAGTTTCTTGAAAGCAGTGCATGCTTTCGTTTTGTTCAGAATCTACCCAAATAGCTGAATGTGCCTAAAAATTAGAGCGCTCTACAAGACATTGATTCCACATCCGTTCGCTTCAAACACTGCCCAGATTTTGGGCGTCCGACCGCAAATCCGCGGCTCGAAAAAAGCGTATTGGCGCTGCTCATGACAGCGCTGCACAGTGCTTCGCAAGCCAAGTTTAACGCTCGGCTGTTCTATCGGCTGAGTGTTCAAGCCATGCTTGCGTCTGTGCTTGGGAGCGCTGGCGCGTTCTGCCCCGCGATAGGCGGAACACGCGCCGATCGCTTCGCAGACGAGGCTGAGGACGCAACTGCGGTGATGACGGAAGGAGGATCGGCTTTAGCGATCGAGGAACGCGAGCATCTGTGGCGTCGTGCCGGAGGCGGAATCGATGCGGCTCTTCAGCATCAGCCCCTTGCCAACCAGCAGGGCACCGCCGAGCGCGACGAGAATGATCGCAGCGATGACCAGCGTTTCGAGCGGATTGAGGTTGGAGAGGAAGCCGCCATGTTCGCGGGTTTCAGCGGCGTGCGGGTCGGCGGCGGAACGGGAGGCGACCTTACGCGGCATGCGACCGCCCTCCCCGCAGGCCGTCCTCGACGGCCGGGTGGAAACCGCGGACTTGCCAGCGCCAAAGCCCGAAGCTGACCGAAGCCATGGCGGCGACGGCGAGCAGCATGAGGCCAACAAGGATATGCCGATCGGCGGCAAGCGAGAGGGGCGAAACGGGTAGGCGGAAGAGTGGCGGCGTCGCCATGATCGCACTGGTCGAGATCGCGCCGGTCGAGATGGCATCCGGCGCAAGCGTCGAGGCATCGTCCCGCCAGAGGCGCGCCTGTGGCTGTCCGGTGTCCGTCGCCTCGATCATGGCCGGCGGCATGCCGATCGGAAAGACCGTCTCATCGCTTCGGGTCACGGACAGGTCGGCCGCCGCAGCCGGGCCTGACGCCGCAAGCAGAAGGGCCGCCGCCATGCCGAGCGCGCTCTGCCGTCTGAAGGAAGAAGGGCGGGATGAGGGAATGGGCGGCATGATCGGACACCTTTGGGACATCGTCGAAGCGGGCACGGCGGGAGGCTGTAAGAAGACCTGCACAAATCGACCTGATCAGGACGAAATTGGGGCAGTCGGCGCATTTTCCCGTGGCAAAAGCGAGGCTGGGGGAGAATGGGGAAACAATTGATCTTGTTAACAAATTGGAAACAATGCGTGAGCCGCCCGGCGCCCGCTCGGCAAGCCATGCGATGTTCCCGATTCGGCCTCGTTTCATTCGTGTCGGTGATGGCTTTGTTGAATTTGCGTCATGGGCCGGGTCGAAGGCCCGCAGGTGCTGGCTTTCCGCTTGAATTGCGGGGCGAGTTTCGACATACAGCGGAGCGCACGGGCAATGGCGCCCCTGCGCGCGCATGAGCCTCCGCAAGGCTGCGAGACCCATGCCGGTCCCCACTGCACTTTGACAGCCTGCAACCGTTCAGGATCTTGCTCCGATGGCCTTTCTTGCCGATGCCCTTTCCCGTGTGAAGCCCTCTGCCACCATCGCCGTCTCGCAGAAGGCGCGTGAGCTGAAAGCCAAGGGCCGCGACGTCATCGGGCTCGGCGCCGGCGAGCCCGATTTCGACACGCCGGACAATATCAAGCAGGCAGCCATCGACGCCATCAACCGCGGCGAAACCAAATACACGCCCGTCGCCGGCATTCCGGAGCTGCGCGAGGCGATCGTGCGCAAGTACAAGCGCGAGAACAATCTCGACTATACCGCAGCGCAGACCATCGTCGGCACCGGCGGCAAGCAGATCCTGTTCAACGCCTTCATGGCGACCCTGAACCCTGGCGACGAAGTCGTGATCCCCGCGCCCTACTGGGTTTCCTATCCGGAAATGGTGGCGCTCTGCGGCGGCACGCCGGTCTTCGTTGAAACGACCCAGGCCAATAATTTCAAGCTGACGCCCGAGGATCTCGACAAGGCGATCTCGCCGAAGACCAAGTGGTTCATCTTCAACTCGCCGTCCAATCCGTCCGGCGCCGCCTATAGCCATGCCGAACTCAAGGCCCTGACCGACGTGCTCTTGAAGCACAGCCATGTCTGGGTGCTGACCGACGACATGTATGAGCACCTGACCTATGGCGACTTCACATTCGCCACGCCGGTCGAAGTCGAGCCTGGCCTTTACGACCGCACGCTGACGATGAACGGCGTCTCCAAGGCCTATGCCATGACCGGCTGGCGCATCGGCTATGCCGCCGGTCCGCTCGCGCTGATCAAGGCAATGGACATGATCCAGGGCCAGCAGACCTCGGGCGCCTGCTCGATCGCCCAGTGGGCGGCCGTCGAGGCGCTGAACGGCACCCAGGACTTCATTCCGGAAAACAAGAAGATCTTTGAGGGCCGGCGCGATCTGGTGGTGTCGATGCTCAACCAGGCGACCGGGATCGAATGCCCCTCGCCCGAGGGCGCCTTCTACGTCTATCCCTCCTGCAAGGGGCTGATCGGCAAGACCGCACCCTCCGGCAAGGTGATCGAGACCGATGAGGACTTCGTCTCGGAACTACTCGAAGCGGAAGGCGTTGCGGTGGTCCACGGCTCGGCCTTCGGCCTCGGCCCGAATTTCCGCATCTCCTACGCCACGTCGGAAGAGCTGCTCGAAGAGGCGTGCAAGCGCATTCAGCGCTTCTGCGCCGCCTGCAAGTAAGACAAAGGCCGCGCTGCCGCGGCCGCGCATGAAACGAGAGCGCATGAGGCTGGCCCAGCATCAGAGATTGTATCTCTGCTTCTTCCTGTTCGCGGTCAGCCTCGGCGCGCTTCTGGCGCGCATGCCGGACCTGCAGACGGCGCTCGGGGTAACGAAATCCGAGCTCGGCCTGACGCTGATCGGCATGGCGATCGGCGCGCTGATCGCCCTCACCGTCTCCTCGCCGCTGATCGAGCGGCTGGGCTTGAGGGTCACCGCCTCCATCACCATTCTCGGCACCGCCGCCTGCTATGCGCTCGCGCCGTGGATGCCGAACGCGCCGATGGTCTTCGTCGTGCTCTTCATGGCCGGTCTCCTAGCGGGCGCGCTGGAGATCAACCTCAACGTCGAACTCGGACGGATCGAGACCGCGACCGGTCGGGCGGTGATGAACCGCGCGCACGGTTTCTGGAGCCTCGGCTTCTTCGTGACCGCCCTGCTCGCCTCCTTCATCCGTCAGGCCGGCGTGTCGATCGAGGCCCATACGGGCGGCGCCTTCGTCCTCGTCCTGCTGGTCGGTCTGATCGTCCTTTCGGGCCTCAGGCCGACACCGGCGGCGCCAGGCAGCGAGGCGCCGAAAGCCGAGGCCTTCGCCTTCCCGACCCTCGGTCTTCTGCCGCTCTGCCTGATCGGCATCGCCGCCTTTCTCGTCGAAGGCGCCGGCATCGACTGGTCGGCGATCTACATGCGCGACGTCTACCAGTCGGCGCCCTTCATCGGCGGGCTGGGCCTGACGCTCTTCACCTTCTTCATGGCTCTGGTCCGTCTTTTTGCCGACCCGATCGTCGACCGCTATGGCAGCCGCGCCGTCGCGTTCGTCCTGCTGCTGCTCTCCTGTGCCGGGATCGCCGCCGTCTGGCTCTCGCTCCATCCCGCCATGGCGCTGACGGGCTTTGCGATGATGGGCGCCGGCTGCAGCGCGGTCTATCCGCTCGCCGTTTCCGCCGCCGCGCAGCGCACTGACCGGGCCGCCCATATCAACGTCGCAGCCCTCGGCCAGGTGACCTTCATCATCTTCTTCCTGGCGCCGCCTCTGCTCGGCTTCGTGGCAGAACAGGCCGGCATCCGCACCGCCTATCTGATCTGCCTGCCGCTGGTCGTGGCCGCCCTCTTCTGCGTGCCGGCACTGGGCGGGCGTGCCTCCCGCTGATCGAGTTTCGGCGCAAGGGAAGCGGCTACCCCCTCGTTCTAGTCCCGGGCCGCGCGCCCGGCACCATAGGCCAGCAAACCCTCGGCCAGCGCATCATAGACGGCACGGCAGCGAGGATTGGCACGTTGGGTCTCGTGCAGCACGAGATGAACGGGCAAGAGGAATGCGAACTCCGCTTTGAGCACCCGCTCCAGCGCCGGGTCGCGTGCGGCGAGCCGCACCTGGCAGCCGCCGATGCCGAAGCCAGCGCGGATGGCGGCGAGCTGCGCGAGGTTACTGTCTGTCCTGAGCGCGAAATCGATCGAGCCGAACACGGGAATACGGCGCCGCATGGCCTGGATGAAAGCCGTCTCGCGATCGAAGCCGATGATCCTGTGCCGAGCCAGATCCGCCTCCGATTGCGGAACCCCATGCCGCTCCAGATAGCGCCGATGGGCGAAGAGGCCGATTTCCACCGAGCCGAGCGCCCGGGAGACCAGCGCCTCCTGCTGCGGCGCGACCATGCGGACCGCAATATCTGCCTCGTGGCGAAGCAGATCCTCGACCCGGTCCGAAACGGATAACTCGACAACGAGCCGTGGATGACGCTCGACGATCTCAGCAAGGATCGATGGCAGGACTTCAACGGCCATGATCTCGCTGGCCGTGACCCGGACGCGACCGGCCATCTCGCCCGCAGCATCCTCCGCCTGGCGCAGGAAGGCTGCGGCTCGTGTGGCGATCTCCTCGGCGAGCGGCGCCAGCGACAAAGCGGCGGGCGTCGGCGTCAGGCCGGAAGCGGAGCGCAGGAAGAGCGGCGCGCCGACCGCCGCCTCCAGCGCATCGATCTGCCGCCCGACGGTCGGCTGCGTCAGACCCAGGGCGCGGGCCGCAGCGGAGAGCGAGCCCTCCCGCATCACATGCAGGAAGACCCGGTAATGATCCCAGCTGGGCTCCGATGCGGTCATACAAATCTGTATAGCCGCTCTAAATCTTTATGCAATTTTCTTCCTGCCCCGACGGCGTCATCTTTCCCCCATCGAACCACGAAGGAGACGATTGTCATGACACGAATTGGACCGAAGACCACTGCTTTGGTGCTGGGCGCAACGGGCGGCATTGGCGGCGCGGTGATGGAAGGGCTGGTCGGGCGCGGTGCGACGGTGCGGGCGCTGTCGCGCAATGCCGGCGCGGCTGCCGACCGCAACCGCCTCGTCGATTGGCGCCAAGGCGATGCGATGGAGGCTAAGGACGTTCTGGACGCCGCCAAGGGCGTGGACATCATCGTCCATGCGGTCAACCCGCCGCGCTATCGGCACTGGGACCGGCTGGTCCTGCCCATGCTGGAAAACACGATCGCTGCGGCGCGTGCGACCGGGGCGACGATTCTTCTGCCGGGCACCACCTATAATTTCGGCCCCGACGCCTTTCCGCTGATCGAGGACGATGCACCCCAGAACCCGATGACGTCCAAAGGCCGGATCCGAAAGGCGATGGAAGACCGGCTGCGGGCAGCGGCAGACGAGGGCGTGCGCAGCATCGTCCTGCGCGCCGGCGACTTTTTCGGTGCAGGCGCCGGCAACAGCTGGTTTGCCCAGGTGCTGGTCTCGCCGGGTCGCCCGGTCAATACGATCACCCTGCCGGGCGATGCGGGCATCGGCCATCAATGGGCCTATCTGCCCGATGTCGCCGCCGCCATGTTGGGGCTCCTCGACCGGCGCGACAGCCTGAATGCCTTCGAGGCTGCCCAGTTCGGCGGCACCTGGGATGCGGATGGCCTAGTGCTCGCCCGCAGCATCAGCCGGGTTCTCGGCCGGTCGGACATCAAGCTGCGCGGCTTTCCCTGGTGGACCCTGCCCTTTGCAGCGCCCTTCTCCGAAACGGTGCGGGAGATCCGCAAGATGCGCTATCTCTGGCGCCAGCCGGTGCAGATGGACAATGCCAAGCTCATCTCGCTCATCGGCGAGGAGCCGCAGACGCCGCTCGACCAGGCGGTCTATGCCACCCTGCGCGGTCTCGGCTGCCTTCAGCCGGATCATATGGTCCGCCGGGCCGGCGAGCCGCGCGCCTTGCTCGGCTGACCGGGCAGCCGCCTGACATGGAAAGACCCGCGCCGAAGCCGACGCGGGTCGAGAGACGGTGAAGATGCGGTGTTTATTCGGCGGCGATCTGGGTCAGCGTCGGGTAGTCCGTGTAGCCCTTGGCGCCGCCACCATAGAAGGTGTTGTTATCGGGCGTGTTGAGCGGGGCATTCTGCCGCAGCCGCTCGACGAGATCGGGGTTGGCGATGAAGGGCTTGCCGAAGGCGACGAGGTCGACCCGGCCGCTTTCCACAGCCTCGATCGCCAGCGCCCGGTCATAACCGTTATTGCCCATCCAGGCGGCCTTGCCGCCGGCCTGATGATAGGCCGTCCGCAGCGCCTCGAAGCTGAAGGGCGCGCCGTCCTGCTGGAAGTTGCGGTCGCCGCCGGTGGCACCCTCGATCACATGGATATAGGACAGCGCATAGCGGGCCAGGCCCTTGACCACATGGTCGAACAGCGGCTGCGGATCGGAATCCGAGGCATCGTTGGCCGGAGTGACGGGAGACAGGCGGATGCCGGTGCGCCCGGCGCCGATCTCGTCGGTCACAGCCTCCACGACCTCGAACAGGAAGCGCGCGCGGTTTTCGATCGAGCCACCGTAAGCATCGGTGCGCTGGTTGGAGCCCGAACGCAGGAACTGGTCGATCAGATAGCCGTTCGCCGCGTGGATCTCGACGCCGTCGAACCCGGCATCGATCGCCGCGCGGGCGGCACGACGGTAGTCCTCGACGATGCCCGGGATCTCGCTCAGTTCCAGCGCGCGCGGCTCGGAGGTATCGGCAAACTCGCCGGTGCCATCCTCATGGACCAGATAGGTCTTCGACTTGGCGCGAATCGCCGACGGCGCAACCGGCTGGCCGCCATTCGGCTGCAGCGATGTGTGCGAGATCCGGCCGACATGCCACATCTGGACGACGATCTTGCCGCCGGCCTTGTGCACGCCGTCCGTCACCTTGCGCCAGCCCTCCAGCGCTTCCGCCGTGTAGAGGCCCGGCACATCGGCATAGCCCTGGCCCTGATGGCTGATCGGGGTGGCCTCGGTGATGATCAGGCCGGCGCTGGCGCGCTGCTCGTAATAGGTGGCGTTCAGCGTGTTCGGCACGGCGCCCGGCGAACGGTTGCGGGTCAGCGGCGCCATGACGATGCGGTTCGAAAGAGCGATGTCGCCGATGGTGATCGGGTCGAAGAGGGTGGGCATGGGTTTGGTCCTATTGTGGTGGGGAAGATCGGAACGCGTCACAAGGTGGTTCTCAACTCGTCGAGGAAGCGGTCGATCACGGTCTCGTTCCGCTTGTAGAGCACCCATTGGCCGACGCGCTGGGTGGTGACGAGACCTGCACGCTGCAGGCTCGCCAGATGGGCCGAGACGGTGGATTGCGACAGGCCGCAGCGTTCGAACTGGCTGGCACAGACGCCGAGATCGAGCGGCAGGTGCTGGCCGTTGAAATGCGCCTCCGGCTCCTTGAGCCAGCCGAGCATCTCCACCCGCTTAGGATGTGCCAGCGCCTTCAATATGTCGTCCCTGTTCGTCTCGTCGTCGGTCATGTCCATCGTCTCCGAACGATTTATATATCGTTCATAACCGATACGTGGTCTGCGAAGGGACGATCATCAAGGGGCGAGACAAAAAAAAGGACCGTCGGAAATCCGCGGTCCTTGAGATGTGAAGGTTCATAACCTCCAGAGGGGAACAGCAGAAGCGCGACGTGGGAGGGATCAAAGTCGCCAACGCGCCTGCTGTATTTAATATGGACGCACAGAAAAACTTTTCAAGAGCGGACAGTGAAAATCGATTGAAGAAGAAGAGAATTCTCTCGGACATCCGAAAACGCCGGATTACCGAGCAGGACGTTCTCCCCAGGTCGGTGGGCAGAGAGAGGGTCGAAGAGGGCAAAAAAAAGGGCCAGCGCAAGAAGCGCGGCCCATAAGGTGTGAAGGTATCCAACCTCCAGAGGGGAACAGCTGCTGCGGTGGCACTGGGAGGAAAAGCCACCAAAGATGCATCAGCTGCCGTCCATATGCTGGTTTCTTGGGCTGCTCGCAATCAATTCCTGTGCATGACAGCCATGTCTTGGGCGCATCCCTGCTCCAAAAAGCAGCAGAATCCACACTGCACGACGCCACGTCGCTCCGACAATCAAAAGAATGAAGTGAAATCAGGCAATTGCCGGTTGCACGAAATTCGCGCAGTGGCGGCCGCGCCGTCAGAAGTTCCAGTTACGGGCCTTGGCGACGATGAAATCGCGGAAGACTTTGAGCTTGGCGGCGTTCTTCATTTCGTCCGGATAGCAGAAATAGGTATCGAAGGACGGGATGTCGGCGCCGATTGGCAGCTGGATCAGGCCCGGATCGCGCCCGACGATATAGTCCGGCATCATCGCGATGCCGATTCCAAGCAGGCAGGCGCGCTTGATCGAGGTCTGGCTGTTGATCTGCAGATGGGAGACGCGTGGATTGTCGCTGTCGCGCCCGGCGATCTCCAGCCAGTTCACATCGAGCAGATAGTTGGGGGCCGGCTCGCCGAAGGTGATGATCCGGTGATTGTCCAGATCCTCGATCGATTGCGGCTCGCCATGCTTGTTGATGTAGGAGGGCGCGGCATAGAGATGCATATGGACGGTGAAGAGCTTGCGCTGGATCAGGTCCGATTGCTGCGGCTGGCGCAGGCGGATGGCGCAATCGGCATGGCGCATGTTGACGTCCAGCTCCTCATTGTCGAGGATCAGCTGCACCTGCATGTCCGGATAGAGCGCCAGGAATTCCTGCACCTTGTCGGTGAGCCAGCCCTGGCCGAGACCGACGGTCGTGGTGATGCGCAGCTTGCCGGAAGGCTTGTCGGTCGTCTCGGTCAGTTGGACCTTGACGCCTTCGAGCTTCATCAGCACCTCATGCGCGGTGCGATAGAGGATCTCGCCCTGTTCGGTCAGGATCAGCCCGCGCGCATGGCGATGGAAAAGCTTGATGCCGACATCCTGCTCCAGCGAGGAGACCTGGCGGCTGATGGCCGATTGCGACAGATGCAGTTTGTCGGCGGCGTGGGTGAAGGACCCCGCTTCTGCCGCGGCATGGAAGATCCGAAGTTTATCCCAGTCCAGCGGCATCACACCTCCCCTTTGCCAGCGCCGCGCGCTTGAACCACGCGTCTTGAACGCCGTCTCTTGCCGGCCCGCCGGCTCTGCCTATACGCACCGCGATCCACAAGCGCCGCATGACGCGTCGTGCGCGTCCCGATGCCGCCCAGCGCCGTCATCGCTCCATTCGCCCGTCGGACGCTCGGGCGACTATTCAGCCGCAATCGCGACCGGCATATGGCCGGCCAGATATTTTTCCGCCTCCAGCGCCGCCATGCAGCCCATGCCGGCGGCGGTGATCGCCTGACGATAGACATCGTCGGTCACGTCGCCAGCGGCATAGATGCCGGGCACGTCGGTCGCCGTCGAATCGGCGGCTGTCCAGAGATAGCCGTTGGACTTGAGCCGAAGCTTGTCCTTGAAGAGCTCGGTCGCCGGCGCATGGCCGATCGCCACGAAGACGCCGTCGGTCGCCATCTCGCGGGTCGCGCCGGTCAGCGTGTTGCGCAACGTGACGCCGGTCAGCGAGGCCGGGAAAGGCGGCTTGGCCGGCGTGCCGGTATAGGCCAGCACCTCGTGATCCCAGAGAACCTTGACGTTCTCCTTGGCGAAGAGCCGCTCCTGCAGGATGCGCTCGGCCCGGAACGACGCCCGGCGATGGATGACGGTGACGGTCTTGGCGATATTGGAGAGGTAGAGCGCCTCCTCGACCGCGGAATTACCGCCGCCGACCACGAGGACGTCCTTGTTGCGATAGAAGAAGCCGTCGCAGGTGGCGCAGGCCGAGACGCCGAAGCCCTTGAAGGTCTCCTCCGTCTCGATCCCCAGCCACTTGGCCTTTGCCCCGGTGCAGATGATCACCGTATCCGCGGTCCAGTCCGTGCCGCTGTCGGTCGTCAGGCGGAAGGGCCGGACAGTGACGTCGATCGAGGTCACGAGATCATTGACGATCTCGGTGCCGACATGGATCGCCTGCTTGAGCATCTGCTCCATCAGCCAGGGACCCTGCACCGGATCACCGAAGCCCGGATAATTCTCGACATCGGTGGTGATCATCAGCTGGCCGCCCTGCTCCAGGCCGGCGATCAGCACCGGCTGCAGCATGGCGCGCGCCGCATAGATCGCCGCCGTATAGCCGGCCGGGCCGGAACCGATGATGAGCACCTTGGTGTGGCGGGAGGTCATGGTGTCTGATCCTGAAACGGGTCGCGTTGCCGCGCATGGCGGGCCTCAAGAGCCCGATCGTTCCTGCTCATTTATGAGGACAGCCCCCTCAAGTTCAAGCCCATCAGGGCTTTTACCAACAGGCCCGCCTGTTTGCGAAGGCCAAAACCGCTTTTCCCGCCCTGAAACAAGGGTTCCGACGGCATCACGCTCCGCGCCGACCCTCGCGATCGGCAAGGGTCGAGATGGATCAGCGCCGCCGAGGCGAACAGCGGCCCGGCGGACGCAAGCCCGCGGGCGCCAGAGCCCGCAGAGAGCCGGGCCGGACGGCCTTAACTGACGCAATTGTACATGCGTAACCCATAAGATAAAACATTAGAAAGTCTTACATTTTTTAATATGTAGCTTACTAAATTGATTGCCGACATATAAACTCCCGCTCGCGGCCGACGCCGCATGGACGGGAGACATTCTGATGGCATCGGACAGACCACTGAACCGAAAGGTGGTGAAGCTTGCGGTTCAGCTGCTGCGCGGAAGAAGCAGCGCTCATTATTATGACAGGTTTCCCGGCCTCATGCTCCGCCGCGAGGCGGACGGAAGCGGCGCGATCCTTTATCGCGGGCTGAATGCCGGCCGGCTGCTGCCCTCCGATGCGCTGAACCGCTTCGCGGGCGAGGAGATAACCATCGTCGGCTCCGGCCCTTCCGCCGGCCAGGCGGCGTATTCCCGCCTGCCGCCGCGGAGCGCACTGCTGCTGAACGGCGCCCTGGTACTGGCGCCGGCAAGGATCCGCGCGCCCCTTGCGGTAGCGATCGAGGACGACCGCTTCGTCTATCGCCATTTCGACCGGTTCCTCAAGGACCTGGACGCCACCCTCCCCTGCCTCCTCTCCGTCTCCGCGATCCGTGCGCTTCTCGAGCAGGATCGTCATTGGCTAAGCGAGCGGCCGGTGATCCTCATCGACAATATCCTCAAGCCCTATGGCGCACGGCGGCGCCGTCTGGCCGATCTCGCCGGCGCGCCCGACATCCTCGTCAATCCGGCGGGTACGGCGGGCCTGTCGCGCAATCCCGGGCGCGGCGTCTTCCAGGCCGGCAGCGTCGCCGTCTCCGCCCTGCAATTCGCGCTGGCCTGCAGGCCGAGGCAGATCGGCTTCATCGGCGTCGACATCACCAATGCCAGCCAGCCCCGCTTTTACGAAAGCAATGGCGAGAGCGCCTTTTCCGGCATTGCCGATGCGGAAGCCCGCATTCTCGAGCATATGCTTCTGGGCATGCAGCTGGCGGAAGAGAGCGACATCGTGCTCGTCAACTATTCGCCCGTCTCGGCCCTCGCCAAATGCGGCCTACCTTTCAACGATCGGTTGATGAGTGCTTGACGGCCCAGGCGAGTAGCCGGATCTATCACAACCTGTCGCGCAGGCGGAATTTTGTTGCGCGCCACCAGCTCCTCAGGCAGAAGCTCAACCGTCCGAAGTGAACAGGGAACGCGACATCCGTGCTACGCGCCGATCTCGACCAGATCGACATCAAGATCCTGCGTGAGCTGCAGGCCGATGGGCGGATAACTAATGTAGAACTGGCCGCGCGCGTCGGCATCTCGGCGCCGCCCTGCCTGCGCCGGGTGCGGCGGCTGGAAGAGTCGGGCATCATCGAGGGCTATCGCACCGTTCTCAACGGGCCGGCGCTGGGGCTCGATCTCGTCGCCTTCTGCATGGTCGGTCTCAAGCACCAGTCGGACGCCAATCTGAAAGCTTTTTCGGCGGCAACCGCCTCCTGGCCGCTCGTCCGCCAGGCTTGGCTCGTCAATGGCGACAGCGACTTCCTGCTCCATTGCGTGGCGCAGAACCTGACCACCTTCCAGGATTTCGTGATCGAAGTCCTGACGGCCAACGAGCATGTCGATACGGTTCGCACCATGCTAACCATCCGCCAGGTCAAGAAAGTCGGCCTGGTCGAGATTTGAGGCACCATGGACAAGGCCGCCAGCCCAGCGATTGCCCTGTCAGCGCCCTCTATCGCTGAGTTCGTCAGCTCCAAATCTCAAAAGTCAGAACTTTCGCTCGTTCGGCGTGTCATTGCTTACGATAGCAGTGATAATACTTATACCATAATTTAGTATTTTAAAGATTTAAGAATACATCATAGATAGAGGCGGATCACGTCTCCCGCGGATCCCACGCGGGCTTTCGAGCGACACTGGGGTGCATGAATGGGCAAACTTCCTCTCTCGGCTTTCATCATCTGCAAGAACGAGGAGATCTATCTGGGGCCATGCATCGAGAGTCTTGCGAATTGCGGCGAGATCGTCATCGTCGACTCCGGCTCCACGGATGGCACAGTCCCGTTGATCCAGGATTTCATTGCCAGAGGCTGGCCGATCCGGTTCTTCGCCGAGAGCTGGCGCGGCTATGCGGCCCAGAAGCAGTTCGCGCTGGAGCAATGCCGCGAGCCCTGGTGCCTAAACATCGATGCAGATGAGCGGCTCGACACGGCGCTTCGCGATCTTCTCCCGCAGCTCCTCAAGGCTCCGCCCGAGATCGTTGGCTGGCGTCTGGCGCGCCGCCCCTTCCTGATCGGTTACGGCTATACGCCCGAGCATGTCCGCGAACGGAAAAACCTCCGCCTTATCCGGAACGGCCAGGGCGCCTATGATCTGACCCAGGCGGTCCATGAGGGCATCGTGCCCGCCGGCACGGTTCGCAACGCGTCGCGCGGCAGCCTGTTGCATTTCAGGCCGCTTCAGATCGACGAGCAGATCCTGAAGGAAAATCACTATTCGACGCTCAAGGCAGACCAGCGGTTTCGAGGCGGTCGGCGCGGAAGGACGCTCGACCTGATCTTCTCGCCGCCGATCTATTTCCTGCGGCTCTACTTCCGAAACGGTCTCTGGCGCTGCGGCACCTCCGGCTTCATCCAGGCGATGACCGGAGCCGTCTACGCCTTCCTCACCCAGGCAAAGCTGCAACAGCGACAGGCCCTCCGCCATGGTCCAAGCATCGACGACGCGCGCGAAAGATAGACGATGAAGGTCTTCCACTTCCACTTCGGGAAGGACGGCGGCGCCGAGACCTTCTTCGTCCACCTTATCGGTGCGCTGGGGAGAAGAGAGGTCGAGCAGCTGGCTGTGATCCGCAAACAGCGCGCGTGGCGGACAAAGATTGCCCCCTATGCGGAGATCATCGAGTCGAACTTCCGCAATCTGTCGATCGACCGGCTGGCGCTTCCCTTGAAGGTGCGCGCGCTCGCGCGCGAGCATCAGCCGGAAGCGATCATGTCCTGGGCGACGCGGGGCAGCCGGCTGATGCCGCCCTACCGCGCCGGCATCACCCTCTCTCGGCTCGGCGATTACCCCACCCATCTCGGTTATTTCCGCAATACGGACGTGCTGATCTGCAACACGCCGGGCATTGCCGATCACGTGCGCCGGATCGGCTGGACACGCGGCGTCGAGGTCATCTCGAACTTCACGGCGACCGAACCCGTCCCGCCCGCCGCGCGCACCGATCTCAACACGCCGGCAGATGCCCCCGTCGTCATGGCGATGGGCCGTTTTGTGAAGCGCAAGGGCCTGAATATCCTTATCGAGGCCGCCGCCCTTGTTCCCGACATCTACCTGTGGATCGCCGGCGACGGCGAGGAGCTTCCGGCTCTGGAAGCACTGGTCGCGGAGCGGGGTCTCGCGCATCGAACGCGGTTCCTTGGCTGGCGACAGGATACGCGCCCCTTCGTCGCGGCGGCGGATCTCTTCGTCATGCCGTCCTTCCATGAACCCCTCGGAAACGTCATTCTCGAAGCTTGGGCGCAGAAGCGGCCGGTCATCTCGACCCGCTCCGAAGGCCCCTCCTGGTTCATGACGGACGAGGAGAATGGCCTGCTGGTGCCGATTGCCGACAAGGACGCCCTCGCTGGGGCGATCTCTCGGCTTCTCACGGATGCAAGCTTGCGGCGCGGTATTGCGGAGGCCGGCCACAAAGCCCTGATCGACCGGTTTTCCGAGGAGGCGGTGGCGGGCGCCTATCTCGACCTCTTCAAGAGACGACCGGCCTGGCGCTAAGACGGAGCAACTGTCGGCGCGGTGGCCTGTGCGGCCATTCGCATCCGCCCCTCGCAACGCGCCCGAAGGCCGGCCCCAAGCTACCAAGGGTCAGGCCAGGGGAAGCGTCCGGTCGCAAGCCAACCGGCCGGCAAAAAGGGCCCGACGCTGCCGCCGGGCCCTTCTGCAATACAAGTGCTTCGGACTCAGTGCCTATCGCCGATCAGAAGGACGACGGGCTGCCTTCGCCGCCGGCAAGCTTGGCTTCGAGCGCGGCGATGCGGGCGAGCAGCGCGTCGTTTTCCTCACGCGCCTTGATCGCCATCTCGCGCACCACTTCGAACTCCTCGCGCTTGACGACATCCATCGAGTTCAAGAGGCGCTCGGCCTGAGCGCGTGCGGCCGTCTCCACCTCGCGGCGAACGCCCTGTGCGGCGCCGGCGGCATCGGTCATCAGCTTGGCCAGATCGTCGAAAATGCGGTTGGCACCCGTCGTGGTCATGGTCTGTCTCCGGCTTTGATCCGCGATCGTCACGGCTTCTTCCCTTGAGGTAGGAGCCAAGCCTCGGTCTTGCAAGCAAAAACCGGTGAATCATCATTGAGCATTGCTCCGGGCGGCTTGACCCTTCCTGCAGTGCGGGGGATGGTCGCCCCGGGCGCGGCACAGTCTGCTCGGCCCGGCAGGACAATCACGGCCATCCGGTCTCGCGGCACGTCACGTGCCTCGTCCCTGCGGCCCTCAAGCGACGTGGCACAGTTGGAACCCTTCCTCAGTCTCCTCTCGATCCTGCCCTTTCCGGACATCGACCCGGTGCTGATCGCCATCGGCCCGCTGCAGATCCACTGGTATGGCCTGGCCTATGTCGCTGGGATCGTGCTGGGCTGGCTCTATGCCCGGGCCATCGTGCGCAACGCCCCGCTCTGGGCTGGAAACAGGCCTGCGCTCAACGAGCAGGATCTGGACGACTTTCTGCTCTGGGTCGCGGTCGGCATCGTCGCCGGTGGCCGCCTCGGCTATATCTTCTTCTACGATCTGCAGTCGGTCATCGAAAACCCGGTGCGCGCCATCGAGATCTGGAACGGCGGCATGTCCTTCCATGGCGGGCTGATCGGGACCATCCTTGCGATGACGCTCTTTGCTCGCCGCCGGTCGATCCCGCTCTGGAGCCTTTTCGACGTGGTCGCTGCCGTGGTGCCGATCGGCCTGTTCTTCGGCCGCATCGCCAATTTCATCAATGGCGAGCTCTGGGGCCGGCTCTCCTCCGCGCCCTGGGCGATCGTCTTCCCGACTGGCGGCCCTTTTTCGCGCCATCCGAGCCAGATCTACGAGGCCCTGCTGGAAGGCGTCGTGCTGCTCACCGTCCTCGCGCTGCTCGTCTATCGCGGCCGGGCGCTCGCCCGGCCCGGCTTTGTGGCTGGTGTCTTTGCCACCGGCTATGGGCTCGCCCGCATCACGGTGGAATTCTTCCGCGAGCCGGATGCGCAGCTCGGCTACCTCTTCGGCGGCTGGCTGACCATGGGCATGCTGCTCTCGCTGCCGATGGTGCTGATCGGCCTTTGGGCGATCTGGCGCGCGCGCCGAGCCGCGGCAACGGCGGAGACGCCGCGATGAGCACGCCGCTTGCCGAGAAGATCAAGGCGATCATCCGTGCCTCCGGGCCGATCAGCGTCACCGACTTTTTCGCGCTCTGCCTGGCAGACCCCGAACATGGCTACTACAAGACCCGCGACCCCTTCGGCCGCGACGGCGACTTCATTACCGCGCCGGAGATTAGCCAGCTGTTCGGTGAGGTGATCGGCATCTTCCTCGTCGAGGCCTGGCGCCGCCATGGCGAGCCGAGCCCGGTGATCATCGCCGAAATCGGGCCCGGCCGCGGCACGATGATGTCCGACATCCTGCGGGTCATCGAGCGGCTCTCCCCGACGCTCTACGAGGCAGCCAGCGTGCATCTGGTGGAGACGAGCGAGCGGCTGCAGAAGGTGCAGAGCCAGACGCTGGTCGCGCACAAGTTCAAGATCGCCTGGCATGAGAGCTTCGATACACTGCCGGACGGGCTGCTGCTGCTCGTCGCCAACGAGCTGTTCGACGCGATCCCCATCCGCCAGTTCGTCAAGACGTCGCAGGGCTTCCGGGAGCGCCTGGTGGGGCTCGATGCGGAGGATGCTCTCACCTTTGCCGCCGGCGTGGCGACCATCGATCCCGCTCTCCTGCCACCCTCGGCGACGGACGTGCCGCTCGGAACGATCTTCGAAATCGCCCCGGCCCGCGACGCCGTCATGGCGACGATCTGCGCACGGTTGAAAGCCAGCGGTGGATCGGCACTGATCATCGACTACGGCTTTATGGCCACCAATTTCGGCGAGACGCTGCAGGCGGTGCGCGATCATCAGTTCGATCCGCCGTTGCGCCATCCGGGCGAGGCGGATCTGACCAGCCATGTCGATTTCGAACAGCTGGCCCGTCGGGCGGTCGCCGAAGGGTTGCGCATCAACGGACTGACCTACCAGGGCGATTTTCTTCTTGCCATGGGCATCCAGGAGCGGGCCGAAGCGCTCGGCCGCGGCAAGGACGCCGGCATTCGCGAGAGCCTTCAACAGGATGTCGACCGGCTGACCGGCAGCGGCGACGGGCGGATGGGCGAGCTTTTCAAGGTGCTGGCGGTGAGCCATCCCGACGTGGCGCTTGTTCCCTTCCAGCGATAGGTGCGAGGCAGACTGTCCGGACGCGGGCGATTGACAAGCGTCGATGTCGAAGGTCAACATCCGCGCCGAATGATCACGAGGCAAATCACCTCCGCGCGGCAAGCAGCCAACCCTCCCCTTCCAGAACCGCCTCGCGGACCCAGCCACACATCGGCTCTGAGGCGTGCCGCGAGCGACCTTTTTGATCCCGACATTTGATCCTCGAGATGCGGACTCTCCCATGACCGACCTTCCCTTTCCGATCGAAAGCCCGCTGCTGAGCGATGCCGCCGCATCCGTCATTGCCCATGGCTTCTTCACCCGCCAGGGCGGCGTGTCCGAGGGGATCTATGCGAGCCTGAATGTCGGTCTCGGCTCTGAGGACGACCGGGCGTCGGTCGCCGAGAACCGCAACCGGGTCGCCGCCTGGTTCGGCCAGAGGCTGGAGCGGCTCGCGACAGTCAACCAGGTCCATTCGCCCCGCGCGGTCGTCGTTGATGATGCTTATCGCGGCGAGCGGCCGGAGGCCGATGCCCTGGTGACGGCGACGCCAGGCCTGGTGCTCGGCGTGCTGTCAGCCGATTGCGGCCCGATTCTCTTTGCCGATCCACATGCCCAGGTGATCGGCGCGGCCCATGCCGGCTGGAAGGGCGCCTTGACCGGCGTTCTCGAGGCGACGATCGAGGCAATGATCGGTCTCGGCGCCGCGCGCGACCGCATCGCCGCCTGCCTTGGTCCCTCGATCACTGCTGCGCATTACGAGGTCGGCCCCGAATTCGTGGCCCGCTTCCTGGAGGCAGACGAGAGCTATGACCGCTTCTTCACGCCGTCTGCCCGCGCCGGCCATGCGATGTTCGACCTGCCGGGCCTGACGCTGAAGCGCCTGACGGAGGCCGGGGTGAAGGCGGAGACACTCGGCCTCTGCACCTACGTCGATGAGGAACGCTTCTTCTCCTATCGCCGCAAGACCCATCGCAATGAACCAGACTACGGCCGCCAGATTTCGGCCATCAGCATCAGGGAGGCATGACATGGCGCTGCATTTTTCCGACGACGAATTCGCCGAGCGCCTCGCACGCCTGACGGCGGCGATGAAGGAGGAGAAGCTCGACGCGCTGCTGATCTTCGCCCAGGAGAGCATGTACTGGCTCACCGGCTATGACACCTTCGGCTACTGCTTCTTTCAGACGCTCGTGGTGAAGGCCGATGGCTCCATGGTGCTCCTGACCCGGTCTGCCGATCTGCGCCAGGCGCGCCACACCTCGAACATCGAGCGGATCGAGATCTGGGTGGACCGGGTGAACGCCGATCCGACCATGGACCTGAAGACGCTGTTGAGCGAGCTCGACCTGCTCGGCTGCCGCATCGGGGTGGAATATGACACGCATGGCATGACCGGCCGCATCGCGCGTCTCCTCGACAACCAGCTTTCGAGCTTCGGCAAACTCGTCGATGCCTCGCTTCTGGTCGGCCGTCTACGGCTGATCAAGAGCCCGGCCGAGATCGCCCATGTGGAACGCGCAGCAGCGCTCGCCGACGACGCGCTCGATGCGGCCCTGCCTTTGATCGGCCCCGGCGGCAGCGAAGCGGCAATCCTCGCCGCCATGCAGGGTGCCGTCTTTGCCGGCGGCGGCGACTATCCGGCCAATGAGTTCATTATCGGCTCCGGCGCGGATGCCCTGCTCTGCCGCTACAAGGCTGGGCGACGTCGTCTCGATGCCGAGGATCAGCTGACGCTCGAATGGGCCGGCGTCAGCGCCCACTACCATGCAGCTATGATGCGCACCATCGTCATCGGCCCGCCGACCAACCGGCATCGCGAGCTCTACTCCGCCTGCCGAGAAACGATCCTCGCCGTCGAAAAGGTGCTCCGCCCCGGCAATACCTTCGGCACGGTCTTCGACGTGCATGCCCGGATCATGGACGATCGCGGCCTCGCCCGCCATCGGCTGAACGCCTGCGGCTACTCGCTCGGCGCCCGCTTCTCCCCCTCCTGGATGGAGCAGCAGATGTTCCACCTCGGCAATCCGCAGGAGATCCTGCCCGACATGTCGCTCTTCGTGCACATGATCATCATGGACAGCGATACCGGGACCGCCATGTCGCTCGGCCAGACCTACCTCACCACCGACGCCGCGCCACGGCCCCTCTCCCGCTTCGGCCTCGACTTCATCGAGGTCTAAGGCATAATATTAGTATTTTCGAATTCATTTGGAACTGCTATGGTGACGAGGTCGATCTCCTTGACCTCGTCACGGTTCCGTCCTTTCATGTCCAAGATCTTCGATCCAGAAAACAGGTTTCCCGCAGCGCTTGCCGAAAACGAGGGTTTGGGTGGCGGAGGCGGTGCCTCTGCAGCCACGGGCCGGCCGAAACAGGATCCCGACATGCCGAGCAGGGATGAACTCGACGCGAAAGCCGCGACCATCGACGCCAAGCTGAGCGCCACCGAGGCGCGCATCGAAGCGTCGATGAGCAGCATGCGGACCTCGTTTGCCGAGCATACTGCTCATGTCAATCAAGCTCTGACGAGGATGCAGGGTGACGTCTCAGCAATCCAGGTCGAACTCAAGCACATGCCGACCACCTGGACGATGATCACCACCATGGGCGGCTTCTCGGCGGCGGTGGTCGGGGTCATCCTGGGCGTCATGTCTTTTGCCTCAGACCGGTTCGATGGTGGTTTTGCCATGGGGTCCGGGCTGTCCGCGCCCTTCGAGGCGATCCGGGCGGAAAACCGGCAGCTGGTGGCCGAGCAATCAAAACGCATCGACGCCCTCGACCGCAAGCTCGATGTCCTGATCGACGCGGTGCAGCACAATCAGACATCGCAAAAGCCCTGAATTCTCGCCAGGAACGATTCACTGGCAGGTAAGATCCTCGGCCTATCATTCCTCCTCTGGTCCGCCGGGCGGCCGTTTCGGTCGCCTCGTTTCTGGAGGAGATCGGCACGATGCGCATCCTGATCACGCTGACGGCGGGCATTGGCCTTGCAACGGCGCTTGCCGGCTGCAACAGCCTGGATGCGCTGACGCCGCCGGCCGACGTGGGCAGCACCGGCCTTGCCCAATCTTCGCCCCTCAATGACCGCGACATGTCGACCATGGCCGAGCAGCAGCCGGTCGTGCAGGCGGCGCCCTCCGGAGCGATTGCCCGGACTCCGCTGCAATCAAGCAGTGATGCGCCGCACATGGCTTTTTCCGGTGACGGCGGCGGCAACGCCGAGGCCGTGCCCTATGCGACCGGGTCCACACCCTACCGCGACCCGGCCGGATCGCTGGAGGCACAGGCAAGCCAGCTTGCCCATGGCTCCGCCTCGTCAGCACCATCCGAGACGGCGCACGAAAGCATGAATGCCTTCCCGGCCGAGACCGATCCCGTCCGCTCGAGCGAGGGGCGACTTTCTGAAAAGCGCCTGCCGAAGCTCGCCGACGAGGAGACAGCGGAGCCCGCGAGCGAACCGACGACGCCGAAGGCCGAAGCGGCCACCGACACCCCGGCCAAGACCGCGGCGCGCAGTCCGGACGCAGCCGCCGCGCCCGCCAACACCATTCGCTTCCTGCCGATCATCGGCGCGCCCGTAGAGGCCGTGAAGCCGCTATCCGAGGAGCTCGGCGCGGATGCGCGCGCCAACGGCCTGACGATCAAGACGGCAGCCGATCCCGTCAGCCGCCATATGCTGAAGGGCTATTTCTCCGCCTTCAAGGACGGGCGAAAGACGGTGATCGTCTATGTTTGGGATGTGCTGGACGGCGCGGGCAACCGGCTGCACCGCATCCAGGGCCAGGACAGCGTCGAGGCTCCGGGCAAGGACGTCTGGTCCGGCGTGCCGCCGCAGGCGATGCGCGATATCGGCCGCAAGAGCATCGCCGCCTATCTTGACTGGCGCGATGGTCAGTCGGGCTGATCCCTTGCGCACCGATGATTTGGTAAAGCAGCCCGCCTTAACGATGCGCGCGCGACAATCTTTTTCGGATAAAGCCCCGCTATCAGCGGCATAGCGCTTGCATTCGAGTTCAGTGGCGTTATGAAGCCGCAAAGGCCGGCCGCCAGACGCGGGCAAGCCGAAGGCAGACGGAATTTAGCCGGACGGATCAGCGCTCCCACGCAGCCTTCCGGGCGGAGACGGGCGGACCATCGATGAAGGTTTTCGCAGGCAATTCGAACCGGCTTCTGGCCGAAGCGATCTGCAACTATCTCAATCTGCCGCTCGGGCGCGCAACGGTCAGGCGCTTCGCTGACCAGGAAATCTTCGTCGAAATTCAGGAAAATGTGCGCGGCGAGGACGTCTTCGTCGTCCAGTCGACCTCCTTCCCCACCAATGACCACCTGATGGAACTGCTGATCATGATCGACGCCATGCGTCGCTCCTCGGCCCGTCGCATCACCGCGGTCATCCCCTATTTCGGCTATGCCCGCCAGGACCGCAAACCGGGTCCACGCACGCCGATCTCCGCCAAGCTTGTCGCCAATCTCATCACCGAGGCGGGTGCGGACCGCGTGCTGACCCTCGACCTGCACGCCGGGCAGATTCAGGGCTTCTTCGACATCCCGACCGACAATCTCTATTCCGTGCCGATCCTGACGCGCGACATCAAGGATCACTATGCGCTGAGCAATGTGATGGTCGTCTCGCCTGATGTCGGCGGCGTGGTGCGGGCGCGTGCCCTTGCCAAGCGGCTCGACTGTCAGCTCGCCATCGTCGACAAGCGCCGCGAGCGCGCCGGCGAATCCGAGGTGATGAACGTGATCGGTGACGTGACCGGCAAGGACTGCCTTCTGATCGACGATATCGTGGATTCCGGCGGCACGCTGTGCAACGCCGCCGAAGCCCTGCTCAAGAACGGCGCGACCAGCGTCACCGCCTATATCACCCATGGCGTGCTGTCGGGCGGCGCGGTGGCGCGTGTCACCTCGTCCAAGCTCAAGGAACTGGTGATCACGGACTCGATCCAACCGACGACCGCGGTCCAATCCGCCCATAATATCCGGGTGATCTCGACGGCCAATCTGATTGGCGAAGCGATCAACCGGACGAGCCAGGAAGAATCGGTCTCGAGCCTGTTCGACTGACCCAAACTCCGGTTGGACAAGAGCGACCGAGAACGATCCCCACCGCGTTCTAGCGGCCGAAGACCAGCCGCGAATAGCCGAGATAGGACAGTGCCATCGCAGCCGCGGAGCCGACGGCGAGCGCCAGGATCGGCGGCAGCCAGGGCATCAGAAGAAGAAGCGCCGAATAGACGGCGAAGCTGACCGCACTGGTCGCCAGGCCGACGCCGCCATAGCGCCCGCCTTCGGCTGCGAGAGAGCGCGTACTTGGCCCGAAGGTCAGGCTACGGTTCAGCAGCCAGGTGACGGTCAGCGCCACCAGGATCGCCGCCAGCCGCGCGGGCAGCGGCCCAAGCCCGGCCGTGATCAGCACGAGCAGCACGCCGGCATCCACCAGAAAGCCGACCCCGCCGACCAACAGGAAGCGCAGGACCCGGCTCATGCCGCGTCGGCGCTGGCCGCCCGCTCCTCGAGGACCGCAAGCCCAGCCCCTTGGCGAGCGGTGGGGCGCGCGTAGAGGCAGGGCAGTGCCAGATAATGCATGCGCAACTGCTCGGCGCGGGCGCGGGCCAGCGAATCGAGGATCAGCCCGGCGGTGAAAAGCATGAAGGCGATCATGGCCAGCCCGACCGAGAAGACCCAGGTCGGCAGCCGCGGCACGAGCCCGGTCTCGAAGAACTCGATCAGCACCGGCGTCATGAAGCAGAGGCTCGCCAGCATGAACAGCCCGCTCAGCGTGCCGAAGAAGGCGAAGGGGCGCGTCTCCTTCAGCAGAACCGCAAACATGCGCAGGATGCGCGCGCCATCGCGGACGGTCGAGAGTTTCGACTGCGAGCCCTCCGGCCGCCGGCCATAATCCAGTGCCAGTTCAACGACGGTCAGCCGCAGGCGCATCGCATGGACCGACATTTCCGTTTCGGTCTCGAAGCCCGGCGAGACGGCCGGGAAGCTCTTGGCGAAGCGGCGCGAGAAGGCCCGGTAGCCGGAGAAGATGTCGGTGAAGTCACTGCCAAACAGGGCCGTATAGAGGCGGTTGAAGATGCGGTTGCCAAAGGCATGGCCGTGCCGACCGGCATCGGCTGTCACCCCGCGCCGCGTTCCCACGGCCATGTCGGCGCGTTCGGCGAGCAGGGTGCGGATCAGCTCTGGCGCATCCTCCGGGCGATAGGTCCCATCGCCATCGGCCATCAGATAGATATCGGCCTCGATGTCGGAGAACATCCGCCGGACGACATTGCCCTTGCCCTGGCGGGTTTCCCGGATGACGGTCGCGCCGGCCAGCTTCGCCTTCAAGGCCGTGTCATCGGTCGAGTTGTTGTCGAACACATAGATCTGCGCCTGCGGCAGCGCTGCGCGGAAGCCGAGCACGACCGGCAGGATCGTCGTGGCCTCGTTGAAACAGGGGAGAAGGACGGCGATCTCGAGATCGGAGGGCAGGCTGTCGCTCATCGAAAGGATCCATGGTCCGTAAGGGGCCGGTGACGAGCATGGCGGCCAAGCGTTAAAGTCCGGTTGAAAGGGGCGCCGCCTGCCGCCTTTGGTGGTTGCGAACCGTTTCTTCACCATCCCCGGCTACCGTCCGAACATCGACCGGACCCAAGCGATCCCCAACGACGAGGCGACATCGGATGACGACCTTCGAGCCCGACCTGGCGGCCGCGCCCGCGTCTGCCTGGCAGGCGCGTCTTGCCAGGCTCGCAGGCATCTGGCCGCTGGCGCTCATCGGCTGGACGATCGTCGCGCTCGGTGGGCTGCGCGCCACCGCCGGTCTCAGTGACTATGTCGGCACCGACAATGACGATGTGATGCGGCTGGTGGAGGTGCGCGACTGGCTGGCAGGGCAGAGCTGGTTCGACCTTGTTCAACCCCGGCTTGGCCTCGAAGGCGGGACGCTGATGCACTGGTCCCGCTTCGTGGACTTGCCGATCGGCCTCTTGATCCGGTTCTTCGACCTGTTCCTCAGCAGCGAGGCGGCGGAGGCAGCGGCGCTGACGGCCTGGCCGCTCCTGCTGATCCTGCCGGTCCTGCTCGCGATCGGCCGCGCCTGCCGGTCGATCGGCGGTCAGCCGGTCATGCTGGCGGGCTTCGTGCTCGGCACGCTGTCGCTGCTCAGCAATCCGCGTTTCCAGCCCGGCAATATCGATCATCACAATGTGCAGATCCTGCTCGTGACGCTGATGGTCATGGGCCTGGTCGAGAGAGGACGGCCGGTTCTCGGTCACGCCGTCACCGGTCTTGCCGCGGGTCTGGCCATTGCAGTCGGCGCGGAGACGACGCCGCTCGTCGCCGTAGTCTGCGCCATCGTCGCCTGCCGCTGGGCCGTCCACGGCGCCCGGCTGCGCGACGAGGCGACCGCCTTCGGGCTGACGCTGGCGATCACCGTTTCCGCAGCCTTCTTCGCCACAACCCCACCCCACCTCTATTCGACGGTCACCTGTGACAATCTCTCCCTCGGCTTCTTCACGCTCGCGACTGCCGGCGGCAGCCTTCTGGCCTTGTGTTCGCTGACCGTCAGCGCCAAGTCGGCCCGTATCCGTCTGGGCGCGCTCGCTTTGGCCGCGGTGGGTCTTGCGGCACTCGCTGTGGCCGTCGCGCCGCAATGCCTGCAGAGCCCGCTCGCGACACTCGATCCGCTTCTGAAAAGCCTGTGGCTCTCCCATGTCGAAGAGGCGCAGTCGATCCTCGCGATCGCGGAGACACGCCCATCCTTCCTCGGCTTCGGCTATGGCGTCGGCCTGCTCGGCACGCTGATCTGCCTGCTGCGCGCCTGGCGCGGCGAGCGGCGGGAGCTGCATCTCATCTTCCTGGCGCTTGTGCTTTCCGCCTTGTTGATCGGCATGGTCCAGGCGCGTGGCACCGTCTTCGCCAGCCTGCTTGCGCTCTATCCTCTTGCGCTCGCCATCATCGACCTGCGCCGTCACGCCCATGGCCCGCCCAGGCGCGCCAGCGCAGAGCTCGCCTTCGCACTGCTCGTCCTCCTCTCGATCCCGAGCGTCTGGGGGCTCGGAACCATCGGTCTGATGACGGTAACGGGCAAGGAAACGGAGTTGACTGGCGCGCGGTCGGCAGGCGCTTGTACCGGTCGCGACGCCATGGCGCCGCTCGCAGCCGAACCGACGGGCGTTGTCGCCGGCCCCTCCAATCTCGGAGCCAGCATTCTGCGCTTCACCGCTCATCGCGCGCTCTCGGGCCCCTATCACCGCAACCAGCAGGGCCTGCTCGCAGGCCTGCGAGCAGGCATGGAGCCGCCCCCGGCCGCGGCGCGCCTGCTTCAAGAGAGCGGGGCAACCCTGCTCGCCTTTTGCCCGTCCGATGGGGAGGTCGCACTTCTGAGCAGCACCTATCCCGATGGGCTCTACGCCGCTCTTCTGCGCGGTGAGGTGCCCGCCTATCTGACACCGGTAAACGGCAGCCGCGACGCGCCGTTGCGGCTTTACCGGGTTGCGGCGGGTCGGTGATCGCGGAGCGGCAGGGCGCAGGCCTCGCCGCCGGAAAAGAGCCGTGACCGTGTGAGGAAGCGCCGTTCGCGACCATTGTCGAGCGAGAACATGCCACCACGTCCCGGCACGACATCGATGATCAGCTGGGTGTGTTTCCAGACATCGAACTGGCTGGCGCTGATATAGACCGGCGCGCCGCCGATCTCGCCGAGTTTCACGTCTTGGTCGCCGACGATGTAATCATCGGCCGGATAGCACATGGGCGACGATCCATCGCAGCAGCCGCCCGACTGGTGAAACAGGACCTGCGGATAGTCCGCCTGGATCTCCTTGAGGAAAGCGAGCGCCGCCTCGGTGGCGAGCACGCGTGGCTGCCCGTCGATCTGTCCGGCTTCCCCTTCTGCTGCAAGAGCGCTCATGGTTCGCTGTTCCCTTCATAAAACTGTGACATTGGTGCCACGCTATCGGGGAAATCGTTGCACGGACAGGCACATTCCCGCCCTTTGATGCAAAGACCCCTAAATTTAGCGATGGCGCGCGCAGCGATTATCTCGCATCCAGATCGTCGAGTTCCAGGTGGAGGAGGACCCCTGCATGACGTACCGCGCCGAATGCTACACGCTGTGCCTGGCCATGTCCCTTCTCCTGTGGAACGTGCTCGCTTACGGACTTCTCCGAGGTCTCTGACCAAGCAAGCGCCCTCCCCGCGCTGTGCGGGAAGGGCCATGTTCCGTTTCAGTCTCAGAAGAATCCGAGCGCCTTCGGGCTGTAGCTGACCAGCATGTTCTTGGTCTGCTGGTAGTGGTCGAGCATCATCTTGTGCGTCTCGCGCCCGATGCCGGACTGCTTGTAACCGCCGAAGGCGGCATGGGCCGGATAGGCATGGTAGCAGTTCGTCCAGACACGACCGGCCTGGATGTTGCGGCCGAACTGATAGCAGCGGTTTGCATCGCGGCTCCAGACACCGGCCCCCAAGCCATAGAGCGTGTCGTTGGCGATCTCCAATGCCTCGTCCTCATCCTTGAAGGTGGTGACGGAGACGACCGGGCCGAAGATCTCCTCCTGGAAGACCCGCATGCGGTTGTGGCCCTTGAACACGGTCGGCTTGACGTAATATCCGCCCGAAAGCTCACCTTCGAGCATGTTGCGCTCGCCGCCGATGAGGACTTCGGCGCCTTCCTGCCGGCCGATATCGAGGTAGGAGAGGATCTTCTCCAGCTGCTCGGACGAGGCCTGGGCACCGATCATCGTCGACATGTCGAGCGGATTGCCCTGCTTGATCGCCGCGACACGCTTGATCGCCCGCTCCATGAAGCGGTCGTAGATACTCTCCTGCACGAGCGCGCGGCTTGGGCAGGTGCAGACCTCGCCCTGGTTGAGCGCGAACATGGCGAAGCCTTCGAGCGCCTTGTCGAAATAGTCGTCATCCTCGTTCATCACGTCGGCGAAGAAGATGTTGGGCGACTTGCCACCAAGCTCGAGCGTGACCGGTATCAGGTTCTGGCTGGCATATTGCATGATCAACCGGCCGGTCGAGGTTTCGCCGGTAAAGGCCACCTTGTTGATGCGCGGATTGGCGGCGAGCGGCTTGCCGGCCTCCAGCCCGAAGCCATTGACGATGTTGAGCACGCCGGCCGGCAGGAGATCCCCCACCAGCTCTGCCCAGAGCAGGATCGAGGCCGGCGTCTGTTCGGCCGGCTTCAGGATCACGCAATTGCCCGCGGCAAGCGCCGGTGCCAGCTTCCAGGCCGCCATCAAGAGCGGGAAGTTCCAGGGAATGATCTGGCCGACCACGCCGAGCGGCTCGTGGAAGTGATAGGCGATCGTGTCATGGTCGATCTCGCCGATCGACCCTTCCTGGGCGCGAACGCAGGAGGCGAAGTAGCGGAAATGGTCGATGGCGAGCGGCAGGTCGGCCGCCATCGTCTCGCGCAGCGGCTTGCCATTGTCGAAGGTTTCGGCCCGTGCCAAGAGCTCGATATTGTCCTCCATGCGCTGCGCGATCTTCATCAGGATATTGGCGCGCTCGGTGGTCGAGGTGCGGCCCCATTTGTCCTTGGCGGCATGGGCGGCATCGAGCGCCGCTTCCACATCCGCCGCGTCCGAACGGGCGATCTGGCAGAGCACGCCGCCGGTGACGGGCGTGGTGTTGTCGAAGGTGCGGCCGCTCAAGGCCTCGCGCCATTCGCCACCGATGAAGTTGCCGTACTTCTGCTTGAACGGGTTCTCGACGATCTTCTGGTGCAACATGATGTTCTCCTCCTCAGAACAGACAAGGGATCTGTCGGAGGTCATGCTGCGCTGAAATGCGGGCGGACGACAGCCGGGGGGCGGGGCCAGCTCCGGCCAACTGTCTCACATCTGCGACAGCCGCAGCGCCCATTCCATGCTGCAATGCAGTGGCGTACCCCGCTGGCGCATTCAGTTGATCGAGAGCTTCTTCATCTTCCGGTAAAGCGTGGCGCGGCTGATGCCGAGGCTGTCGGCGGCGGCCGAGACATTCCCCTGGGCGCGAGACAGCACGCGACGCAACGCCGCCCGCTCGGCATCGTGCAGGCTCTCCTCGCCCGCCGCAGTCGTCTCATGCAGGAGATCGGAGGCAGGCACGCCACAGGCGATCCGGGCGTCGTCGAGGCCGAGAACGAGGCGCGCTGTGCGGGTGGCACCGAGCACGAGGTCGTCGCGGTCGATGGCGAGCAGGGCCGGCGTCGCCTTGCCTTCGGCGGGGACCAGCAGGATGCGGTGGCCGGCAAAGGCGCGGCGGAAGAGATTGCCCTCAATCCTCGCGGCCGCATCGCGCACGGCCTGGGACAGGATCGTCATCGCCATCTCGCCGGCATCCTCGCGGCAGGTGGAAATGTCGATCGCGGCGGCGATCCGGCCGCGATGGTCGCGGATCGGCGCGGTGGCGCAGGAGAGCCGCGTGTTCTGGCTCAGGAAATGCTGGTCGCGATAGATGACCACCGGCCGCTCATCGGCAATCGCCGTGCCGATGCCATTGGTGCCGACCGAAGCCTCGCTCCAGACCGTGCCGGACCAGAGGCCGACGCCGCGAAAATCCTTGTCGTCGCTGGCCGCGCCGCGCCGCTCCAGCGCCACGCCATTGCCATCCGTCAGCAGCAGGCAACATCCGGCGCGTCCGAGGGTCGAGAACAGCCGGTCGATCTCACCGCTCGCCTCCTCGATCAGCGTGCCGCTCGCCTCGCGCGCCTGGCGCAGTTCCGCTTCGCTCAGGCGGATCGGCGAGCGCGCCTCTTCCGGCGAGAGGCCATGCACGGTGAGGCAGCGCCGCCAGGAGGCGGCGACAGGCGAACTGGCGGCGGCCGAGGCATGCAGCGCCACGGCCTGGACATGGTCTGAATGGTTCATCGGCTCTCCTCCCCGAAAGCTGACGGTGAGCGAGTATAAGCGAAAATCGAAAAAGCGTCCACCTCGCCACTTACGGATCTGGCCCTGACGTCTCGCGAGGCTGCGCGACGTCGTTTCGTCGGAAAAGCAAGCATCGGTGGTATGGAGACCTTCCGGCGGCGGCATGGCTGGTCTACAGCGGTTGAGACTGTCCCTCCCGCCTCGCCTCACGGATCCCCATGCTGCGCACCCTCTCCCTCCAGAGCTCCTTCATGGGGCTGCTCGCCGCCTTTGTCGGCTTTGCCAGCTCCTTTGCCGTCGTGCTGCATGGCCTGCGTTCCGTGGGGGCGAGCGAGGCCGAAGCCGCTTCGGGGCTTATGGCGCTGTCGCTCAGCATGGGGCTCTGCGCGATCGTGCTGACGTTCAGGTTCCGGATGCCGATCAGCATCGCCTGGTCGACGCCGGGCGCGGCACTGCTGTCCGGCACGGGGGCGATCGAGGGCGGCTTTCCCGCCGCGGTCGGCGGCTTTCTGATGGGCGGGCTGCTTTTGGTGGCAGCGGGGCTCGTGCGGCCCTTCGGCCGGCTGGTGGCGCGCATTCCCGCGCCGCTTGCCAATGCCATGCTCGCCGGGGTCCTCGTCAATCTCTGCTTCGCTCCGGTGCGCGCGGTCGGGCTCGACTGGCGGCTCGGCCTGCCGATCGTACTCGCCTGGGCCCTTGTCGCGCGGATCAACCGGCTGCTTGCCGTCCCCGCCGCGCTTCTGACCTTCGGGCTGGTCGTGATCTTCGGCGTCGGCATTCCCGATGATGCCGGAACCCGGCTGATGGCGGCGTTGCTGCCGCATCCGCTGCTGATCGCGCCGGTCTTCAGCCTCTCCGGCTTTCTCTCGATCGCCCTGCCACTCTTCGTGGTCACCATGGCCTCGCAGAACATTCCCGGCATCGCCGTCCTGAAGGTCAACGGCTTCACGCCGGAGCCGGGCCCGCTCTTTGCCACCACAGGTCTCTTCTCGATCCTCGCCGCGCCCTTCGGCGGCCATGCAGTCAATCTGGCGGCGATCACCGCCGCCATGTGCGCAGGCCCCGACGCCCATGCCGATCCGGCCAGGCGCTATCCCTCGGCGATCATCGCCGGTGTTTTCTATCTGCTCTTCGGCATCTTCGCCGCGACGGTGACAACGCTCGTCGGGCTCGCGCCGCCGATCCTGATCGAGGCGGTGGCAGGCCTTGCGCTGATCGGCGCCTTTGCGAACTCGGCGCTCCACGCCTTCGAGGAGCCCACGGCCCGGGAAGCAGCGGCAATCACCTTCCTCGTCACCGCGTCGGGCCTCAGCTTTGCCGGCGTCTCGGGCGCGCTCTGGGGGCTGATCGCCGGCGGCCTTATCCTGGCGCTCAGTCGCATGCGGAAGACCTGACCCTTAGGCGGCGGCCGTCGAAGGGGCCGAGGGCTCCCCGGCCTCCAGGCTCTCGACCACGCCCTGCAGAAGAGCGCCGGCAAAGGCATGCAGCGGCTGCGGACGGCCGAAGAGGTAGCCCTGCACCTGGGCGCAGCCTTCCTCGGCGAGAAAAGCAAGCTGCTCCTGCGTTTCCACGCCTTCGGCCAGGACCGGGATCCCGAGGCTCTCGGCAAGGATCAGCGTCGAGCGGACGATCGCCGCCGATTGCGGGTTGCGCGTCACGCCGTCGATGAAGCCGCGGTCGATCTTGATCTTGTCGAAAGGGAAGTTCTGCAGGGTGGAAAGCGAGGAATAGCCTGTGCCGTAATCGTCCATGGCGATCGAAATGCCGAGGCCTTTGAGCTGCTGGACGAGATGCAGGGCGTGGTTCTGATCGGCAATGATGCCGCTTTCGGTAATCTCCAGCTCCAGCCGTTCGCCCGGCAGGCCAGTTGCCGCCAGGATTTCAGCGACGCGGGCGGGAAAGCCGCTGTTGGCGAGCTGCGCCGGGGCTACATTGACGGCGATGCGGATCGGCTCCGGCCAGGCGGCGGCCTCGCGGCAGGCCTGGGCGAGCACCCAGTCGCCGAGCGCATCGATGAGACCGGTGCGTTCGGCGATCGGGATGAAGTCGGATGGCGGCACGAAGCCGCGCGTCGGATGGCGCCAACGCAACAGCACTTCATAACCGGTGACGGCCTGGGTCGTGCAGCAGTTCTGGCGCTGGTAGTGCAGCTCGAACTCACCACGCTTCAGCGCATCACGCAGGTCGATCGACAGGCGCGAGCGGTCGCGCGTCTCGTCCATGGACCGGTCGTAGAAGCAGATGGTCTGCCGGCCACTGGTCTTGGCGCGCAGCAGCGCCTGGTTCGCCTGCCCGATCAGATCTTCTGCCTCGCGGCCATCGGCGGGAAAGAGCGCGACGCCGAGGCTCGCCTCGACGGAAAGCAGCCTGCCCTCCTCCCAGGCAACCGGCTTGCACACCTCCTTGAGCAGGCGGGCGGCAAAGGCGCGAGCCTCGCTCTTCATGAAGAATTCGCTGCTGATGGCCACGAATTCATCGCCGCCGACCCGCGCTAGAAATTCACCCTCCTGCATCGAGGCGGACAAGCGGCTGGCAACGCTGCGGAGCATGTGGTCGCCGGCGGCATGGCCGTGGGCGTCGTTGATCTCACGCAGGCGGGCAAGATCGAAGGCGACCAACGCCAGGCGCGCCGTCTCGTCGCTTCCCCGCCGCAGTCTTTCATTCAGGGTTTCAAGCAGTGCGGCGCGGTTGGGCAGACCAGTCAGCGGATCATGCAGCGAAAGATGCCGAAAGCGCTGGGCGGCCTGTTCGGTTGCCTGCAGGTCAATCAGATAGGTCGAGGCGCCGAGCGCCAGCATGAGCAGCACGACGGTGAGGACCATCGCGAACAGCACCGCATCCGGCATGACACCGGCGGAGACGGCCTGCGTCGGATCCGGCGTGATCGACACGGCGCCCATGGCGGTGAAATGCATGGAAGCAATGGCAAGGATGAAGCAGATCGCCCCACCATATTTGCAGAAGCGATTGACGGGCCGCGCGATCCGGCTGGTGGCGACCGCCGACAACAGCACGCCGAGGACAACGGAGGATATGACCAGCGTATGATCCCAGCTCTTCACCCCTTCGACCTCAAAGGCGGCCATGCCCATGAAATGCATGGTCGCGATGCCGAGCCCGATCAGCGCGCCGCCGAGCTCGACCAACACCGTCCCCGGCCGGACGACCGCCAGCGAGAAGCCGACGAGGCTGAAGGCGATGGCGACGACCAGCGAGGCGATGGTGAGCGCCGGCTGATAGGCATGGGCGACCGTCGGCTGGAAGCTGAGCATGGCAAGGAAATGGGTGGTCCAGACGCTGGAGCCGCCGATCAGCGCGGTGAGGAACAGCCAGTTGAGTTGCTGTCCGCCATGGGTGCGTCGCGCACGCGCGAAGAGCCGCATGGTCAGCACGGCGCCGAGCGCACAGACACCGACGGCAAGCGCCAACATGGAGGGATTGTGGTCGAAGGCGATGCAGGAAATGACTTTGAACATGGAACACCGGAAAAGGGCAGGCTCCAGGTTTAAGGGGCGTTCGACACCGATCGGTTAACGCGGCTCGGCAGCGTCTGTGAAAGGTTAGCGGAAACTGAACAAGTGTGAGCGAAGGCGCGTGGCGCCCGGTCTTGCCAAACCGGGCTTTCTCCTCTAAGGAGCCCGCGTCCGCACAGACACCCTTGGAGGCGCTGCGGATGGGGCTCTGGCCCCTCGTCGCGCGGGCGCTTGGAAAGCGGCGCGAGACTGCTTCACAACGAAACGAAAGGCAATGCCATGAGCCAAGCAACGTACGAGCTCAAGGCCGAAACGCGCGAACGGGTTGGTAAGGGGTCCTCCCGTGAACTCCGTCGCAACGGCCTCATTCCTGCTGTCATCTATGGTGACAAGCAGCCCCCGATTTCCATCGCTCTGCCGTCGAAGGAAGTGACGCTCAAGATCCACGCCGGCGGTTTCATGACCACCGTCGCCACGATCGACGTGAACGGCGAGAAGATCCGCGTCCTCCCCAAGGACTATCAGCTGGATCCGGTCCGCGACTTCACCATGCATGTCGACTTCCTGCGCGTGACGAAGAACAGCGTCGTCGACGTCGAGGTCCCGGTTCACTTCATCAATGAAGACCAGGCCCCCGGCATCAAGGAAGGCGGCGTTCTCAACATCGTGCGCCACACGGTCGAGCTCAGCGTTCCCGCCGACGATATCCCGGATTCGCTGACGGCCGACCTCGCTGGCCTCAAGGTTGGCGACGGCATCCACATCTCCGACATCGTTCTTCCGAAGAATGCGACGCCGACGATCACCGACCGCGACTTCACCATCGCAACGATCGCCGCCCCGGACGTCCTCACCGAGGAAGAGGAAGGCACGGACGCCGCAGCAGACAGCAGCGACGAATAATCCACAGCTTTCCTCTGAGATTATCGAGGGCCCGTTCCGCAGCCGCGGGGCGGGCCCTTTGCATGCGCGCGTTTTGGCGTCGGACTCATTAAGTCTCCGGTTCGCCGTCAGGGGCCTTTTAAGGTTTTCATGATTTAAGGCCATGACGAAGGGCCGATTTCGCGGCTTGCTTGATTAGGGTTTGGGAACGTCTGCTGATGCATTCTGTTGAAAAACGCTTTGTCGCGATCGTGTGCGGCGCGCTCCTCGTCTTCGTGACGCCCCTGGTCATCCTCTTCCTGCTGCTTTCGGCCGAGCGGATCTGGCGTGAGCGCGTGCAGAGCATGGAAGCGCTGGTGGAAGCGAGCTCCAAGACGCTCGGCAAGCCGATCTGGAACAGCGATGCGGAAGCGGTTGCCGACAATGCGCGCGCGCTTGCCGCCAATCGCAATGTGCTGGCCGTGCGCGTCTATGACTTCGACAACACGCTCCTGTCTTCCTCCCCGGAACAGCCGCCCGAGGCCGAAAACGGGTTCGCCGTGATCGAACAGCCAATCCTCTACAGAGTCGCCTCCCGGGAGATCGTGGTTGGCCGGGTGGAGGTACTCCTCCTCCAACCCGGCCTGTTCACCCGCTTCAGCCGCGACGAATTGAGCATCGTGGCCATTCTCCTGACCGCAGTCACCATCGTGGTCGCGGCGGCGCTGATCGGCAACCGCGTGACCGTCAGCCGCCCCCTGATGCGGCTGATGGCGGCGATCGATGCGACGCGGCTCAAAGGCGGGCGCCAGCAGGTGGACTGGGATTCGGACGATGAGATGGGCGCGCTGGTGCGCAAGTTCAACGAGATGCAGCAGCAGCTGGAGGACGAGGAAAGCGCCCTGATGCAGGCGCATCAGCGCATCAACACCATCTACAACACCACCCCGGCCATGCTGTTTTCGATCGATCACGCCGATCGGATCGTCGCCGTCTCCGATTACTGGCTCATGGCGACGGGCTTCACACGCGATGCCGTCGTTGGCCGCGCCTTCGTCGACTTCATCGATCCTGCTGCGACCAAGGATTATCTCGGCCGGCATAAGGAACGCCGCGTCGGCGGCACCTGCGCGGTAACCGTCCCCTTCCTCCGCGCTGACGGAACGGTGATGATCGTGCTCATTCTCGAGACCGCGGTGCGCCACGCCATGTCGGAGGAGGATACGGCACTGGCCGTGATGACCGACGTGACCGCACTCAAGCAAGCGGAGAGTGACCGGCACCGGCAGGCGCTGACCGACCACCTGACCGGGCTGCTCAACCGGCAGGGCTTCGAGGCGGCGCTCGATCAGTCGATCCTCGCTGCCAACGAACAGGACGCGGAACTCGCCTGCCTGTTCATCGATCTCGACCGGTTCAAATGGATCAACGACAATTTCGGCCATGCGACCGGCGACGCCGTGCTGCGCATCGTGGTGGAGCGCATGCGCGCCGCGCTCCGGCCGGAGGACCGCATCGCGCGGCTCGGCGGCGATGAGTTCGCGATCCTGATTGCGGTGGAGCATGGCGCACAGGCGGCAAGCCTGACGGCGCAGCGCATCCTCGACGCCTTGGAACGGCCGATGGTGATCAATGGCGTGGACCTCACCGTCAGCTGCTCGATCGGCATCGCGCTCTATCCCGCCCATGCCGAGAGTGCCTCGGATCTGCTGCTGAAGGCCGATATGGCCATGTATGCCCGCAAGCGCGACGGCAAGAGCGGTTCGCGCGTCTTCGATGCCGCCATCATCGAGGCAGCGCGGCAGCGGCGCGAGATCGAGGACTGCATCAAGGACGGCCTGAAGAACGATTGGTTCGACATCCATCTGCAGCCGATCGTCGCCATGGCCGATGGCCGCATCGTCGGCTTCGAAGCGCTCATGCGGCTCGACCATCCGAAGACAGGGTTGCTGACACCGGCCGAGATCGTCCGCGTCGCGGAAGAGAACGGAACGATCCCGAGCATTGGCAGCCGCATCATCGAGAGGGCCGTCGCGCATCTCGCCCGGATCTCACGCCTGGAAGGCGCCGGCGATACCTATATGGCGCTCAACCTTTCGCCGCTGCAATTCGAAAGCACCCTGCCCCATCGCCTTGCCGCCCTGCTGCTCGAACATGAGATCATGCCCCGACGCATCGTGATCGAAATCACCGAGGCGGTGCTGATGCTCGACAATCCGGAGGTGCATGGGGTGCTGAGACAGCTGAACGAGTTCGGCTGCCGCATCGCGCTTGACGATTTCGGCACGGGCTACTCGTCGCTGAGCTACCTCAACCGATTCCCCGTCGACATCGTCAAGATCGACCAATCCTTCGTCCGCTCCCTGAACGGCCCCGCACCCGAGATGCGGCGCAAGAGCCGGATGCTGATCAAGGGCATCCGCACCATTGCCAGCCAGATGGGCTGCAGCACGGTGGCCGAGGGCGTCGAGACGACACAGGACTGGGAGGCGCTGAAGAAGCTCGGCATCCAGCATGGGCAAGGCTTCCTCTTCAGCCAGCCGCTGGCGATCGAGGCGATGATCGCGCTTCTGGAACATGGCACGGAGGCCAAGGAGAGCCCCGTGCGCCAGCGGCGTCCCATTTCCGCCTGAGCGCCGAGGCGCTTGACAAGACCGGGCGAAGCGGGTGCAACAGCCCGCCGCCGGGGCACGAGGCCGCGGCCAGCAAGACGCGGGAGCGCGACCATGCAGATCTTCGCCGGGCTCGGCAATCCGGGTTCATCCTACGCCCGCAACCGCCACAATATCGGCTTCATGGCGCTCGACGCGCTCTATCGCCGCCATTCCTTCTCGCCCTGGTCGAAGAAGTTCAAGGCGGAGATCGCCGAGGGGGAGATCGCCGGCGAGCGGGTGTTGCTGCTCAAGCCCCAGACCTTCATGAACCTTTCGGGCGAGGCCGTCGGCGAGGCCATGCGCTTCTACAAGGTGCCGGTCGGCGCCGTGCTGGCGATCCATGACGAACTCGACCTTGCACCCGGCCGCGCGCGGTTGAAGGTCGGCGGCGGCCATGGCGGGCATAATGGACTGAAATCCATGGACGCCCATTGCGGCAAGGACTATCGCCGGCTGCGGCTCGGCATCGGCCATCCGGGCTCCAAGGAGCGCGTCAACGGCCATGTGCTCGGCGATTTCGCCAAGGCGGATCAAGCCTGGCTGGAGCCGTTGCTCGACGCGATCGCCGACCATGCCGACATGCTGGTTAGGGGCGAGGACTCGCAGTTCCTCAACAAATTGGCGCTGGCGACCGGCGCCCCGCCGGAGCCCGAGGCCGCCAAGCCGGCAAAACCCGCAAAGCCCGCCGGCCAGTCGCATATCCGCCAGGCCCGCGGCTCCGGCACCAAGCCTCTGCCGGCCACCGGCCCGATGGCCGAGATGCTGAAGAGGATGTTCGGCGCCAAGGACGACTGAGCCGACCCGCTCAGCCCTGAACGGCCTACTCTTCCGGCTCGGTCGTGAACATCAGCGGAAAGCCGGCCTCCTTGGCGAGATCGGTCGCCTCCGTCGCCTTGGTTTCCGCAATATCGCGCGCGCAGACCACGATCACGCAGGTCCCGAGCTTGTGCGCCGTCATCATCAGCCGATAGCCGGTCTCTTCCGAAAGCGAGAAGACGGCTTTGAGCACGAAGATGACGAAGTCCCGCGGGGTATAATCGTCGTTGACGAGAATGACCTTGTAGAGCTTCGGCCGTTCGAGCTTCGGCTTGGTGACGGTTTTTCGGATGACGTCGAGATCGCTCATCGGATTCTCCCGGCGAAGGGGCCCGTTTCATTTGGCCCGTTCTAACCGAAGAGTGTCGAAATGGGAATGATCGAAAGGATTGCGCCCCCGGACTGCCTTCACCGGACTATCATCGGGCAGGGTCGCGCGCGACGTGAGAGGCGGGAACAGGCTTTCCGTCCCGCCCGTCCCACGTCGTGAACCTCAGGGTGCCAGATCGTCGAGGTGGGGCAAACCCACCAGAGGGGTAACATCGGCACCGTCAGTAATGGGCGACGCGTCACCCAATTCAGGCGTTGCAAGATCGATCGTAAAGGTGATCTCTGAGAGTTCCCCGTCAAGAGGCGCGGTTTCCGTCGCGGGAATCAAATCGGTGAAATCAAAACTGTCACTCGCCTCGAAGGGAAGGCTCGAGAGGTCGACCGGATCGGTGTCCGCTCCGTAAAAATCGTCTGCTGGATAGGTGTCCGACATAGTAGGCTCCGTCTTTACATTTGATATTTAGAATATACTCACTTATTCTTGTGCGAGGCTGTCGGATCGCGCGCCGTTGTCGCGATCGGGCGAGAGGGGGCTCGCGGCGATGCGGGGCAGGCCAGCGGATGCTTCAGTCGCCGAGGCTTGACCGGCTGCGGCGTTTCGCCCATAGCGACCGCAATGGCCCTCAGGGCCCTCATCAGGTCACGACGGATTATCTTCATGGGCTTTAAATGCGGTATCGTCGGACTGCCGAATGTCGGCAAGTCCACGCTCTTCAACGCGCTGACGAAGACGGCGGCGGCGCAGGCGGCAAACTACCCCTTCTGCACGATCGAGCCGAACACGGGCGAAGTGGCGGTCCCCGATCCGCGCATGCGCAAGCTGGCCGACATCGCCAAGTCGAAGGAAATCATCCCGACGCGCATCTCCTTCGTCGACATTGCCGGCCTGGTGCGCGGCGCCTCGAAGGGCGAAGGCCTCGGCAACCAGTTCCTCGCCAATATCCGCGAAGTCGATGCGGTGGTGCATGTGCTGCGCTGCTTCGAGGATGACGACATCACCCATGTCGAAGGCAAGATCGACCCGGTCGCCGATGCCGAGACGATCGAGACGGAGCTGATGCTGGCCGACCTCGAAAGCCTGGAGCGGCGCACCGAGCAGACGCGCAAGCGCGCCACTGGCAAGGACAAGGACTCGCTCGCCGCACTGCCGATCATGGAGGCGTCGCTTGCCCTGCTCAACGAAGGCAAGCCGGTCCGCACCCTGCTGTCCAAGCTCGACGCCGATGGGCTGCGGGTGCTGAAAAGCCTCAATCTCCTGACCTCGCACCCGGTCCTCTATGTCTGCAACGTCGCCGAGGGCGACGCCGTGGACGGCAACGAACACACCCGCGCCGTCGAGGCCATGGCCAAGGCGCAAGGTGCGGAAACGGTGGTGATCTCCGCCGCTATCGAGGCGGAGGTGGCGCAGCTTCCGGAGGAGGAGGCACGCGAGTTCCTGGAGGCACTCGGGCTGCACGAAGCCGGCCTCGACCGGCTGATCCGCGCCGGCTACAAGCTGCTCGACCTCATCACCTATTTCACGGTCGGCCCCAAGGAAACGCGCGCCTGGACCATCGAACGCGGCACCAAGGCGCCGCAGGCCGCCGGGGTGATCCACTCCGATTTCGAGCGCGGCTTCATCCGCGCCAACACGATCGCCTATGACGATTATATCCGTCTCAACGGCGAGAACGGCGCGAAGGAAGCCGGCAAGGCGCGCGACGAAGGCAAGGAGTACGTCGTCCAGGACGGCGACGTGATCCACTTCCGCTTCAACACCTGATCGCGTTTAGTCTCAACGCGCCGGCGGCAGCCGCCGGCTCAGCTCCCCTGGCATTCGGTCGAGCAGGACCCGGCGCAAAGGCGACCAGAAGAGACCAATCGCCAGCACGATCACCCCCACGACCACCGCAACGGCAGCCGAGTTTGCATCGACCACAGAGTGCAGGCCCTGCTGCATCAGGACAGCCAACGCAGCGCCGAGCGAGAGAAGACCGGACGTCACGAAGGCGCGCCGGTCGATGATGAGCCCGACGAGCATGACCAGGATCGTGGCTGCGACGACGAAGGCCGCCGTCGAAGGGTCGTCAAGACTGGGCAGAAAATCGGTCGCGCCCGAAACAAGACCGACCAATGCATGGAGAACAAGCGGGGCGGCGCCGAGATGCAGCCAGAAGGCGACATCGGAGCGTCGGGTCAATCGCTGCGGATCTGAGAGATCATACGCAAGTGCTATGGCAAAGAGGGCGAGGCCAATCGCCGCGAGAAGCCAGCTTACCGATACATTGCCATGACGGGAAAAGTCGAAATCGATCCACCCGAAGATAAGGGTCAGCACGACAGCAAAGACGAGGAAACCAGCGCCGTAATAGACGCCTGCCAGGCTGATCGGCGTGCGGTAGCGCCAGTGATAGAGCGCGGCGGCGAGCGTTAAGATCGCAGCCAGTCCAATCAGATAAGACCCGGTTTCGTCGTCGCCGAGAAAAGAACCGGCAGCCGCCGCGGCGCTGGAGACCGCGATGACGGAAAGAACGACCGAAGGCAGAGCAAGCCGCTGACGTCTGACGAAAATTTCCGACAGGGCGATCGAAACCGGCAGGGCGATGAGCGCGCTCCCCAAACCGAGTGTCCCTGCCGTCAACACGAGAATGCCGATGGTAATCAGGATGTCGTGAAATCCCCGGACGAAGTGCGGCTGCTCGCTATCCTCCAATGCGGTGCCCGCCTCCGCCTGTTTCGATGGGGACGAGACGAGGCCGCGCGCCTGAAGGAAATGTGTCAGCTCCCCTGCCCGTCCAGGAACGACCAGTCCCTTCTGTTCGGCTTCGGCAACTATCCGGTGGATGCCCGTCTGCATCCATCTCATCCTTCGCTGGCATGCTTCATTGGAGCCAGGCAAAGTCCTATCCCGTGCATGAGCGGGCGCTCAAGAGCCGAGCGAGAAGAAAATGAGAAGCATGCGGGATCCGTAGATCCGCCTGCGGGACTTTTCCGCGTCAGTGCCCCGCGAACTCCACCAGCGTGCGCACCTCGACGCCGAGTGCCTCGATCTTCTTGCGGCCGCCGAGGTCGGGGAGGTCGATGACGAAACAGGCGGCGACGATGTCGGCGCCCATCTGCTGGAGGAGCCGGCAGGCGGCTTCGGCCGTGCCGCCGGTGGCGATCAGGTCGTCGGAGAGGATGACCTTGTCACCCGGCACGATCGCGTCGCGGTGCATTTCCATCTCGTCGACGCCATATTCCAGCGAATAGGCGATGCGCACGGTCTCGTGCGGCAGCTTGCCCTTCTTGCGGATCGGCACGAAGCCGGCGGAGAGCTGGTGGGCCATGGCGCCGCCGAGAATGAAGCCGCGCGCCTCGATGCCCGCAACCTTCTCGATCTTCTCCCCCGCATAGGGATGGACCAGCTCGTCAATGGTCCGGCGGAAGGCGCGCGGATTGCCGAGCAGGGTGGTGATGTCGCGAAAGAGGATCCCGGGTTTCGGATAGTCGGGAATGGTGCGGATGGCAGCAGTGAGGTCCTGCTCGAGCGTCGGTCTCATGGAATCGGGCGTGTCCTGATTATCGGGCGGCGTCGCCGTTCCATAGCACCGCCGCTGCCGGCGCCCTAGCTCAATCATGCACTGGGAACGCCCGGCAGTAGGAAGAGAGAGGGGAACCACCGGCCGCCCCTCCCACCTCGATCTAGTTCGCCGCGGGTGCGGCGCTGCGCAGATTGTTCTGCACCTTCTGCGCCACGGCCGGATCGGCTTGGGCCGCGGTGATGATCGTCTTGTACTCTTCGAGCGACATGTCGGGCGCCGTCTCCACCGCCTCGATCATCTTCTGGTTGGCCTCGGTCTTCAGGCTCTGGCGGGCGGTCTGGTCCTTCGTCCCGCCGATCCTGGCAGTATAGTCCTGCCGCACCTTGTCGACCTTCAGATAGGCGACCGCGAAGGCCTTCAGCTTTTCGTCGCTGAGACGCGAGGAGGGTTCGGCCTGCGCGGGGGCCGGTCGCGGCGGAGCAGCCTCTTGCGCCGTAGCTTGGCCGGCCAGTCCAGCAAGGAGAACGGAGCCGAGGAGTGCGGTCCGGGAGAGCGTGGGTCGGATGGTCATGGCAGTCCTTTCCATGTTTCGGGGCGACCGGTTGCCGGCCGCCTTTGCGTTTCTCAGCCCGGAGGAACCATGCCCGAGAGATCGGGCGAGAATGTGATCCTGCGCTTACCGAGACCTGGCGGAGGAACCAAGCAACGGGTCCGGTCGTTCGACCTGAAGCCCGAGGAGAGGCGAAACAGGGAAAACCAGGAGGATCAGATGCGACTGTTCGAATGTGGAACTTTGGTGCCCGGCTGCGACTGGCACAGCCGCGCCGAAACGGATGGCGAGCTCGTGCGCCGCACTGTCGAGCACATGCGCAAGGCGCATGGCGAAACGCAGATCCGCGAGAGCATGGTGGAGAACATCAAGGCGCGGATCATCGACGAAAAGCAAGCCGCTACAGCTTGAAATGCAGCCTTCATCCGGCCGGGGCTGGTTTGTCCCGGCCGGTGCAGAATATGGACGGCGAAAAAGCGCTCAGTCAAGGCTGGCCTTGAGCCGATCGAGCAGCGCCGTGCGGTCTTCACGGAAATTGCCGGCCAACCAATGGGCCTCCAGCATGGCGAGCTTGGCGCCGACCTGCGGGCCCGAGGGCACCCCGGCGAGAACCACATCGGCCCCAGTCAAGGGAAAGCGCGGCTTGGTCCAGACTTTGGCCCGCGTCAGCAGCCGCTGCAGATGCGCGAGCTTTTCCAGCCCGTCCGCCTCCCCCTCAGCGCGGGGCAGGAGATTGGCGATCGAGAGCTGCAGCCGCGCCATGACCCCGACTGCCCCTTCCACATAGAGCTGCCGGTCGAGCGCCGTTTCCGCCAGCCGGTCGGCAATCGGCTTGGAGGCGGCCCAGGCTTGAAAGAAAGCGGCCTCCGCCTTGGAAAGCCGCAGACGCTTGGCCATAGCCGCCAGCCGTTCCGGATCGGGCGGGACGATCGCCGCTAGCCGCAGCAGCGGGTCGGGGTTCCAGCCATAGGCGCGCTCGGCAGCGATCAGGCCCGGAATGGTGTCGATCCCCCATTTCTCGCTCTCGGGCAGCACGGCGGTCAGCACGCCCGCCTGGCGCATCCAGAGCAGGGCCCGGGTCGGATCCTCCGCCGACAGCAATTTTCGAAGTTCCGACCAGATCCGCTCTGCCGACAGTGTCGAAAGCTTGTCCTTGGCGCGCGCTGAGGCGCGCAGCCCGTCGGCATCTGGCCGCCCCTCGCCGTACCAGGCGAAGAAGCGGAAGAAGCGCAGGATGCGCAGGTAATCCTCCGCCACCCGCTCGGAGGCCTCGCCGATGAAGCGCACCACATGCCGCTCCAGATCCTTCATGCCATCGACAAGGTCGATCACGGTTCCCTCGGCATCGGCATAGAGCGCGTTGATGGTCAGGTCGCGCCGCTGCGCATCGACCTGCCAGTCCGTGCCGAAGGCGACCTCGGCATGGCGGCCGTTGGTGGAGACATCGCGGCGGAGCGTGGTGACCTCGAAGGGCTCGCCCTCAATCACCAGGGTCACCGTGCCATGGGCGATCCCGGTCGGCACGGTCTTGATGCCAACGGCCTCGGCGCGTGCGACCACCTCCTCCGGGCGCAGCGTGGTGGCAAGATCCACCTCCGTCACGTCGCGGCCCATCAGCGCATTGCGTACCGCGCCGCCGACGACGCGCACCTCGCCGCCCTCGGCATTCAGCAGCGCGAAGATGCGCCGGAGCGCCGGGGCTTCGAACCAGGGCTGGCCGGAGACGGAGGGGGTCATGCATAGAGCCTTTCATAGAGCATGCGGACGATGCCGGCGGTGATGCCCCAGATGCGCCGGCCTTCATAGGGCATGGCATAATAATGCCGCTCCGCCCCCTTCCACACGCCGCTGCCGCGGCCATGATTGGCCGGGTTCATCAGGAAAGAAAGCGGGACCTCGAAGACCTCCGCCACCTCGTCCGGGTTGAGGGTCAGGGCGAAGCCGGGACGCACGATGCCGAGCACCGGCGTGATACGGAAGCCCGAGAGCGCCATGTAATGCGGCAGGCGGCCGACGGTGCTGACCAGATCGGGCCGAAGGCCGATCTCCTCCTCGGCCTCGCGCAGCGCCGCGCGTTCGGGCGTCTCGTCGCCGGGATCCATGGCACCGCCCGGAAAGGCGATCTGGCCGGAATGTTTGCGCAGCGTCGTGGTGCGTTGGGTGAAGATGACGCGGGCATCCGGCCCCTCGTCGATGACAGGCACCAGCACGGCCGCATCGCGCAGGGCCAGGCGCTCCAGATCATCGGCCATGGTGGGGTTGAGCAGGAAGTCGCCATGCTCGCGCCAGGCCTGCGCGCTCGTGCCGCCGGACTGGCTGGCGGCGCGGCGGGCGAAGTCGGCGGCGGTAAAGGCCGGCCCGCGCCATTCCGGCGATGCACTGGTGCTCATACGCGCTTGGCCTCGAGGTCGCGCGCTATCCGCACGGGAAAGACCGCACCGCCGGAACGGAGCGCGATCACGGCCTCGCCGTCGATCTCGACCTCCTCGAACCAGTCGGCCAGCTCATAAAGCACCGGGCGAGAGATCAGCGCTTCCAGCCGGCCGCGCACCAGGAGATAGGGCTTCAGCTGGGCCTGCTCTCCCGCCTCGACGAAGCGCAGCGGATGGTCGGCGCCAGCTTCCACCACATCGCCGACATTGGTGCGAAAGGTCAGCACCGGCTCACCTTCTCTCCACGTTCGGGTCACCTCGACGGCCAAAAACGGAGCATCTGCGACCCGAATGCCGACTTTCTCGGCGGGCGTGACGAGATAGGTGCGGCCATCGGCATCGCGCCGGAGCACGGTGGAGAAGAGCCGCACCAGCGGCTGCCGGTCGATCGGCGTGCCGAGATAGATCCAGCGACCATCCGCCTTGATCTCCATGTCGAGATCGCCGCAGAAGGGCGGATCCCAGCGTTCGACCGGTGGCAGCGTCCGCGCCGACCCATCGGAGCGATGGCCGACATCGCCGGCTGCCCGGGCGATCAGCGCCGCCAGGCCCGTTGCGTCGCCCGGCTGCGAGGCCGAGCTCGTGGGTCCGTTTTCCGATCCTGCCATTGTTCCGTCCCGATTGGCCCTGATCTTGCGTAAGGAAAACAGGCGAAAGCCATGCTGTGATTCTCACGAGATAGTGCGCCTGCCGCGTCTTGTCAGCCAGAGAGCACCGGCTAGTTTGAAATACGTGCCCTGCCTGCGCCAAGCCCGCGATTCGCTTGCTGGCGCAGAGCCGGCCAAGCTCGAGGGAGACAGACCATGGGCATCGTCAATTCCACCGAGAGCCCGCTCGACGAGAAGGCGATCGTCGCCGCCGCCGAACGGGCTTTGTCCGAGATTGCGCTTGTGCGGGCCGAGGTCGGCAAGGTGATCTTCGGCCAGGAAAGCGTCGTCGAACGTACTCTGCTCGCGGTGCTGTCCGGCGGCCATGCGCTGCTGGTCGGCGTGCCGGGCCTCGCCAAGACCAAGCTGGTCACAACGCTTGGCACGGTTCTGGGGCTCGATTCGAGCCGCATCCAGTTCACCCCGGACCTCATGCCGTCCGACATTCTCGGCACCGAGGTGATGGACCAGGACGAGAACGGCCGCCGCTCCTTCCGCTTCGTCCACGGGCCGATCTTCACCCAGCTCCTGATGGCGGACGAGATCAACCGCGCGAGCCCGCGCACCCAGTCGGCTTTGCTGCAGGCCATGCAGGAATATCACGTGACCGTCGCCGGCCAGCGCAACAACCTGCCGCAGCCTTTCCACGTGCTTGCCACCCAGAACCCGCTGGAGCAGGAAGGCACCTATCCCCTGCCCGAGGCCCAGCTCGACCGCTTCCTGATGCAGGTGGATGTCGATTATCCCGAGCTCGCCGCCGAGCGCCGCATCCTTCTCGAGACCACCGGTCTCAACGAGAGCGAGGCGCGCGCGGTGATCGATGCGGCCAAGCTGCAGGAGATCCAGCACCTGATCCGGCTGATGCCGGTGAGCGAAACCGTCGTGGAGGCCATTCTGGCGCTGGTCCGCTCGGCCCGCCCCGGCCATGGCAATGCCGCGACCGACAAGAACGTCGCCTGGGGCCCCGGCCCCCGCGCCGGCCAGGCGATGATGCTCTGCGCCCGCGCTCGGGCGCTCTATGACGGGCGGTTGGCGCCCTCGATCGACGATGTCGTGGCGCTGGCCGAACCGGTGCTGCAGCATCGCATGGCACTGACCTTCGCCGCCCGCGCCGAAGGCATGTCGGTGCGCGATGTCATTGCCGGGCTCGTCAAGAGCCTGAGGGCCTGATCCGGATGGCGTCGATCGGCCAGACCGTCGAGCCGACCCCCTCCGGTGATGTCCTCGCCCGGGCGCAGGCCCGCGCGCTGCTGATCCCCGACTGCATGGTCGAGGCGCGGCGCATTGCCAATACCGTGATCTCCGGCTGGCACGGCCGCCGCCGGCGTGGCATGGGCGAGAATTTCTGGCAGTTTCGCCCCTATTCCGATGGCGAGAGCCTGTCGCGCATCGACTGGCGCCGCTCGGCGCGCGACGACCACACCTATGTGCGCGACCGGGAATGGGAGGCGGCCCATACGATCTGGCTCTGGGCCGACCTCTCGCCCTCGATGATGTACAAGTCCCGCTTCGGCACCGTCTCGAAGGAGAGCCGGGCGCTGGTGCTGATGCTGGCGCTGGCCGAGATCCTCGCCCGCTCCGGCGAGCGGATCGGCTGCCCCGGCGTCATGGAGCCGGTCTCCTCCCGCAATGCCGCCGAACAGCTGGCGACCGCGCTGATCCACAGCCCCCTGCAGGGTGGCTTGCCGGAAACGCCTATGATCCGCGGCTGGAGCGATCTGGTGCTGATCGGCGACTTCCTCGATCCCGCCGAGCGCATCATGGGCCGGCTGGGGCCGCTCGCGCGGCGGGGGCTGCGCGGCCATGTGGTCGAGATCGCCGATCCGGCGGAAGAAAACTTCCCCTATGCCGGCCGCACCGAATTCACCGACCCAGAGACCGGGGAGAAGCTGACGGCGGGACGGGCCGAAATCCTGCGCGAGGCCTATCGCCAGGCCTATTTCGCCCGCCGCGACGGTCTTGGCGAAAGCCTGCGTCATATGGGCTGGATCTTTACGCCGCACCGCACCGACCATCTCGCCTCTGAGGCGCTGGTGGCCGTGCATATGTATCTCTCCGGCATGCCCGGCCGCGCGACGCATGGGGGGCAGTTGTGAGCTTTCTCGCCTTCGCCTTCGCCAACCCGCTGGTCCTCGCAGCCCTCGTGGCGCTTCCCGCCATCTGGTGGCTGCTCAGGCTGACACCGCCGAAGCCGGTGACGGAAGTTTTCCCGCCGCTCGCCATCCTCGCCGGGGTGCTGAAGCGCGAGGAAACGCCCTCGAAGAGCCCCTGGTGGCTCACTTTGCTGCGAATGCTGATGGCGGCTGCCATCATCCTCGCCATCGCCGATCCGGTCTTCAACCCGCGCACACGCACGCTTTCCGCGGATGGACCGCTGGCCCTGATGGTCGACAATGGCTGGGCGACGGCCGAGGACTGGGAGCGGCGCCGGCAGACGGCCGATGCGCTGATCGACGAGGCGGAGGCGCGCGACCTGCCCGTCTCCTTGGTCCTGACCGCCGATCGTCAGCAGGATGCAACACTCGGGACCGCAACGGCCGCCCGCGCCCGCCTTGCCGCCGCCCGGCCTCAGCCGCTGATACCGGACCGCACCCGCGCTGTGGATGTGCTGCGCACCGGGCTTAACGGGACCCGCCCCGGCACGCTCGCCTTCCTCTCCGATGGCATCGCCACAGGCGAGGACAGCGTCATGCGCGATCTCGCAGGGCTCGCCCCCGCCTCGCTGCGCCTGATCGAGGGCGATGGCGGCGAGGCCGTGGCGCTGACCGGCGCGGTCAACGAGGCCGATGCCATGCGCGTCAGCGCGAGCCGGCTGGATGCGACGCTGCCGCGCGCACTGGCGGTGACCGCCTATGACGCGCGCGGCCGGGCAATTGCCAATGGCACGATCGCCTTCGGCCCCGGCGAGAAGGTGGCGAGCGGGCTGTTGCCGGCGCCCTTCGAGCTGCGCAATGATTTCGCCCGGATCGGCATCGACGGCCTTTCGACCGCCGGCAGCACCTATCTGCTCGACGATGGTTTCCGACGCCGGCGCGTGGCGCTGCTCTCCGGCGAGGCGCGCGACCAGTCGCAGCCGTTGCTGTCGCCGCTCTACTACATCAACCGGGCACTCGCCCCCTTTGCAGACCTGATCCAGCCGAACGAGGCGGATCTGGCAGTCGCCATCCCGCAGCTTCTCGAACAGAAGCCCTCCATGCTGATCATGGCCGATATCGGCCGCCTGCCGGAAGAGACCTATCCGGCGGTGACCCAATGGCTGCAGAATGGCGGCACGCTGATCCGCTTCGCAGGTCCGCGCCTTGCCGCCGCGCCGGCCGACGATCCGCTGGTGCCGGTGCGCCTGCGCCAGGGCGAGCGGGCGCTCGGCGGCGCGCTCTCCTGGTCCGAGCCGCAGCCGCTCGCCGATTATCCGCCCGCGAGCCCCTTTGCCGGCATGCCGCGGCCGGAGGGCATTACCGTCAACCGCCAGGTGCTGGCAGAGCCGACGGCCGATCTTTCCGAGCGCACCTGGGCGAGCCTTGCCGACGGCACGCCGCTCGTCACCACCCGTACGCTCGGCGCCGGGCGGATCGTGCTCTTCCATGTGAGCGGCGAGGCGACCTGGTCCAATCTGCCGATTTCAGGCGATTTCGTCGAAATGCTGCGGCGGACGGTGCAACTGTCCCGCAGCGGTGGTGTCGAAGGCGGCGCCGGAGCTGGGGCCTCGGCCCCGCTGCCACCCTATCGGCTGATGAATGCCGACGGCGTGCTGACGGCCGAGACCGCCGGCGCCCGGCCGCTGGAGCTCGGCCCCGGCGCCGTGCCGCCGGCCAGCCCCGACCATCCTCCGGGGCTCTACGGCTCGGAAGAAGGCTTCACCGCCGTCAATCTGATGGCAAAGGATGCGACCCTGAACGCGATCAATCGTACGGATCTGAGCATGGCCTATGAAAGCGAGCGCCTGATCGGTGCGGAGGCGCTCAGCCTGCGGCCGGCGCTCTTCACGCTCGCCATGCTGCTGCTGCTTCTCGATACGCTGGTGGTCCTGTTCATGGCCGGCGCCTTCTCGCGCCTGCGTGCCGGCCGCGCGGCGGCGACGGTGCTGATCGCCCTCATCGGCCTCTCGGCCCTTGCCCCTGACACCGTCCGGGCGGATGATTCCCGGCCGGGCGACGAGGCGATCCTCGACAAGCTGGACAATACCCATCTCGCCTATGTGGTGACCGGCGAGAGCGAGGTGGACCGGATCTCCGAGCGCGGGCTGGTGGGGCTGACTGAATTCCTCACCTACCGCACGACGCTGGAGCCCGGCGCGCCGGTCGGCCTCGACCTCACCAAGGACGAGCTTTCCTTCTATTCGATCATCTACTGGCCGATCTCGGCCAGCGCGCCCATGCCGAGCCCGGCCGCGATCAACCGCATCGATGCCTATATGCGCGCTGGCGGCACCGTGCTGTTCGACACGCGCGACCAGATGTCGGCTCTGGGCGGCGGTGGCGCCAGCCCCAATACCGAGCGGCTGCAGGCGATCCTTGCCGATCTCGACATACCCGCGCTGGAGCCCGTTCCGACCGACAATGTGCTGACCAAGTCCTTCTACCTGCTGACGAGCTTTCCCGGCCGCTATGCCGGCAGCCCGCTCTGGATCGAGGCACAGCCGCAGGCGAGCGCCGAGGAGCCGAGCCGCCCTGCCCGTTCGGGCGATGGCGTGACGCCGATCATGATCACCGGCAATGACTTCGCCGGCGCCTGGGCGGTCGATGGCAACGGGGCACCGCTCCTGCCGACCGTGCCGCCGGACGAGATACAGCGCGAATATGCCTACCGCGCCGGCGTGAACATCATGATGTACATGCTGACCGGCAACTACAAGGCCGACCAGGTGCACATCCCTGCCCTGCTCGAGCGGCTGGGCCAGTGACGACCCGGCATCCACGCCTGGCCCGCGAAGCGAGACGAACAGCATGACGATCGATTTCTCTCCGCTGATCCCCCTCTATGCCCTTGCGGTCCTGGCAGGCGTGGCGCTTCTGCTTGCCGGGCTTTCGCTCTGGCGCGGCACGCGCGGCGCGGTGCTGCGCACCCTGGCGCTCGCTGCGCTCTGCCTGGCACTGGCCAATCCCGTTCTGAACCAGGAAGAGCGCGAGCCGCTCTCCACCATCGTCGCCGTCGTCGTCGATCGCAGCCAGAGCCAGGACGCCGCCGGCCGGCGCGAGGCGACGGACCGCGCGCTGGCGACGCTGAAGGATCGCTTCGCCCGCTTCCCGGCCATCGAGCCGCGCATCGTCGAGGCCGCCGATGGCGCGGACACCGAGACCCCCTCGACCCGGCTTTTCGCAGCCCTGTCCACCGCGCTCTCCGACGTGCCGCCCGGCCGCGTCGGCGGCGCGATCTTCATCACCGACGGCCAGATCCACGACGTGCCCGACGTCAACCGCCCGCTTGGCTTCGATGCGCCGGTCCATGGCCTGATCACCGGCCAGCCGAACGAGTTCGATCGCCGCATCGAGATCGTCAGCGGGCCGCGTTTCGGCATTGTCGGCGAGGAACAGGCCGTTACCTTCCGCGTCATCAATGACGGGCCGGTGCCGGCCGGACCGGCGGAGGTCCGCATCAGCCTGAACGGCAACGAGATCGCCACCGAACAGGCGGAGCCCGGCACCGATCTGCCCTTCCGCTTCACCGTGCCGCGCGGCGGCAACAATATCCTCGAATTCGCCGTGGCACCGACACCGGGCGAGGTGACGGAGGCGAACAACCGCGCCGTCCATGTGCTGGACGGCATCCGCGAGAACCTGCGCGTGCTCCTCGTCTCCGGCGAGCCGCATTCCGGCGAGCGGGCCTGGCGCAATCTCCTGAAGTCCGACGCCTCCGTCGATCTCGTGCATTTCACCATTCTGCGGCCGCCGGAAAAGCAGGACGGAACGCCGATCAACGAGCTGTCGCTGATCGCCTTCCCGACCCGCGAACTCTTCGTCGAGAAGATCAAGGAATTTGACCTGATCATCTTCGACCGCTACCAACACCGGGGCGTGCTGCCGATCATCTATTACGACAACATCGCGCAATATGTCGAAAACGGCGGCGCACTGCTGATCGCCGCCGGGCCGGAACATGCGGGGCCGGATTCGATCGCCTCGACCCCGCTCTCTGCCGTGCTGCCGGCGAGCCCGACGGGGACGATGGACGACAAAGCCTTCTATCCGCGCCTGACGGACGAGGGAAAGAAACATCCGGTCACCCGCGGGCTGACCGGCGCCGACAGCGAGCCGCCGCATTGGGGCCGCTGGTTCCGCACCGTCGATGTCGACCGGCCGCAGGGCCAGACCGTGATGCAGGCTGCCGACGGCAAGCCGCTGCTCGTGTTGAATCGGGTCGGCGAAGGCCGCGTCGCCATGCTGCTCTCCGACCAGGGCTGGCTTTGGTCGCGCGGCTTCGAGGGCGGCGGACCCAGCGTCTCGCTCTATCGCCGCACCGCGCATTGGCTGATGCAGGAGCCGGCCTTGGAGGAAGAGGCGCTGACCGCGCGGGCCTCCGGCCGCACCCTTGAAATCTCGCGCCAGACTCTGAAGGGCGATCCAGGCCCGGCCCGCCTCACCCTGCCCTCCGGCGAGACACAGCAGGTGACGATGACGGAGGCGGAACCGGGCTTGTGGCGCGCTTCGCTGCGCACCGGCGAAACCGGCCTGTTCGAGGTGGCGAATGGCGATCTGACGACGCTTGTCCATGTCGGAACTGTGGACGCACCGGAGTTCAAGGCGACAATCTCCACCGAGGAGACGCTGCGGCCGCTTGCCGAGAAGACCAAGGGCCTCGTCCATCGCGTGGCGGCAGCCGGCGGCATCGACGTGCCGGCGCTGCTCCCCGTGCGCGGACCGGTGCGCGTCGCCGATGACGACCGCCTGTCGCTGCGCATGACCGACGAGACGGTGCTGAAGGGCGTCAATTCGCTCTCCCTCTTCACCGGCCTCCTCGGCCTCGCCGCCCTGCTCCTGATCCTCTCCGCCACCTGGGCGCGGGAGGGGCGGTGACCAGGCGCCCGATCGTCTGCTTTGATGTCGTTAAAATGCAAACCGCCTTTTTCCGCGCCAGAGCTTGCCCTTTTCCGCGTCATCTTGTAGAGAAGCGGCCATGACGAAGTCTGGCGCAAAAGTTTTGGCAACGATGTCCCGCGGTCGCGAAGCCGCTCGGGCCCGTTCGCGCGCCTTTACCACGCTTCTTCTTCTCGGCCTTACGCGCGGTTGCCGGGTTCTTTAAGGAGCGCCCGGCGGCCGAAAAGCCTGCCGGCACCAGCTCCTTGACCTTCCCGACCTGACCCTTGAACCTTCCCCGCGAGCACGATAAGCCGACGCCCGAGATGGCATCGATCGGCGCGAGCCAGCGGGCCTCGAAGACGAAGAGAAGCGCGATGATCCTGAAATCCCACACCGTCAAGCACGGCATGCCGCAGGCCGCCGAAAAATATCAGCCCTATCCGCAGATCGACCTGCCGAACCGGACCTGGCCGTCCAAGACCATCGCCAAGCCGCCCGTCTGGTGCTCGGTCGATCTTCGCGACGGCAACCAGTCGCTGGTCGATCCGATGGGGCATGACCGCAAGGCCCGCATGTTCCAGCTGCTGCTCGACATGGGCTTCAAGGAAATCGAGATCGGCTTCCCTTCGGCCTCGCAGACCGATTTCGACTTTGCCCGCTGGTGCGTGGAGGAAGGAAACGTCTCGGCCGATGTCTCCCTGCAGGTGCTGGTCCAGTGCCGGCCGGAGCTGATCACCCGTACGTTCGAGGCGCTGGAAGGCGCCAAGCGGCCGATCGTCCACTTCTATAATTCGACCAGCGAGCTGCAGCGCCGCGTCGTCTTCGGCAAGGACGTGGCCGGCATCAAGCAGATTGCCACCGATGCCGCCAAGATGATCACCGACATGGCTGCCAAGGCCGGCGGCGACTTCCGCTTCGAATATTCGCCGGAAAGCTTCACCGGCACAGAACTCGAGGTGGCGCTGGAAATCTGCAATGCGGTGAGCGAGATCATCCGCCCCACGGCCGAGAACAAGCTGATCCTCAACCTGCCCTCGACGGTGGAGATGGCGACGCCGAACATCTATGCCGACCAGATCGAATGGATGTGCCGCAATCTCGACAACCGCGAGAACCTGATCATCTCGCTGCATCCGCACAATGACCGCGGCACCGGCATCGCCGCCACCGAGCTCGGCCTGATGGCGGGCGCGGATCGCGTTGAAGGCACGCTGTTCGGCAATGGCGAGCGCACCGGCAATGTCGATGTCGTCACCCTGGCGCTGAACATGTTCACGCAAGGTGTCGATCCCGGCCTCGACTGCTCGGATATCGAGCGGATCAAGGATGTCTACGAATATTCCAATCAGATGGCGGTTCCGGAGCGCCACCCTTATGTCGGCGAGCTGGTCTATACGGCCTTCTCCGGCTCGCATCAGGATGCGATCAACAAGGGGATGAAGGCGATCAAGGTCGCCAACAAGCCGCTTTGGGAAGTGCCCTATCTGCCGATCGACCCGCGCGATGTCGGCCGCTCTTATGAGGCGATCATCCGCATCAATTCGCAATCCGGCAAGGGCGGCATCGCCTATATTTTGCAGGAGGATTACGGCATCAACCTGCCGCGCGCGCTGCAGGTGGAGTTCCGCGAGGACATCCAGCGGATCACCGACGAGGGGGGCAAGGAAGTACCGTCGAAGGCGATCTACCAGCGTTTTCTCGAGCGCTACATCGAGCAGCCGGGCGCGCGTCTGCGCTATGTCGACCACACGACCCTGCCGCTCGGCGAGCATCGCGGCGCGCGCATCGTCACGGCCGAGATCATCGACGGGGGCGAGCCGAAGACGATCGAGGGGCGCGGCACGGGCCCGATCGACGGCTTCATCAACGCGCTCTCGCTCCATCTCGGGGTCGAGATGTCGGTCGCCGATTATTCGGAGCACTCGCTCCAGCACGGCTCCAATGCTGCGGCGATCGCCTATGTCGAGGTCGAGCATGAAGGCGGCAAGCTGTTCGGCGCCGGCATCAACACCAATATCGTGACCGCCTCGCTGGAGGCGATCGTTTCGGCCGCCAACCGCGTGCTAGAGCAGCGGGGCGTCTGAGAAGCGGGAGGAAGGTCGGCGGCGCAAGGCCGTCGACCGAGGCAGGCAAGCTGGCGAAGACGCTGCTTCAGCTGATGATGAAGTCGTCGGCCGTCAGCGTGGGATGATGATCGAAGGTCGCAACCAGCTGCTTGCCATGCTTGCCGTTGCCGTCATCATCATAATAGAGCTTGCCGGACTTGCTGTCATAGATGAAGCGGTCGTCGGCATCGAGCGCCTTCTTGCCGGTTACGAATTGATCGGCGGAAAGCTTGCCGGTGTCCAGCTCGAAGATCGTATGATCAAAATCGATCTTGTCGACACCCGAAACGAAATCGGTGATGCGGTCGCTGTCCTTGGCGGCGAAGGAATGAAAGATGAAGCTATCCTTGCCCGCTCCACCGGTCAGGATGTCGTGACCCTGTCCGCCGCCGATGCGATCATTGCCATCATCGCCATTGAGAACATCGTTGCCTTTGTGACCGGAGATCCGGTCATTGCCGCCGCCACCGGAAATCGTGTCGGCCTTCCCGGTCCCCTCCAGCTTGTTGCCCTTGTCATCTCCGGTACGCGTGGCCATGATCACCCCTCCTCTAAGGTAGCAAATGCTTACCATAACGCAGGATGGCATTCCAGATGTCGGCCGGTTGACCTGTCAGAAAGCGACATGACACCTGCGGACGGCGCACAGCTGGCTCGTTTTGGCCAGGATGGAGGAACGGCTGTGGCTTGAAGAGGCGCTTGGGACAGCGCACCGACGGAAAACGACAATAGGGTGGGGAGGATGCGGATGCCGCCCCTCCCCGGCTCTGTCTCAGTCCTTGGCCGGCGCCTCGGCCTTGTCGGCGGAGGCGGCGTTGAGCTGGCCGTATTTCTCGGCGCCGATCGAGTTGAACAGCTGCAGCTGGGTTTCGAGGAAATCGATATGGCTCTCCTCGTCGGCCAGCAGCTCCTCGAACAGCTTCATGGTGACATAGTCGCCAATGTCGTGACAGATCTCGCGCGAGAGCTTGTAGGAGGTGCGGGCATCATACTCGCCGGCGAGATCGGCCTCCAGAACTTCCTTAACGTTCTGGCCGATGCGCAGCGGGCCGACGGTTTGCAAGTTGGGGTGGCCATCCAGGAAGATGATGCGGGCGATGATGCGGTCCGCATGATGCATTTCCTCAATCGATTCGGCCCGCTCCTTATGAGCCAGTAAATTATAACCCCAATCTTCCAAAAGACGGTAATGGAGCCAATACTGATTGACGGCCCCAAGCTCCAGATACAGAGCTTCGTTAAGCCGCTCGATGACTTTGATGTCGCCTTTCAAGTTCCGCTCTCCTGCTTTCCTCATGGAATTTTTTGATGCGGCTAATATAGGCGACGATCTCGTCTTCCGTCGAGTGATTCGCAGCGTGATATCGCTCGGTCGTGCGAATGATGATGTCGACGACATTGGGGAAGCAGCCACAGCAGCGGCCGCGCTTCTGCATGGCGTGATAGACCTTGGCCGGCACGATCAGCTGCCAACAGTCTTCATCCAGAAGCGAGGTGATCGTGTCCTCGATCTCCTTTTCGGAGATGAAATTGCAACTGCAAACCAGCATGGCCGTCGAGCCCGGTATGGATGGTGGGTTGGGCGCAGTTAAACTAAAGAGGACATTCTTTGTCAAGAAAAATGGAGGGCAGCAACAGGGCATGTCCCGCCTCTCGCAAGTCTGCCGCAAGGCCGGCATTCGGCGGACGAAAAGCGGCGGCGCGAGGGAGAAACAGGCGACGGCAGAGCGCATCTGTTTAACCCATCATCCGCTGCCCAAGCACTCAGGCGTCGGTTGGAACCCTAGTGAAAATTGCGCCCCTTGGGCATGACGCGGGCGGTTTCCTCCTGGTCGAACAGCGAGGGTTCGGGCAGCGCCCGATCGCTCTGGCGGGGCGTGCCGAAGCTGGAGGCGGCCGCCTTGCGGGCGAGCGCCTGGCTGGCGCCTGCCTCGCCGGCACCTGCCGCGCCGCGATCATCCGCCTCATGCCCGCCGGATGCGCCGTGGAGAGAGTGGTCGCATGCCGCCGCTTCCCGCTCGCCCGCCCGCCGCGCGCCCTTCTGCCGCTGGTCGATGGTCGGCCGCAGCACCTCGTCGGCTCGCTCGTTCACCGCGAAGCGCCGCTCCTCGCCCTTCAGCAGTCCCAGCGCCGCGGTCATGTCTTCCAGCCGTTCGGCGATCACATGGATCACGCCGCTCTGGCTCTGCAGCCGGCCGGTGACCTTGACCAGACGTGCGCCCATCACCACCGGGCGGTACTGCGCAAAGACGGTTTTCCAGACGATGACATTGGCGACGCCGGTTTCGTCCTCGAGCGTCATGAAGATCACCCCCTGCGCCGTGCCCGGCCGCTGGCGAACGAGAACGAGGCCGGCAATGGTGACGCGCCGGCCCGGCCGGGTGTCGAGCAGGGCGCGCGTGGTGAGGATGCCGGCGCGGGTAAAGGCCTCGCGCATAAAGGACACCGGATGGGCCTTGAGCGACAGAGTTAGCGCGCGATAATCATGGACCACCTGTTCGCCGGGCGGCATCTCCGGCAGGGTGACGGCGGGATCGGCGATCAGATCCTCCTCCGCCCCGGCAAAGAGCGGCAGCCGCTCGGCCGCCCCTCTCTCGTCCAGCGCCTTGACCGCCCAGAGCGCCCGCCGCCGGTCGAGCCCGATCGAACGGAAGGCATCGGCATCGGCCAGCCGCTCCAGGACCGCTCGGCTGAGGCCGGAGCGCACCCAGAGATCATGCACCGAGCGATAACCGGCGCCACGACGGGCGGTGAGCGCCGCCATGTCGGTTTCCCGGAGGCCCTTGACGATGCGGAAGCCGAGCCGGACGCTGCGCGCGGTCAGGATCACATCCTGCATGGCGCGGTGGCGCGGGTCGATCCGCCTTTGGTCGAAGGCCTCTCCCTCCTCCAAAAGCGTTTCCCAGTCCGAATGGTTGATGTCGACGGGCAGCACCTCGACCCCATGCTCGCGCGCATCGCGCACCAGCTGGGCCGGCGCATAGAAGCCCATGGGCTGGGCATTGAGCAGCGCGGCACAGAAGATGTCCGGATAGAAGGTCTTGAACCAGGAGGAGGCATAGACGAGCAAGGCGAAGGAGGCGGCATGGCTTTCGGGGAAGCCATATTCGCCGAAGCCCTTGATCTGGTTGAAGCAGCGCTGGGCGAACTCGCGGTCATAGCCGTTTTCCACCATGCCCTCGATCATCCGCAGCTCGAAATTGGCCACCTGCCCCGTGCGCCGGAAGGTCGCCATGGCGCGGCGCAGCTTGTCGGCCTCGGAAGGGGTGAAATTCGCCGCGGTGATGGCGATCTGCATCGCCTGCTCCTGGAAGAGCGGCACGCCGAGCGTGCGCTCCAGCACGCTTTTCAGCTCCGGCTTGGCATAGTCCGGCTCGATGCCATGGCGCAGAAAGGCCTCGCGCCGCTTGAGATAGGGATGGACCATGTCGCCCTGGATCGGCCCGGGCCGCACGATCGCCACCTCGATGACGAGGTCGTAGAAGACGCGCGGCCGGAGGCGCGGCAGCATGCTCATCTGCGCCCGGCTCTCGATCTGGAAGACGCCGATCGTATCGGCGCGGCAGATCATGTCGTAGACCTTTGGATCCTCGGTCTCGAAAATATGCCGCAGCGTCTTCTGCTTGCCGTAATGGGTTTCCAAAAGGGTGAAGGCCTTGGCAAGCGCCGTCAGCATGCCGAGCGCCAGCACATCGACCTTCAGAATGTTGAGAACGTCGAGATCGTCCTTGTTCCATTCGATCATGTAGCGGTCGGGCATGGCGGTCGGCATGATCGGCACGATCTCATCCAGCCGGTCGCGGGTAATCACGAAACCGCCGACATGCTGGGAGAGATGGCGGGGAAACTCCATCAGCATGCCGGCATAGGTGAAGAGGCGGGAAACAGTGGGATCGGCAAGATCGAGGCCGGCGGCCTTGGCCTGATCCTCGGTGAAGCCCGAGGTCCACCAGCCCCAGATCGAGCCGGCAAGGGCGGCCTGCACATCCTCCGAAAAGCCGAAGGCCTTGGCCACCTCGCGGCCCGCCGAGCGGGCGCGATAGCTGATGACGGCCGCCGCCAGCCCCGCATGTTCCTTCGTATAGGTGCGGTAGAGGAACTGGATCACCTCCTCGCGCCGGGCATGTTCGAAATCGATATCGATATCGGGCGGCTCGTCGCGGTCGCGCGAGAGGAAGCGGTCGAAGAGAAGCGTGAACTTGATCGGATCCACCTCGGTGACGCCGAGGCAGAAGCAGACGGAGGAGTTCGCCGCCGAGCCCCGCCCCTGGCAGAGAATGCCTTGGCTGCGCGCAAAGGCGACCATGCGGTCGACGGTCAGGAAATAGGGCTCATATTGCTTCTCGTGGATCAGCTCCAGCTCGTAGGCCAGCTGCTTTTCCACCTTCTCCGGCACACCGTCCGGATAGCGCACCGCCGCCCCTTCCCTGACGCGGCGCTTCAGCGCCTCGGCCGGCGTCTCGCCCGGGCCAGTCTCGTCGGGGTAATTGTGCTTGAGCTCGTCGAGCGAGAAGCGCAGGCCTTTGAAGAACAGGCGCGTATTGGCAAGCGCCTCCGGACAGTCGCGAAAGAGCCGCGCCATTTCCGCCGGGCTCTTCAGAAAGCGCTCGGCATTGGCAGCGAGCCGCAAGCCTGCCTCCGCCACCGTCACATGCTCGCGAATGGCGGTGACCACATCGGCCAGCGGCCGGCGGCCCGGCTCATGATAGAGCACGTCATTGCTGGCGATGGGGCGCAGGCCGAATTCGCGCGCAAGCGTCATCAGGCTTTCCAGATGCAGCCGGTCGAAGCCGTCATAGCGCGGCACCAGGGCGAGATAGAGCCGGTCGCCCGCGGCCGCCTTCAGCTTTGCCAGGCAGTCTTTCAGCGCCGTCCAGTCGATTGGCGCCGGGCCGGGCATCAGGATCAGCTGCAGCTCCGCCTGCCACTCCAGGAGATCGTCGAGGAACAGCGTGCAGCTGCCCTTTTCGCTGCGCAGATTGCCGGCGCTGAGCAGCCGGCAGAGATGGCCCCAGCCGGCGCGGTTGCGCGGATAGGCGAGAATGTCCGGCGTGCCATCGGCAAAGACCAGCCGGGCACCCGGCTGATAGCGGCTGCGCTCGAAGCTGGCCTTGGCATGGCCGCGCACGACGCCGGCGAGCGTGTTGCGATCGGCGATGCCGAGCCCTGCAATGCCGAGCATCTTGGCGGAGACCACCAGTTCCTCCGCACTCGACGCGCCTTCGAGAAAGGAGAAATGGGTGCGCACCCCGACTTCGTAGAAGAGTGGGTCGGGCGCCGGGCTCATGCGAAGATGCCATGCATGAACCAGCCGGGATGGGCGCATTCGCGCCCGAACAGCCCGTTGCGAAACATCCAGAACCGCCGGCCGGCCTCGTCCTCGATGCGGAAATAATCGCGCGTCGGCGCCGCCTCGCCATCGATCCACCATTCGGCGGCGATGCGCTCCGGCCCTTCCGCCCGCGTGACGCGATAGACGGCGCGCCGCCAGGAAAAGCGCTCCGGCGGCCCATCCGGCACATGGGCGGCATGCACCTCGACCGGCTCGGGGTGCTTGAGCATCCGCAGGGGGCGGATCGGCATGCTCTCCACCGGCCAGACCGGACAATCGCCGGCCGGCAGGCTGCGCCCGGCCGGCACGAAGGCCGAGAGATCCTGCCGCATCGCCGCGGGCCCCGCGGCAGAGAGCGCCCGGCCGGCCGGCTGGCCGAACTCTGCCAGCCAGTCGCCGAGCGGGCGGATGGGCGCGGCGCGCTCCGGCACATGGCTGGCGGTGGGCACGCTGACCAGGAGGCTGTTCGCCCCGAAGCGGGCCATGACGCGATCGGCGAAATCGGCAAGCGACCGCCCCTGGTCCGGCCGGCCGGAAAAATCATCCTGGACGGCGGCAAAGGCCTCGGCCTTCAGCACGCAGAGGCGCAGCATCTCGAAGCCGAAGCCGGCATCGAGCGCATCATGCACGGCGGTCAGCCGCTCGCGGTAGAGCGCGGCGATGCGCGGCGGATCGCGCAGCGGTGTCGAGGTGCCGGCCTTCAGCCGGAAGACCTTGCCATCCACGCGAAAGAGCAGGAGCTCGAACAGCCGCCCGCCCTCGCCCCGCTCCTCGAGCCGCGTCTTCAGCCCCTGGGCGAGCTTCAGCGCAAGCCCCAATATATCTTCCTCGCTCGACACCGGCTCGGCAAGCCGCCGCTCGACCGAGAGGCTGGCAACCGGCAGCCGCGGCGAGAGCGGCTCCTCGTCGAGCCCCAGCGCCTGGTCGAGGCGGAGAAAGGGCATGGGGCCGAAGCGGCGGGCAAGGGCGGCGCGCGGCGCCTGCAGGAGATCGGCCGCATGGGTGAGGCCAAGGCGGATCAGGAGATCAACGGTGGACTGGGGCAGACGAAGGGCCGCGACCGGCAAGGGCGCCAGCGCGGCCTCCTCCTCCCCCGGCGCCACCACCCCCTGCCTCCCCTGGCGAGCCAGCGCGCCGGCGAGCGCCGCGGAAGAGGCGATCGCGCCGCGGGTTTCGACGCCGAGTTCGAAGAGCCGCGCCAGCACGTCCTCGATCAGCGCCTCTTCGCCGCGATGAAGATGGGCACAGCCGGTAATGTCGAGATGCAACCCATCGGCGCCGTCGAGCGCGATCAGCGGCGTGTAGCGGTCGCACCAGTCGGCAAGTGCATTCAGGAAGGCGGCATCGGCCACCGGATCGGCCGGCAGGACCTCCAGATCGGGATGCATGGCGCGCGCCTCGGCAATGCCCTGGCCGCGAGCGAGCTTCAGGCTTTCGGCATGGCCATCGAGCGCGGCAATGCGCATGGCATTGTTCTCTTTGGCGGAAAAGACGATCGGCGGATGGTCAGGACGCCCGTCTGAAAGCCACGACCGCCCCCAGCGCGCCCGCGCGATCCGGTCCGTCGGCAGATGCGGAAAGTGGAGCGACAGGATGCGCTGCGCCGGCCGGAACAGGCTCCGTGTCGAAGAGGGCGAGGCTGCCAAGCGGTGCGAGGGGATAGAAGCGGCGCTCATGAGCACTCCATTCCAGATAGGCGTCGACGGGGGCGAAGGCGCGGCTTTTTTCCGCGACCACGTGGAAGACCGGATTGCCGATGCTGCCGGCCAGCGGACGGCCGTCCGGCAGAAGGCGGGCAGCGGCCGGCGCCGGCAGGACGGACAGGCGAAAGAGGGCGCCGCTTGCCTCCTCCTCGCCCGCCTGGCGCACGAGCAGCAACGGCACGCCGCCACCGCGCGCCCGCACCTGCAGCCGCCGGCTTTCCTGAAAACCGAGCGCGGCGGGATTGCCGCGCATTTCGAGAACCACGGCTGCAAAGACCGGAAAATTCAGCGCGGCTTCGGCGATCCACAGCGCCTCCTTGAGGCTCTTTGGGCTCGAGAGCAGCGCCCGCGACAGATCGACCCCATGACCGACCAGGCCGATGCCATAGGGAGCGCCGGCCTCCTTCAGGGCCATGCCTTCGGCGATCCAGAGAACGGGGCCAAGCTCGCCACCCTCGCGCCGGCGTGCCTGGCAGAGGGCGGCGAGCGCCAGGGTGAAGCCGATGCCGGCCCCCGCATCGCGCGTTTCACGGACGCGGATCTCCGTCATGCCACGCAGCGGCAGGCCGCCGGCCAGCGCCTGATCCAGCGCCGGCACGCCGAGCGGCAGAACCGGCTCCGCCTTGCTCATGCCGTCTTCCCGCAGAATGGTAGCGGGCGGTTCATCGCGGTTCAAACGATGAAAGCCCGCCTCCTCGCCGGCCCGTTCTGCGGCGCGCGTTCCGGTGCCTCTCTCCAGTCGGGCGATGGCATCGCGCAGGGCGCGCACCGTCTCCCGCGGCACAGCCTTTTCAGCCATGGCGGTCAGCTCCTGTCTGCGTGTTCACTTTATGTTCTTATTGATTCCAGAAGGTGAAGAAAGAGTCAACGCGCCATGGAGAAGACTCTTTTCCGAAGAGAATAGGAACTTCTTCCTCTTTCAACCACGCGTTGGCAGGTTCCGACATGGCCAAGTGCCCTGCTTGCAGAAGCAGGACAGATTGGGCTCGGCCTCACGTTCGGCAGATGGGAGGGGTCAGGTCATCCGAAGAGAGGACCGGTCGCCAAACCCTCAGCTTCGATAGAGCGTGTCGGGATAGACGTCGGTCTCGGGAATGGTCGCGTTCCCCTCGCCGAGCTCCAGCTGCATGATCACCGTATCCAGCCAGCGGCCGAATTTGAGGCCCGTCCCCGGCATGGTGCCGCAGAGCGCGAAGCCTGCCGCCCGGTGGACGCCGATCGAGGCCGGATGGGCGCCGCCGATCACCGCCACCATCTGGCGGAAGCCGAGCGCCGTGCAGCGGCGGATGAGATCGTCGAGCAGGGCGCGGCCCACACCCTGGCCCCGTGCCTCCGGCGCGAGATAGATGGAATCCTCGACCAGGAAGCGATAGGCGCTGCGCAGCCGGAAGGCCGAGGCATAGGCATAGCCAAGCACGCGGCCCGCCTCGTCGACAGCGACGGTATAGGGATAGCCGAGCCCGGTGACGGTGGAGAAGCGGCTGGTCATCTCTGCCTCGTCCGGCACGGCGACCTCATAGGTCGCCACGCCGTTCAGCACGGACTCCTCGTAGATCGCGGTGATGGCAGGAAGATCGGCAAGCGTGGCGTCGCGCAGAGTGAAGGAGGGCATGGGGATATCCGTGGCAGGCCTGAAAAGCTCCGCCCCTCTCCCACACTCTCCCCGGCCGATCAAGCCGATGCCGGCCTTCCGCGCCGACCTACCCGGCAAAAGCCCCCTCAAACGCAAAAAGGCGGCCGAAGCCGCCTTTCCGAAGTCTCGATGTCCGTTCGATCAGTTGCGGTTGCCGAGGAAGCGCAGCATGAACAGGAAGAGGTTGACGAAGTCGAGATAGAGCGTCAGCGCGCCCATGATCGCCTTGCGGCCAGCGGTTTCAACGCCATCGCTTTCGAAATACATTTCCTTGATGCGCTGCGTATCCCAAGCGGTCAGGCCTGCGAAGATCAGCACGCCGATCGCCGAGATGGCAAAGGTGACGGCCGAGGACTGCAGGAACAGATTGACCAGCGAGGCGATGATCAGGCCGAACAGGCCCATGACCAGGAACGAGCCCATGGCCGAGAGATCCCGCTTCGTCGTGTAGCCGAACAGCGACAGCGCGCCGAAGGAGGCGGCGGTCACGAAGAACGTCTGCACGATGCTCTGCCCGGTATAGACCAGGAAGATCGAGGAGAGCGACAGGCCCATCAGTGCCGCATAGATCCAGAAGGTCGTCTGCGCGGCCGCCACACTCATCTTATGAATGCGGAAGCTCAGGAAGAAGACCATCGCCAGCGGCGCCAGCATGACCACCCATTTCAGCGGGCTCACATAAATCGCCTGACCGAAGGTCGTCAGCTCACCATTGGCGAAGGACAGCTGGAAGGCGCCGAAGGCGGCGACGCCGGTGATGGCGAGGCCCAGCGCCATCAGATTGTAGACGCGCAGCATGTAGCTGCGAAGGCCTGCATCGATCGCGGCGCCCGCCCGGCCGGCTGCGGCCTGCGCGCGATAATTGCGAAAATCAGCCATGGTTTCCCTTTCAAGCCCCGATGGACGAGAGGTTGAGGGGGATCCGGAAGACCACGTCCCTCCCAGGCGCCGCTGCGGGGCTCAGCATGCCTGAGGAGAATATGGGCCCCATGCACCGGAATCACAAGGCCTGACGGCTGCCAAGCGGCCGGCATGACCAAATTGTAATCCACCAACCCGCGCTTGAAAGTCCAGCCTGCTCAAAGCTCGCGCAGCACGGGCGCTGCCTTTTGCCCCAGTACCCGCCAGGTGCCGACAAGCCCGATGCCGACGGTGAGGATGAGTGCCGCGATAATGGTGCCGACGGCCACATCCGGCAGGAAGCTCGAAGGCAGCGTCATGATGCGGGAGACGACGAACCAGGCCGCCACGCCGCCGGCAAAGAGCGCAAAGAGCGCGGTGGAGAGGCCGAGCATGGCATATTCGTAGCAGAAGGCGCGGATCAGGGTCGCCCGCGTGGCGCCGAGTGTCTTCAAGACCACGGCATCATGCAGTCGCGCCCGGTTGCCGGCGGCAAGCGCGCCGGCCAGCACCAGCACGGAGGCGACCAGCGCCACCGCGGCCGCCGCGCGGATGGCGGTCGCCAGCTGGCCGAGCAGCCCATTGACGATGTCGAGTGCATCCTTGACCCGGACGCTGGTGATGGTCGGGTAGGTGTTGGTGATGGCCTTCAGCGCCGCCGCCTCTTCCGCCTCGCTCGCCGCCGGATCGATGATGGTCGCGAGCCAGGCATGCGGCGCGCCAGCGAAGGTGTTGGGCGAGAAGACCATGACGAAGTTGATCGACAGCGATTCCCACTCCACCGTGCGGAAATTGGCGATCCGCGCGGTGATGTTGCGCCCGAGAACATTGACCGTCACCGTATCGCCGATCTTCAGCCCGAGCTCCTTGCCCTCCTTTTCGGAGAAGGAGACCAGCGGCTCGCCGGCATAATCCTTCGGCCACCATGCGCCATCGACCAGCGAGGAATTTTCCGGGATGTTCTGCGCATAGGTGATGCCACGATCGCCGCGCAGCACCCAGCGCGCCTCCGGCGCCACCTCGCGCTTGGCGACGTCCTCACCGTTGAAGGCAAGGATTCGTCCCCGCAGCATCGGCACCTCGATGATCTTGCCCTTCGGCATCTCGCGGGCGAGTAGGCCGCGGAAACCCTCGATCTCGCTGCCCTGGATATCGACGAAGAAGAAGTTGGGCGCGCGCTCGGGAAGCGTGCCGGTCAGCTGGTTGCGGAGGTTCCCGTCGATCAGCGCCAGGGTGACGAGCAGCGCCAGGCCGAGACCGAGCGAGAGGACGACCGAGGGCGTCAGCGCGCCCGGCCGATGGATATTGCCAATCGCGAGCCTGAGCGCCGGCGAGGAGACGCGCGGCGCCCGCTTCGCCAGCCATTGCACCAGCCAGGAGACGCCGCGGAGCACGAGGAAGGCGAAGAGGATCGCGCCGAGGAAGGTCAGCGAGATCCGCCGCTCCTCCGCCGTGACGACCGCGAGCAGGGCGATGGCGCCAAGGCTTGCAAAGGCGCCACCGAGATAGGCCCAGGCCGGGCGCCGGGCACGGCCAATATCCTGATCGCGGAAGAGCGCCGTCGCCGGCACGGAGCGGGCCCGGCCGAGCGGTAGAAGCGCGAAAGCGAGCGCCGTCAGCACGCCGAACAGCGCCGCAAGGGCGAGCGCGGACGGATAGACAGCGGCACTGGTCGAGACGGGTAGGACATCGGCGAGGAAATAGCCCGCCACCGGCGGCACCAGCGCGCCGATGACGAGCCCAATAAGGATGCCGATCGATGCGATCAGCAGGATCTGGATGAGATAGATGGTCGAGACGAGTCCGCCCGGCGCACCCAGGCACTTGAAGGTGGCGATGACGGCACGCTTGCCGTCGAGATAGGCGCGCACCGCATTGGCGACGCCGACCCCGCCGACAATGAGCGCGGTGAGGCCGACCAGCGTCAGGAATTGCGAAAAGCGGGTGATGTTGGCGGTGAGCGACGGGGCGGCATTGCGGCTGGAGCGGATCGACCATCCGGCTTCGGGAAAGGCGCGCTCGGCCTCGGCGCGGATTGCCGGCACGGCCGAGGGATCGGCGACCTTGAGCTTATAGGCATATTCGACCAGGCTGCCGGTCTGCACGAGACCGCTCGCGCCGAGGGCCGCCTCGGAGACCAGGAGCCTTGGAGCAAAGCCGAAACCGTCGGAGACGGCGTCGGGCTCGCGGGCGATCGTGCCGGAGATCCTGAGCCGCGCATTGCCGATCAAGATCTCGTCGCCGACGCTGACACCCAGCCGGTCGATCAGCAGCGGCGCGACCAGCGCCCCATAGGCACCGTCGCGCTCGGAAAGCTGCGCGCCAAGCGGGGCGGTCGGCTCGCTTTCCACCGCGCCGTAGAGTGGATAGGCCGCATCAACCGCCTTCAGCTCGACCAGCGCCTGATTGGACCCGTCCGGCAGGCGGGCCATCGAGCGCAGGCCCGCGCTAACCGAGACCTGCCCCTGCTCGGCCAGAAAGGCGCGTTCCGCCTCGCTCGCCTGGCGATTATTGAGCTCGAAGCGCAGATCACCGGCAAGCAGTTCCTGGCCTTGAGCGGCGATCGAGCCGGTGATCGACTGTGACAACGAATTGACGCCGGCAATCGCCGCCGTGCCGAGCGCAATACAGGCGAGGAAGATATAGAAGCCACGCAGGCCGCCGCGCATTTCCCGCAGCGCCAGGCGAAAGGCAAGCCGGAGATTGGGCAGCCGCATGGCATCGCGCGACAGCAGACGCCCGCTCATGCGCGGATCGCCTCGGCCGGCGCGCGCAGGTCTGCGGCACCATCGTCGACGATTTGGCCCGAGCGGACCTTGACCTGCCGGGCGCAGCGGGCGGCGAGGTTCGGATCATGGGTCACGAGCAGCAGCGTCATGCCGCGCTCGCTCTGCTTGGAGAAGAGCAGGTCGGCGATCTGCCGGCCGGTCTCGCCGTCGAGATTGCCGGTCGGCTCGTCGGCGATCAAAAGTTTCGGCGATGGGGCGAGCGCCCGGGCGATCGCCACGCGCTGTTGCTCCCCGCCCGACAGCTGGCCCGGATAATGCGACAGCCGCTCGCCGAGCCCAACGGCGGAGAGCTCGCGCGCCGCAATCGCAAAGGCATCCGGCACATTGGCAAGCTCCAGCGGCACGGCGACATTTTCGAGCGCGGTCATGTTGGGGATCAGATGGAAAGACTGGAAGACGATGCCGATATTGCGGCCCCGAAACTCGGCCACCTGGTCCTCGCTCAAGCCTTGCAGGGGTGTGCCATCGATGACGATCTCGCCACCATCGAGCCGCTCCAGACCGGCCAGCACCATCAGGAGCGTCGACTTGCCGGAGCCGGAGGGACCGACGATCCCGACCGACTGGCCTGCATCGATCGAGAGCGACATGCCCTTCAGCACATGGACGGAGGCTGCGGCGCTGCCCAGCGTCAGATCCGCATTTTTCAGTTCGATCATGGTTTTTGCCACGCGCTGCCGCCCTATATGCTGTGATGCTGCATCTGCTCAGTTGAGCCGATTTAGGAGGGGCGCGATGCGATTGAAAGGCTTGATCCCGGTTTTCATGACTGCTCTCGCAGTGTTGATCGCCGCCACCTCCTCCGCGCGCGCCGCCTCGCTGTCGATCGTCGGCTTCGGCGACAGCCTGATGGCCGGCTACCAGCTGCCGCAGGCGGAAGGCTTCACCGCCAAGCTCGAACAGGCGCTGAAGGCCAAGGGCCACGATGTGACGGTGGTCAATGCCGGTGTCTCCGGCGACACGACCTCGGGCGGACTGGCACGACTCGACTGGTCGGTGCCGGACGGTACCAGTGGCGTCATTCTGGAGCTCGGCGCCAACGACGCGCTGCGCGGCATCGCGCCGGAGCAGAGCCGCAAGAATCTGACCGCCATGCTCGACAAGCTGAAGGCCCGCAATATTCCGGTCCTGCTCGTCGGAATGCTGGCGCCGCCCAATATGGGCGGCGACTATGCCGAGCGGTTCAATGCGATTTATCCCGAGCTCGCCAAAACCTATGGCATTGAACTCTATCCATTTTTCCTCGATGGCGTCGTCGAGGACGCTCAGCTGAAGCTGGAGGACGGCATGCATCCGAACGCTGCCGGCGTCGACCGGATGGTCGAGCGGATGCTGCCTTCGGTCGAGCGCTTTCTCCAGAAGCTTGCCGATTGAGAGGGCGAACGGGGCCGCGCGTTCAGCTTTCGTTAATCCTCGTGGACAAATATTGCAGGTGCGAATTACCAGTTGCGTCAGGCTCTCAGGCATGATCGGCTGACAGTGTCGCAAACATTCGGGGAGACCTCGCCATGCCGAGATTGTTCACCGCCCTCGAAATTCCGCGCAGCGCGGCCATGAGCCTCTCTCTGCTGCGTGGCGGACTGCCTGGCGCCCGCTGGATCGACGTCGAGAACTACCACATTACTCTGCGCTTTATCGGCGATGTCGACGGCCGCACCGCTGACGAGATCGTCGATCGGCTGGACCGGATCGAGCGGCCGGAATTCCAGCTGCAGCTCAGCGGCACCGGTGCCTTCGGATCGAAAAAGCCGCATTCGGTCTTTGCCGGCGTGACCACCCCACCCGCGCTTTTCCAGCTTCAGGCCGAGATCGAGCGCATCTGCCAGCGCGTCGGCCTGCCCCCTGATCCGCGCAAATTTACCCCGCATGTAACGCTCGCCCGGCTGCGCTCCTCGCGCATCGAGGATGTCGTCACCTATCTCTCCGGCCGCGGCGGCTTCATGACCAATGTCTTTACGGTCTCGCGCTTCGTGCTGCTGTCCTCGCGCGATTCGGTCGGCGGCGGGCCTTACCTGACGGAAGAAGTCTTCTCGCTGCACGAGCCGCCGGGCCCGAGCTTCTCGATCAGCGCCGAACAGCCCTCAAAGAGCATGGTGTAGACGGTCTCGAACCCGTCCTCGGCGCCGAAATAGGGATCGGGCACATCCTCCGCCCGCCCCAGTGTCTCCTCCAGGAACAGCGCGAGCCGCGCCTTGGCGCCAGCTGGCGCTTTCGCCCGAAGCGCGGCGAGATTGCTGCGGTCGAGCGCCAGGATCAGGTCGAACCGGGCGAAATCCTGCGCCGCCACCTGCCGGCCACGCAGGGCTGCGATATCGACGCCCTTTCTAGCCGCGGTCGCGATCGCCCGAGGATCCGGCGGATCGCCCAGGTGCCAGCGGCCGGTGCCCGCCGAATCGAACTGCAGCGGCTGCGCACAATCCGCCTGCTCCGCCAGATGCCGGGCGATGCCTTCCGCCATCGGCGAGCGGCAGATATTGCCGAGGCAGACAAAAAGAATGCGGCGTTCGGGCGCGGTCATGCAACTCTTCCTGTCTCGATGCTTTTCACTTCACGCTGAATAAAGGGAGCGGGCCGATGGCGAAACCGGAAAAATTGGATCCTGCCACGATCGAGGAGAAGCTCGCGGCAAACCCGGGCTGGACCTTGACCCGGGAGGGCACGGCGATCGAACGCCGCTTCCGCTTCAAGAGCTTCGTCGAGGCCTTCGGCTTCATGAGCCAGGCGGCGCTGGCGGCCGAAAAACTCGACCACCATCCGGAATGGTTCAACGTTTATAACCGGGTCGAGGTGACGCTGACCACCCATGATGCCGGCGGGCTGACCGAGCGGGATTTCGCGCTCGCCGCGCGGATGGACAAGGCAGCGGCGGGCTTTTCCTGATGCCGGCAGCGATTTGAATTGCTGTCTCGCTCCCCCATATTGCCGAGACAACCAGGAACGAAGGAAGCGACCATGCCCGAAACGAAGAGCGGACTGGACGAGGTGAAGATCGGCGAAATCCTGCTGCCAGGTGACAGGGCCGAGCAGGACGACAAGGCACGCCGCGTCGAGCGCCGCTTCTGGCCGACGCTCAAGCGCGCAATCCGGCACATTCCCTTCGCCCGCGACCTTGTGGCCGCCTATTATTGCGCCTTCGATCCCAAGACACCGCTGCGCACCCGCGGCATCCTGCTCGGCGCTCTCGCCTATTTCGTCCTGCCCTTCGATATCGTGCCGGATTTCGTGGCCCTGATCGGCTTTTCCGACGATATCGCCGTGCTGACCGCGGCCTTTGCGGCGATCAGCGGCCAGATCAACGAAGAGCATTATGCCAAGGCTGATGCGGCGCTGCGCGACGGACTGGCGAACTGAGCCGGCTCGACGCTCACATGGCGTCCGAGACCGTATCCGCCAGTTGCCTGAGCCTTGCGGCAGCCGAGGGGCCGACGACGGCGAAGGAGCCGGCCGGCGTTGCCCAGGAGATCATGGCGAGGTCGTCGCGCATGGTTTCGCTGACGCGGCCCTGGCTGTCGGCCATGCCGATCTTCAGGAAATAGACGGCGAAGAGGTCGCCCGTCGTATCCCGGTAGAAGAGCTGCCCAGTCGGCTGGCCTTCCACGACCAGAAGCCGGCCACCCTGGAAGGTCAGGCCGCTGCGGGTCAGATCCGGCACGGCGAAGGGAATGCCGGTCGATCCGGTCAGCCAGGCGCGAACCTCGTCGCGCTCTCCGCCGGGCACCTCGACCAGGTGACGCTGTTGGCGGACATAGATGCGATGCATGGCGGCGATATCGTCGAGCCAGCTGCGCGCATCGACCCCGCCGATGTCCGCCAGAGGCGCGCGATCATCGACCGTGCTGCCGATCAGATAGCCGGCAAGGCCGCCGACCAGCAGCATGCCGAAGGAGGCGCCGAGCAGCTTCGGCCAGAGCTTGGACCGCTTACGCTTCGGCGCGCCCACCACCCGCTCGTTGCGCGGCGAGACATCCACGCCCTGGCGGATGCGGCGAACCAGCGACAACGGCACGGGGTCGTTGAGGAAGCCGTCCAAAGCGGTGCGGCCAAAAGCGGTTCCCGTCTTCAGCCGGTCGAGCAACCGGCGCGCCTCTTCATCGCGCGCCACCAGTCGCTCGAGCGCCGCCCGCTCCGCCTCGTCCACGGCGCCGTCGAGATAGGCGGACAATCTTTCCTCGAGTGCCAGCGCGTCTGCCATTGCCAAAGATCAGGCCCTTCTCATCGTCGACGCTGCGGTCATGGCTGCAAGCCGCAATCGTGCGGCGCTCACATGTTTCGCCACCGTCTCCGGCGGGATATCGAGGACCGCGGCAGCCTCTGCATAGCTGTAATCTTCGACGGCGACGAGCAGGAAGGTGCTGGCATAGCCCTCCGGCATGGCAAGGATCAGCGCCTGAACCTCGCTCGCCTGCCCCTGGGCATCGGCGCCGGCCGGCGAAGCCGCCCGGTTCTCGCGCCAGGCGCGGGGCTCTTCGGCATGCACCGAGCGGGTCAGCGTGTAGATCCAACCGTCCAGCCGGCCGCGCCCATCCCAGCTGCTCCCCTGGCCGATGGCGCGGCTGCAAACTTCCTGGACGAGCGCATCCGCCTCGCCGGCATCGCGCGTCAGCGTCAGTGCGAACCGGCGCAGACGCGGCAGCAAGCCGGAGAGCTCCCGCCGAAAATCCTTCGCATCTGGTGCAGGGCGCATAATCGTTCCAAATCCCTCAAGGCCGTCAGATCGGTCTCCGCCGGAGGCTTCGATCCGCTGCCCTTGCTGGTTTCCTCGCGTCGGACGCCGCGTCATGAGGTGGCGCAGCAGCGATGATATGACTCCATTCCCGCAAGCCGCGCAACCCGCGCCTTGTTCCATCACCGAATTTTGCGAGGCGCCCGCGCGGCTTGACAGCGTTCAAAAGCGCGTCGTTTCCGCAAGCCGCACAGTCGATCCACCCGCCTGCCCGGCCCCCGCAGTCAGCTCGAAGCGCTCGCGCGTCAGGTTCCACTGGCCCGGGCTGCCGGCGATGGAGAAAAGGTTGAAGGAGGCCGGCGGCTTGGAACCTCCGGGCCCTTGCGAGGCCGAGGCGATGCCGACCACGGGCACCGGCTTGCGCTGACCGCGCAGCTGGTAGACCGTGTTGAGATGCGTATGGCCATGGAGGACCAGTTCGGCACCACCTGTGGATACCACCGCTCCGAAGCGGCGGATGCCGATCATGCGCTTGTGCATCGACGCCGCACCGCGGATCGGCGGATGATGGATAAGGACGACGCGGAACAGCCCCGCCTCGCCCGCGGCGCGCAGCAGGTTGACCGTCTCGCGCGCCTGGCGCCGTCCGAAATAGCCGCTGGCGGCAAAGGGTGGCGTCGCGACCGCGGTGGAGCAGCCGATGATCGCCACCGGGCCGCGCACACGCAGATAGGGATAGCAGTGAAACTCTTCGTCCCACTCGGCAGGCCCCGCCTCGCCACGCATATAGGGATACCAGGCCTTGGTCGCCTTCTCATAAGCCCCGGGCACATAGGCATCGTGATTGCCGGGAATGACCGAGATGCTGTCGGGTTCGCCCGCCGCATGCAGCCACTCGGTGACCGCCACGATCTCGCGCTTGGAGGCGAGATTGACCATGTCGCCGGTGATCGCCAGATGATCGGGATCGATCCGCTCGATCTCGTTCATCAACACGTTCAGCGTGTCGCCAGCCATATGGCTGCGCCGGTTGCGGTGCCAGTTGATGAAGCCGGTGATCCGCTTGGAAAACAGTTCCTTGAACGAAAGGTCCGGCAGCGGTCCGAGATGGATGTCGGAGATATGGGCGAGCTTGAACATGCCCGATACCTAGCGCATCCGGGTAAAAATGGTATCACGGCCTTTCCCTTTTCCATGACAGGGCACGCCGCGATGAGCGAGAGAACCAAGGATCCGATGAGCTGGCGCGAGTGGCTGGTAACCCGAATCCTCCACCGTTATTTCGCCTTGTCACGCGGCATGACGCTCGGCGTGCGCGCTGCCTGTTTCGACGATCAAGGTCGCATCTTCCTGGTGCGCCACTCTTATCTGGCGGGCTGGTATCTGCCCGGCGGTGGCGTGGAGCGCGGCGAGACCTGCTTCATGGCGCTCGAAAAGGAAATCCGCGAGGAAGGTAATCTGCGCCTCGGCGCGCCGCCGCAGCTCTTTGCCGTCTATCACAATCGGCACGTCAGCATCCGCGATCACGTGCTCCTCTATCTCTGCCGCGGCGTCACGCAGACCGGCCCACGGGCGCCGGATCGCGAGATCGTCGAGAGCGGCTTCTTCCCCCTCGACGCCCTGCCGGACGGCACGACGCCGGCGACATTGCGCCGGCTCGCCGAGATCCGCGGCGAGAGCGTGCCCGACGCCTATTGGTAACCTCGATCAGCCGAGCCGCTCGCGACCGTGCGGCGTATCGAGATCGAGGATCGGCCCGAGCGGCACGATGCCGGTCGGATTGATGAAACGATGGCTGGCGTAATAATGCGTCTTGATGTGATGGAAATTCACCGTCTCCGCGACACCCGGCACCTGGTAGAGGTCCTTCAGATAGGCGCTGAGGTTCGGATAGTCGGCGAGCCGGCGGATGTTGCACTTGAAATGGCCGACATACACGGCGTCGAAGCGGATCAGCGTGGTGAAGAGCCGCCAGTCCGCCTCCGTCAGCCGGTTACCGACGAGGTAGCGCGACGTTGAGAGCCGCGTCTCCAGCCTGTCCAGCATGGCGAAGAGCGCGGTGACGGCCTGGGCATAGGCGTCCTGCGTGCTCGCGAAGCCCGCCTTGTAGACGCCATTGTTGACGGCATCGTAGATCTCGGCATTGAGCGCATCGATCTCGCCCCGCAGCGCCTGCGGGTAGAAGTCGCGCGTCGAGCCGGTCAGGCCGTCAAAGGCCGAATTGAACATGCGGATGATCTCGGCGGATTCGTTGGAGACGATGGTCTTCTCCACCTTGTCCCACAGGACCGGGACGGTGACGCGGCCGGAATAGGCGGGCTCGGCCTTGGTGTAGATCTCCCAGAGCGCGCGGGCGCCGATGATCGGATCCTGCGTGCCGCCCTCGACACCCTTGAACTCCCAGCCGTTCTCCATCATGTGCGGATCGACGATCGCCAGGCTGATCAGGTCTTCGAGCCCCTTCAAAGCGCGGAAGATCAGCGTGCGATGCGCCCAGGGACAGGCGAGCGAGACGATCAGGTGATAGCGCCCGGCCTCGGCCTTGAAGCCTCCCTTGCCGCTCGGGCCCGGCGCGCCGTCAGCGGTCACCCAGTTGCGGAAGACGGAATCCCAGCGTTTGAAATGTCCGCCCGTCGATTTCGTATCATAGCCGACATCCTTCCAGACGCCGTCGACCAGCATGCCCATGGATCGTTCCTCCTTGGCTTGACGAGGCGCTCCGGCATCGTCTTGGAGGCAACCATAGCGCAAGGGCGTCGAGGCGACAGGCCTTGGGCGGTGAACGCTGCGTTTTTGCTTGGAGCGCCTAAACTTTTCTGCTAGTGGCGACGCGCACACTGCGAAAGGTCGTGGCCGATGCGCCGCAAGGGAACCGAACGACGACGCTGAACAACCGACTCACCCCGTCGGGTGCCGCTTCACGTCCTGTCTCGTTCCGCTTTTCGAGTTTCCCCATGTTCATGCCCAAGCACGACCTCGTCTATCTGACGGAAGACTCCTCGCACGACGCCATCATCGAGCTGATCAATGAAGAAGCCTTCGGCCCCGGGCGCCATGTCCGCGCCGCGGCGCGCATTCGCGAGCAGGGTCCGCATGACCGGAGCCTCTCCTTCGTTTGCACCGATGACGGGGAGACGATCGGCTCGGTGCGGATGACACCGGTGATGGCCGGCGGGGTCAAGGGCCATCTGCTCGGGCCGCTCGCCGTGCGCCCCTCGCACAAGAACCGCGGCATCGGCCGCGAGCTCGTGCGCATCGCCGTCGAGGCGGGACGGCGCAAGGGGTCGGAAGCGATCATCCTGATCGGCGATCCGCCCTATTACCAGCCGCTCGGTTTCGAGCCCGTCGCGACCCACGCCCTGACCTTCCCCGGCCCCGTCGACCCCAGGCGGGTGCTCGTCGTGCCGATCGCTGCCGATACCCATCAGCGGCTGAAGGGCGAGATCGTTTGGCGGGCCGAGGGCTGAGCGCCACATCGGCAGTCCGAAGACATGAAAAAGCCCCGCAGGCGGTGCCGGCGGGGCTTTGATGGTTCAACCGGGTGATCGGCTCAGGCGCCGATTTCGCCCTGGTTGCTGATGATCTTCGAGACCAGCCCATAGGACTTCGCCTCTTCGGCCGACAGCCAGTAGTCGCGGTCGGTATCCTTGGCGATCTTTTCGATCGGCTGGCCGGTGGCTTCGGCGAAGATGCGGTTCAGCCGCTCGTTCATCTTGATGATTTCGCGCGCCTGGATCTCGATGTCCGAAGCCATGCCGCGCGTGCCGCCCGAGGGTTGATGCAGCAGGAAGCGGGTGTTGGTCAGGCAGAGGCGCCGTTCCTTGGGCGCGGCGACATAGATGAGCGCGCCGGCCGAGGCGACCCAGCCCGTGCCGATCATCCAGACCTTCGGCTTCACGAACTTGATCATGTCGTGGATGCTATCGCCCGATTCGACATGGCCGCCCGGCGAATTGACGAAGATGCGAATGTCTTCGTCGCTGGCCGAGGACAGCGCCACGAGCTGCGAGCAGACCTTCTGCGCCAGTTCCTGGTTGATGCCGCCATAGATGAAGATCGACCGCGATTTGAACAGGTTCGCCTCGGTCTCCTTGCCCAAAGGCAGTTCCGTCTTCTTGTCGTCTTCGTCTTCGTTCATGCGCGTTCTCCCGCGGATCATCGTGGCGTGTGCTGCTGTGAGATAAGGCTTCTCGCGAGGGATGACAATGCGTGACATGCGGTGAAGCCCGATCACGGCTAACGGAGGACAGGAGCCGCGATCCGCGTCATTTACCGTATGGACAGGGGTCGGCAGGCCGATAGGATGGCGGGGGTGATGACCGTGGCGCGGCCCCTCCTCCCGCTGCGCCCAAAGCCCGGGGACCTGACCATGACACGACGCCTGACCGCCGCCCTTTCCGGCCTTGCCCTCTCCACGCTGATGCTCTCCGCCGCGCCGGCCTTCGCCCATATCGATCCGGTGGCGCATGGCACGGCACTGAGCGATGCCGCCCATGGCGCGCTGCACCCCCTCTCCGGCCTCGATCATGTGCTGGTCATGGTGGCCGTCGGCCTCTGGGCCGCGCAGCGCGGCGGGCGAGCGATCCTCGCCGTGCCGGCCGCCTTCGTCGCGGTCATGGCGCTGAGTTTCGGACTGGCCCTCTCCGGCCTGTCCCTGCCCTTCGTCGAGCCGGCCATCCTTGCCTCCATCGTCGCGCTCGGTCTGCTGGTCGCGATGGCCGTGCGCCTGCCGGTGGCGGCCGCGGCCGGCGTGGTCGCCGTCTTCGCGCTCTTCCACGGCGCGGCTCATGGCGGCGAACTCGGCTCCGCCGATGCGCTCGCCTTCGGCCTCGGCTTCGTCGTGACGACCGCTGCGCTGCACCTTGCCGGGATTGGCGCGGGCCTTGCCCTCGCGCGGTTCGGCAGCGGGGCATTGGCGAGGATTCTCGGCGGTGCGACGGCCCTGATCGGCGCGGCCTTGCTGCTCGGCGCGTAAGCGGCCGGGCAGCCGGTTTATCAGCTTACCGAAATGCAATCGAGATCCGGCTTGGAAAAGCCGGATTCTCCGCACTACCTCCTTCTCCGGGCGTCGTGCCCCCGCAGACCGGCTCGCCGTTGGCTGCGGTTTCAACCGGTTGGGTGCCGATCGGCACCCGTAAGGAGACGGGACCATGTCACCGGAAGAACGCCAGCTTCTCACCGCCCTGTTCGACAGGGTGAAGACCGCCACCGCCACGCCGCGCGACCGCGAGGCCGAGGCACTGATTGCAGATGCTATCCGCCAGGAGCCCGCGGCGCCCTATTATCTGGCCCAGGCCGTCATCGTACAGGAAAAGGGCCTGGAGGCCGCAGCCGCCCGCATCGAGGAGCTCGAGCAACGACTCCGGCGCGCCGAAAGCAGCACTGCCGCGCCTCAGCATGAGGAAGGCGGCGGCTTCCTCTCCTCGATCTTCGGCTCGCGCGACACGCCGCGCCGTGCCGATCCCCCGCAACCGAGCGGCTATGGCCAACGCCCTGTCGCCCAGCAAGCCCCTACCGGCCCTTGGGGTCGCGCCCCCGATCCAGGCTATGGCGCACCCCCGGCCGGCTATGCGGGAGGCGGCTATGGTGGTGCACCGGTCGGCTATGGCGCCCCGCAGGGCGGCGGGCTGTTTAGCGGCGGCAACCGCAGCGGCGGCGGTTTTTTAAGCGGCGCCATGACGACCGCGGCCGGCGTGGCGGGCGGCATGCTGCTTGCCAATTCACTGAGCGGCCTCTTCGCCAACCACATGACCGGGCTTGGCCTCGGCAATGCCGTACCGGCTGACTTTCCGGTCGAAGAGACGGTGATTAACAATTACTACGGCGACGACGCGATCACCCAGGCCAACGACGATACCGGCGCTCTCAATGATGGCGGCTTCCAGCAGGCGAGCGACGATGGCGGCCAGGCAGACCCGGGCTATGACCAGGATGCCGGCTTCGACCAGGACTTTGGCGGAGACGATTCGGGCAGCATGGACGTCTAAGCGTCCCTGCTCTTCCAGCTCAGCGGTGGCGCACGCGATGCGCCGCCGTCTCAGCCGCGGCCGCGATAGGGCTGCACGCCCTGATCAGGGAGCCAGACACCCTCTGGCGGCGTACCGGTCTGCCAGAAGACGTCGATCGGGATGCCGCCACGCGGGTACCAATAGGCACCGATCCTCAGCCATTTCGGATCCAGCAGATCGACCAGACGCTTGGCGATGTCGAGCGTGCAGTCCTCGTGGAAGGCGCCGTGATTGCGGAACGAGGTCAGATAGAGCTTCAGCGACTTCGATTCGACCAGCCATCCGTCCGGCACATAATCGATGACGATATGGGCGAAGTCCGGCTGGCCGGTCATCGGGCAGAGTGAGGTGAATTCCGGCGCGGTGAAGCGCACGACGAAATCGGTACCGGCATGGGTGCTCGGCACCTTCTCGAGCACGGCTGCCTCTGGGCTCGCCGGCGTTTCGACGGACCGGCCGAGCTGCGAGAGGCCGGAAACATCGGTTTGACTCATCGATCTACTCCTTCATGACCTTGACGCGGATGCCGTGGGCCTTCTCGCTTTCCGGCTCGATATGAATGGCGATCTGCGCCGCCGCATTGACCGCCCGGATCGCATCCTCCAGCCGGTCGCAAATATCATGGGCCTGGCCGACCGTCATATCGGCGGGCACCACCATGTGGAAATCGACGAAGATGGCCGCCGCCGCCTGGCGGGTCTTAAGATCGTGCACCCCAAGCGAGCCGGCGGCATTGGCGGCGATGGCCGCCTGGATCGCGGCATCCTCTTCGTCCGAGACCGCCCGGTCCATCAGACCGCTGACCGAACCGGCGATCACCTTCCAGCCCTGGAAGAGAATGTTGCAGGCGACGATGACGGCCAGCAGCGGATCCAGGATCGCATAGCCGGTGACGATCGCCAGGATGAGGCCGACCAGCACGCCGACCGAGGTGACGACGTCCGACAGGATATGATGGCCGTCGGCGGTGAGCGCTGGCGAGCGATAGGCCCGCCCGGCACGGATCAGCACGGCCGCCCAGGCCGCATTCACGAGGCCGGCGGCGAAATTGATGGCAAGCCCCAGCGTCGGCGCTTCGATCGGCATTGGATCGAGCACCGCGGGCACCGCTTCATAGACGATGAGCAGGGCCGCGACGACGATCAACACACCCTCGATGACGGCTGAGAAATATTCCGCCTTGTGGTGTCCGAAGGGATGGTCGGCATCGGCCGGCTTCGCGGCATAGCCGATCACCACGAAGGCGACGACGGCCGCCACGACGTTGACGATCGATTCGAGCCCGTCGGACAAGAGGGCCACCGATCCGGTGAACCACCAGGCCGACAGCTTCATGCCGAGCACGAGGATGGAAAGCGGAATCGTCCAGAACGCAAGTCTCTGGGCCGATCCGACCGCGGATGTGCCATTGTTCATGCTGGCGGCCCTTGTTGTCACGAAAGAAGGTCGAGCCTTGGCCCAAAAGCAAGACCCGCGCGAACGGGGCCTCCGTGCACGCGGGAACGGGCGCGTCCTAACAGGCCGCGCCTTGCCGGGTCAAGCCGCGGCGACACCCTCGGCGACGACCGTTGCCAGAAAGGCGACGATGGCGGCAATGGCCGGATGGCCCCGCCAATCCTCGTGCCAGCCGATCCAGACATCGCGGACAAAAACTCGCCGCTCGGGATCCGCCTCGACCAACGCGAAGCGCTTCGCCACGAAGGCCGGCAGCACGGCGATACCGGCACCACCGGCGGCGGCGGCGGCAAGGCAGGCGAGATCGTTGCTGGTCATGGCGAAGCCTGCTTCCGGCCCGGCGATCTCCATCATCCACCGGTCCTGTGGCAGGTTGCCGAGCGATGGGTCGAAGCGCAGGTAGCGGCGCTCGGGCGGAGGCACGGCGGCGAGATACTCCGCCTTGGCGTAGAGACGGTAGTCGAGATGACCGGCCTTCCGCGCAATCAGCGCCGCTTCCGTCGGCCGGCCCAACCGCAGGACCACATCCGCCTCGCCGCGCCCAAGCGAAGAAATCCGGGTCTCGCCGATGAGCGCCACCGTCAGTCTGGGATGGGTGGCAAGGAACGGCCCCATGCGCGGCGCCAGCCAGGTGGCGGCGAAGAAGGGCGGCGCGCTCAACGAGAAATGGCCGCTGAGCGTGCCGCTTTCGGCGGCGAGCGCGCGGGTCAGCGCCTGCGCCTCCTCGTCCATCCGCCGGGCGTGATCGAGAATGCGGCACCCGGCTTCCGTCAGCGCCAGACGGCGGCCACGACGGTCGAGAAGCTTCACGCCGCTCTTCGATTCGAGCGCTGCAATGCGGCGGGCGACCGTCGCGTGATCGGCGCCGAGCCTGCGCCCTGCCCCAGAGAGCGTCCCATCGACGCCGAAGGCTGCCAGAAATTGGAGATCGGTCCAGTCCAGCATGTGCAGAATTCCCCATTGAAGGTGCGCTGATGGAGAATTTCGCACGGGAGCCGGCAGGCGCATAGTGCCCGCACCTCATTCAAGGAGATGTGCCATGACCAATCTGCTTATGACTTTTCGTCCCCACCGCCTGCCCGCCAGCGCGGCCCATGTGCTGACGCCGATGATCCTGTCCTTCTTCATGTCGGGACTGGTGGCGCTGATCGCGACGCTGCGCGCGACCGGACTTTCGCCGGACCTGCCGGAGCAGGCCCTGCATGCCTGGATGCTGTCCTACCCGGTCGCTTTTCCGGCCGCCCTCGTCGTGCTGCCGATGGTTCGCCGCGTCGTCAGCCTCCTGGTGGAGCCGCCGGCCCGCTGAGCCGGCGACATCGCGTCATGGAAGATCTTCAGGCGGCCTTGACCTTGGCGCGCTTGGCGAGCTTCTCGACCACGTTCTCGATCATCCGCATACCGGCATCGCCGCCGAGCGTCATGATCGATTCCGGGTGGAACTGCACAGCCGCCACCGGCTCCTTCATGTGCTCGATGCCCATGATCGTGCCGTCCTCGCTCTCGGCGGTGATCATGAATTCGCGCGGCAGGGTCGAGGGATCGGCGAAGATCGAGTGGTAGCGCCCGACGGTGACCTCGCGGCCGAGGCCGGAAAAGACCAGGCCCGGCTCCAGCACCCGGATGCGCGATGGCTTGCCGTGCATGGGAATGGCAAGCTGGCGGAGATCCCCGCCATAGGCTTCCGCCAGGGCCTGCAGGCCAAGGCATACCCCGAAGATCGGCAGGTTCCGCGCCCGCGCCTTCTTGATCGTCGCCTTGCAATCGAAATCCTTCGGCGTGCCAGGACCGGGCGACAGCACGATCAGGTCCGGCGCCACGCTTTCCAGCGTCTCCTCGGCCACCGGCGATCGCACGGTGGTGACCGTCGCTCCGGTCTGGCGGAAGTAGTTGGCGAGCGTGTGCACGAAGCTGTCCTCATGATCGACCAGCAGGATCTTGACGCCGGCGCCGACCGGGGCGACGTCGCGCGCCTGCTTGGCGCGGCTCGAGGACTTGGCGTCGCGGATGGCGGCGATCATGGCGGAGGCCTTCAGTTCGGTTTCGGCTTCTTCCTCATGCGGATCGGAATCGTTGAGCAGCGTGGCGCCGGCCCTGACCTCTGCGATGCCGTCCTTGATGCGGATGGTGCGCAGCGTCAGCCCGGTGTTCATGTCGCCGTTGAAGCCGACCATGCCGATCGCCCCGCCATACCAAGCGCGCGGGCTTTTCTCGTGGCTTTCGATAAAGCGCATGGCCCAGAGCTTCGGCGCGCCGGTGACCGTCACGGCCCAGGCATGGCTCAGGAACCCGTCGAAGGCGTCCATATCGTCGCGCAGCCGCCCTTCGATATGGTCCACGGTGTGGATGAGCCGCGAATACATCTCGATCTGCCGCCGGCCGATGACCTTTACTGAACCCGGCTCGCAGACGCGGCTCTTGTCGTTGCGGTCGACATCCGAGCACATGGTCAGCTCGGATTCGTCCTTCTTGGAATTGAGCAGCTTGAGGATCTGTTCGCTGTCGGCGATCGGATCGTCGCCGCGCTTGATCGTGCCGGAAATCGGGCAGGTCTCGATCCGCCGGCCGGAGACGCGCACGAACATTTCCGGCGAGGCGCCGACCAGATATTCCTGATTGCCGAGATTGATGAAAAAGGAATAGGGCGACGGATTGATCGCCTTCAGCCGGTTGGAGATTTCCGACGGGCGGCTTTCGCAGCGCTCGTAAAACTTCTGACCGGGCACGACCTCGAACAGATCGCCGCGTCGGAAGCTCTCCTTGGCCTTGACGACCAGCTCGGCATATTCGCCGGGCCGGTGGTCGCCATGCGGCGGGATGCTGTCGACGGTGCGGAAGGGTTCAGGCGCGATATCGCCCGCCTTGCCGGCCGTCGTCACGCCGCCCTTCGCGAAGTCGTAGCGGTCGATCCAGGCCTTGGCGGAGTAATGATCGACCACGAGGATCTCGTCCGGCAGAAAGAGCACCATGTCGCGCTGGTCGTCCGGCCGCTTGAGCTTGAAATCGATCGCATCGAACTGGAAGGCAAGGTCGTAGCCGAAGGCGCCGTAAAGACCGAGGCTCGCATCGTCCGATGAGTGAAAGAGGCCGGTGACGGCGCGCAGCACGGTGAAGACGGTCGGCTTCTTTGAGCGCTCCTCCTCCGTATAGATCCGGGCCGGCTCGTTGATCGTCAGATCGAGCCGGGTTGCGGTCCGCGCGCCAAGCGTCAGGTCGGCAACCGAACGCAGATGCTCTGCGATCATCGAGAGCAGCACCTCGCCGCGCGCGTTATAGGCCTCCAGCCAGACGGCGCGGCCGAAGGAGGAGATGGAGAGCGGCGGATCGACGACGGCCGTATCCCAGCGCGTGTAGCGGCCGGGATATTCGTAGTTCGACGAGAAGACCGCGCCACGGCGCTCGTCGAGCTTGTCGACATAGCCGGCGATCGCATCCGCATAGGCGGCATCGCGGCGCTTGCGCGTCACCGTGATCCCGCCATCGGTCACGTAGGATTCCGAACCGTCTTCCAGAAGTGTCGTCGCCATGTCTCGCTCCGTTCAGGCCCTTGGTCCCCCCGCGGCCTGAATACAAAAAAGCCGCCTCGAGGATGTCGGGCGGCTTGTCGTCTCAATCACGCAGGACTGGTCAAGGCCGCTTTCAGCGAGCCCACCACCAGACGAACAGGGTGCGTGCGTTTTCCATGGCAAAACTGTTAGCGCGGGTGCGCCCCTTGCGCAAGCCGGCAGCGGCCCGATGCCGGCGATTTTATCGGCTCGCTTGCACTGGATCGGCGGGATCGCAGTCCTGCGGCCGGTCTTAAGGGACAGTCGCGCCGCATGGAGCGCCCGGCAATGGCCCGAGGAGGGCCGCGACAGTGGTCAATGAACCCGGGGGCGGTCTTTCGCGTTGATGCTGATGAACCCGCCGATCCCTCCGCTTCTGGCTTCCCCATGACCTCTCGCGCTCTGCCTCTGCTCGCCCTCCTGCCCGTGATGCTGCTGGCCGGGGGCGCGAGCCTTCCGGAGGACGGACCCGTTCCGCTGAAGAAGCCGGCTGAGGCCGCAGCCCCGGCGGCGAACACGGAGGGCGCGGCGAAGGCCGATCCGTCGACGGAGCCGGCGGCCGGCGACGTCGCCGCACCGGACGTGCCGCCGACGGAGGCGGTGCCGACGCCGAAGGAGAAGCCGGCCGAGCCCGCGCCCTCACCGACGGATGCCAAGCCTCAAGTCAAGCCGGCCCCGGACACGCCCGCCGCCGGCGAGGCCCAGCCGGGAGACGGCACCAAACGGGAGGCAGCACCTTCGGCGCCCCCGAAGGCTGACGGCAAGCCGGAGGCCGCCCCGGAGCAGAAACCGGACGCCGCTCCACCGGTGGCGCTCACCATCGAGCCCGAGGACAGCAAGGCCTATGCGCAGTGCCTCGCGGACTTGAAGGCGATGGGTGCAACCTTTGAGGAACGGCCGCGGATCGACGAGGGCAAGGGCTGCGGGATCGACAAGCCACTCGACGTCACCGCCATCCTGCCGGGCGTCGACGTCAAGCCAAAGGCTACGATCCGCTGCGAGACCGCGCTCGAACTCGCCCGCTGGACGCGCGAGGCCGTTCTGCCGGCGGCGAGCACCGCCGTGCCGGACGACGGGGCGCTGACCACGCTCAACCAGGCATCGAGCTATATCTGCCGGCTGCGCAACAATGCCGCCACCGGCAAGATCTCCGAACATGCGCGCGGCAATGCCATCGACATCGCCTCCTTCACCTTCAAGTCCGGAAAGACGATCGCCATCCAGCCGCGCGACGAGGACGGCACGCTGACCGGCGCCTTCCAACGCGCCGTCACCGCCACCGGCTGCCTCTATTTCGAAACGGTCCTCGACCCCGGCAGCGACGAAGCCCACGAAAACCACCTGCATTTCGACGTGCTGCAACGGCGCGGGGGGTATCGCTACTGCCGGTAGGTGGCGAGCGATTTCAAGGAGCGACGCTGAGTGCCAAAAACCCCCTCTGGGCTGCCGCCCATCTCCCCCACAAGGGGGGAGAGACCCAGCCGCGACCACACTGCCCCAAACCTGCCAAGCAATCGACCGCTGCCATTTGCGACATCCGGAAATAGACCTGAGATCAGGCCCATGGTCTCTCTACCCTTCTGGGGGAGACGGCCGGCAGGCCAAAGGGGGACCCGGCTGCCCGGGAACGAGAGGCCGATCAGGGTAATGGAAGAAGATCCCCCATCACCACAAGATTTCAGCGCCCGCGTCTAACCATGGATCGAAGGTCAAGCCCCACGGTCTCTCCCCCCTTGTGGGGGAGATGGCCGGCAGGCCAGAGGGGGTCTTCTCGCAGCAGCAGAACCCCGCTCAGCGCGCCAGAATATCCCGCATCTCCACCAGGTTCGAGCGGACGCGCAGGATGTAGAAGCCCATGGTGGCGAGGTGGGTGGGCATGATCCAGCCATCTTCACGGCCGTTGGAGATGATGGCGGGCTGGATGCGCAGTGCGGCGCGCAGCTGCTTCAGGCTCTCGCCCCAGATCGGTGCCAGCCCGCGCTGCGTGATGACGGCATCGAAGTCGGCACCGGCCGCCGCCATGATGCCGTAATAGCCATAGAGCTGGCCATAGGCGAACCAGAAGCGGTCGTCGGCCCGCGTATCGAACCAGCCACCATTGTGGTTCTCCGAGCGCTCGCGGATCATCGCCGAGGTGGAGCCGATGTCGTTGGAGATGCGGTCGAGGAACTCGATCAGATTGTCGGCCCGCGCGTCGAAGGTGGCGTTGCAGTTGGCAAGCGTGGTGTTGAAAGCCTGCAGGTCGCGCATGGCGGAGCGATAGTAGCTGGGGGTTGGCGTCTTCGGTCCGAATGGGTCGAGACCGAAATACCAGGAGCCTTCGTCGAACTGCATGTTGGAACGGGCGCGCTGCAGATTGGAGTCAATGCCCGAGGTGCCGCGCACGCGGCCGAGCGAATCCACCAGCTCCACCGTGGTGCGGCGGATCGCCTGGTTCACGCCGCGCTGGAACGAGGCCTTGTTGTCGAGAAAGGGCGTCGAATCCCAGTCGAGCCCGAAGAGCCCGGCCTTGTAGAGCAGCATGGAGGAAATCCAGGCATTCTCGTCGACATTGAAGGCAATCAGATCGCTCGTCACATCGACGATGCCGGAGCGCTGGCAGACCGGCGCGGCGGGGGCCGCCTGCCCCTCCGCCACCGGCACCGGCAGGCCGGCATCGAGCTTGCGGGCGGCAAAATTGTAGTGGCCGGGATAATCGGGATCGAAATTCGTCCAGGCCTGGGTCTGCCAGAAGAAATAGCCATAGAGACCGATGAAGAGGAGGACGAAAGCCAGCAGCGGCGCCTTGATGAGCAGGCCGCGCCGGCTGGAGATGCCAGGGCCTGCCCGGAAGGGCCGGAGGAGCGCGGCCGACAGCCACCCGCCCAAGCGCGAGATCCCTTGCCGGATCGACTGAAAGAAACCGGTCAGACTGTCACGCATCAGCTTATTCCTCATTGCGGTGCAGCCCTACACATAAGGAGCGCAGGCGCCAGCGGCAACAAGACCTTGCAATAACGCTAAAGGACACTAATAGTCGCGACCGCTGGCTATCCAAAGCGCTTTGGTTACCGCTGCGCCAGTGTTTCGAGAGGATATCATGAAAAACAAAGTGCAGCTGATCACCTATGTTGACCGCCTGACGGCGGGCGGTTTCGCCGATCTCAAGCAGCTTCTGGATGGCAAGCTGGAGGGCGCCTTCGGTGGCGTCCATCCCTTGCCCTTTTTCCTGCCGATCGACGGCGCAGACGCCGGCTTCGATCCGGTGGATCACACGCTGGTCGATCCGCGCCTCGGCACCTGGGAGGATGTGAAGGCCCTCTCGCAATCGGTCGAGATCATGGCCGATCTCATCGTCAACCATGTCTCGGCGGACAATCCCTCATTCCGGGATTTCCTCGCCAAGGGCGCCGCATCCGATTTTGCCGATATGTTCATGACCTATGGGAAGGTCTTCCCGAACGGCGCAACGGAGGCCGATCTCCTGTCGATCTATCGCCCGCGTCCCGGCCTGCCCTTCACAAAGACGACGCTGGGGGATGGCACGCAGCGCATGCTCTGGACCACCTTCACCCCTCAGCAGATCGATATCGACGTCTTTTCGGAAAAGGGCGCGGCCTATCTCGACGCCATCCTCGCGCGCTTCTCGCAGTCCGGCGTCACCGCGCTCCGCCTCGATGCCGCGGGATATGCGATCAAGAAGCCGGGCACCAGCTGCTTCATGATCCCGGAAACCTACGCCTTTCTTTCGGAACTGGCCGACAAGGCCCGCGCGCTCGGCATGGAAGTGCTGGTCGAGATCCACTCCTATTATCGCGACCAGATCGAGATCGCCCGCAAGGTCGATCGCGTCTATGATTTCGCCCTGCCGCCGCTGGTGCTGCACGCGCTCTATTCGGGCGAAGCCGGCCCGCTGGCGGAATGGCTGAAGATCAGCCCGCGCAATTGCATCACCGTCCTCGATACCCATGACGGCATCGGCGTGATTGATGTCGGCGCCCACAGCGACGGGCGCCCCGGACTGCTGCAGCCGGCAGCGATCGACCGTCTGGTGGAGACCATGCATGAGCGCAGCGGCGGCCAGAGCAGGCAGGCCACCGGTGCCGCGGCCTCCAACCTCGATCTCTACCAGGTCAACTCCACCTATTTCGATGCGCTCGGCCGCAACGAGACCGACTATCTCATCGCCCGCGCGGTGCAGTTCTTCGCTCCCGGCATCCCCCAGGTCTATTACATCGGCCTGCTCGGCGGGGTGAACGATATGGAGCTTCTTGCCAGAAGCCGTGTCGGCCGCGACATCAACCGGCATTATTATCAGGCGGAAGAGGTGGATCAGGCGCTGGAGACCCCGCTCGTGCGCAGCCTTCTCGCGCTGATGCGGCTGCGAAACGAGCATCCGGCCTTCGATGGCGAGTTCACGCTGGACGAGGTTTCGCCTTCCGCTGTCGCACTCATCTGGACGAAGGGCGAAGACAGCATCCGACTCGATGTCGATTTCGCTGCGCGCAGCGCCGTCATCTCCGCCGCCGGCTCGGCCGGTGAGCGCCGCCTGGCCGTCGATCTGACCCTGGCGGGCTAAGCCTCAGGCGGGTTCGGCCGAAAAGGGGCCGTTCATCGCATCGTCCCAATGTCGGCGGCAAAGCGAGACATATTTCTCGTTGCCGCCGATTTCGATCTGAGCTCCCTCATGCGCCACCTGGCCATCGGGGCCGAGGCGGACGACCATGGTGGCCTTGCGGCCGCAATGGCAGATCGTGCGCACCTCGCGCATCTCATCGGCAATGGCGAGAAGTGTCTGCGAGGCCGGGAAGAGCTTGCCCTGGAAATCGGTGCGCAACCCATAGGTCATGACCGGAATGCCGATCCGATCGGCAATGCGCGCCAACTGCCAGACCTGCACCTCTGAGAGGAACTGCGCCTCATCGACGAAGACGCAGGCGATCGGCTCTTCCGCATGCAGGCGGGTGACGGCCGCAAACAGATCGTCCCCGGGATGAAAGGGCATGGCATCGGCGGAGAGGCCAATGCGCGAGGAGATGCGCCCGAGCCCGGCGCGGTCGTCGAAGGCGGCGATGAACACGGCCACCCGCATGCCGCGCTCCTGGTAATTGTAGGAGGCCTGCAGCAGCATGGTCGACTTGCCGGCATTCATTGTCGCATAGTGGAAATAAAGCTTCGCCACCCCTGCCCCCGTTCTTGGCCTGTCTCGCCTGCCGCTCAATGACCCGTGATCGGCGCTTGCGAAAGTCCCTCTTTACGAAACACACAGAAAAGCAGATTCTTTCAAAAGGATCGCTCCGGCAACGGCAATGCGACACCGCGTGTCGCGAGACGGGACGCGTGGTCGTGCGGTCTCAATACACTGCCTTGTCATCAAGCGGGTTGAAACGGCCCGGAATTGATGATTGGCTGACGTCATACGATAAGGGAACAACACGATGACAAGAGCTTTCACCCAGACCCTCCTGCTGACGACGGCTTTCACGGCCGCCGCCTTGACCGGCACTGCGGCATTGGCCGCCGATCCGGAAAGCTGCGCGACCGTGCGCTTTTCCGACGTCGGCTGGACCGACATCACCGCGACCACGGCAACGACCGCGGTCGTTCTGGAAGCTCTCGGCTATACGCCCGACATCAAGGTCCTCTCGGTCCCGGTGACGTATCAGTCTCTCAAGAACAAGGACATCGACGTCTTCCTCGGCAACTGGATGCCGGCGCAGCAGAAGGACGTTCAGCCCTATCTCGACGACAAGACCGTGGAATCGCTCGGCGCCAATCTGGAAGGCGCGAAATATACGCTTGCCACCAATGCCAAGGGCGCCGAACTCGGCATCAAGGACTTCTCCGACATCGGCAAGCACAAGGACCAGCTCGACGGCAAGATCTACGGCATCGAGCCCGGCAATGACGGCAACCGCCTGGTCATGACGCTGATCGAGAAGAACGAGATGGGCATGGGCGGCCTGGAAGTGGTCGAAAGCTCCGAACAGGGCATGCTGGCCCAGGTGGCCCGCGCAGAAAAGGACAAGAAGCCGGTAGTCTTCCTCGGCTGGGCACCGCATCCGATGAACACGAGCTTCCAGCTGACCTATCTGACGGGCGGCGACAGCACCTTCGGCCCGAACTTCGGCGGCGCGACGGTCTACACGAACACCCGCGCCGGCTTCGTGCAGGAATGCCCGAATATCGGCAAGCTGATCTCTCAGCTGAAATTCACGCTAGACATGGAAAATCACATCATGGGCAAGATCCTCAATGATGGCGAGGATCCCAAGCAGGCCGGGACGGAATGGCTCAAGGCCAATCCGGGCGTGCTCGAGCCCTGGCTCACCGGCGTGACGACGCTCGACGGCAAGGACGGCCTGGCCGCCGTCAAGGAAAAGCTCGGGGTCTGAGACCAAAATGTGAAAGACGGGGCCCTCCCCGTCTTTCCGCTTTTGCCGGACTGGATCATGATGGGCAGCGACCGCGATCGTGCGGCCGTGCCTTTCTGCATGTGGGTCCGGCGGCTCCGGCCATCTCCGCCCGCTCCGTCACTTCACGAAGGAAATGATCGTCCATGGATTTCCTGACCGGATATCGCGTTCCGATCGGCATGGGGGCGAAAGCCTTCGTCGACTGGCTCACCACTCATTTCAGCCTCTTCTTCGACCAGCTTTCCGCCTTTCTCGCCAGTGTCGTCGCCGGCATCCTCGTCGTTCTCCAGACCCCGCACCCGCTGATCGTTGTCGCCCTGGTGACCGCCCTGTCCTTCTGGCTGCGCCGCTCGATCGGCATCGCGCTCTTCACCCTGCTCGGCCTGCTGCTGATCATCAACCAGGGCTATTGGAAGGAAACGACGGAGACATTGGCCCTGGTGCTTGCGGCCAGCGCGGTCTCCATGGCGGTCGGGATCCCGCTCGGAATTGCAGCGGCGCGGCGGCCCTGGTTCTATGCCTTCCTGCGGCCGATCCTCGACCTGATGCAGACCATCCCGACCTTCGTCTATCTCATTCCCGCGCTCATTCTCTTCGGCCTCGGCATGGTGCCGGGCCTGATCGCCACCGTTATCTTCGCGATCCCCGCGCCCATCCGCCTGACACGGCTCGGCATCATCTCCACGCCGCCGGCGCTGGTCGAAGCGGCCGTTTCCTTTGGCGCCACCTCCTGGCAGGTGCTGCGCAAGATCGAGCTGCCCTTTGCTGCGCCGCAGATTATGGCCGGGTTGACGCAGACCATCATGCTATCGCTCTCGATGGTGGTGATCGCCGCGCTCGTTGGCGCCAACGGGCTCGGCGTGCCGGTGCTGCGGGCGCTGAACACGGTCAATGTCGCCAAGGGCTTCGAGGCCGGGCTCTGCATCGTCATCCTCGCCATCATCCTCGACCGGCTGTTCCGCGTGGCGGATGAAGGAGAAGGCGCATGAGTGAGGCCGTTTCCTTCCGCAATGTCGATATCGTTTTCGGCAACAAACCAGACCGCGCCCTCTCCATGATCGACCAAGGCAAGACGCGCGACGAGATCGGCGCAGCGACGGGCCTGGTGCTCGGCGTTGCCGATGCCACGCTCTCGATCCGGGAGGGCGAGATCCTCGTGCTGATGGGCCTGTCGGGTTCCGGCAAATCCACGCTGCTGCGCGCTGTCAACGGACTGGCGCCGGTCGTGCGCGGCTCGGTCGACGTGCGCACCGTCAATGGGCCGATCAACCCCTACAAGGCGGGCGCCAAGGCGCTGCGCGACTTCCGCATGCACACCGTTTCCATGGTCTTCCAGCAGTTCGCCCTCCTCCCCTGGCGGACGGTGGAAGACAATGTCGGCTTCGGCCTCGAGCTCGCCGGCGTCAGTGATGCGGAGCGCAAGCGCAGGGTCGGCGAACAGCTGGAACTCGTCAATCTCGCCAAATGGTCGAAGCGCAAGGTGCAGGAGCTTTCGGGCGGCATGCAGCAGCGGGTGGGTCTCGCCCGTGCCTTTGCCACCGGTGCGCCGATCCTCTTGATGGACGAGCCCTTCTCGGCGCTCGACCCGCTGATCCGCACGCGGCTGCAGGATGAGCTGCTCGAGTTCCAGCGGCGGCTGAAGAAGACCATTCTCTTCGTCAGCCACGATCTGGACGAGGCCTTCCGGATCGGCAATCGCATCGCCATCATGGAATCGGGCCGCATCATCCAGTGCGGCACGCCGCGCGAGATCGTCCGCAACCCGGCCAACAGCTATGTGGCGGATTTCGTGCAGCATATGAACCCGATCGCCATGCTGACGGCGAGCGACGTGATGCGTCCGGGTGCGCCGCAAGCCGGGATGGCCGCCGGGGTAACCGGAACCGCCCAGCCGGAGACCCCGCTCGTCGCCATTCTCGACGCGATGACCGGACAGCCGGGGGCGATCGGTGTCGTGGAGAACGGGACGATGATCGGGACGATCACTGCCCAGAACATTCTTGAAGGTCTGACCCAGCACCGCAACCGGGGTGGATAAGGCGGCGTGTTCGATTCCGACGAAACTGCCTTTTCCGCGGCTGTTCTCGAACTGTCCTATTGCTGACACTTTTATATTTGATTTCTCGAATATAAATTCGAGGCAGTCAGCAAGGATTTAGTCGTGACGCGGACAGAGGCCACTATACGCGAGACGGACCAGGCGGCAATCGCGCTGGCGCGCCGGCTCGTCCGGACGGCCCAATCCGGAAGCCTGGCGGTTCTCGATCCCGATCAAAGCGGATTTCCCCATAGCAGCCGCGTCACACTTGGGCTGGACACGGACGGCGTGCTGTTCACCCTGGTTTCCGCGCTCGCGCCGCATCGCCGGGCGATGGAGCAGGATCCACGCTGCTCCCTCCTGGTTGGTGAGATCGGCAAGGGAGATCCCCTCGCCCATCCGCGCCTCAGCCTTCGCTGCCTGGCTCAGCCGGTCGACCGGGAGACACCGGAGCACAACCGATTACGCGACCGGCATCTGCGGCGACAACCGAAAGCAGCGCTTTACATCGACCTGCCAGACTTCCGATTCTTCCGACTAACGCCGATTTTTGCATCCTTGAATGGTGGGTTTGGAAGAGCTTACCGAATCGAGCCCGACGATCTTCTCATTAGTTCTCGTATACGAGAAGCCCTTGCAAAGGACGAAGATCGTCTTTTAGAATTGTTAAATGAACCCATTTCGAAGCATGCTCAGCGACTTGCAACGATGCAGACCGGTCAATCATCATCGTCGCGCTGGTTGATCGTCGGCCTTGATGCCGCCGGCTTGGACCTGCGATCGGAAGAGCAATTTCTTCGTGTAGAGTTCAACCGAGAGTTAGCATCTACTGACGAATTGACTTCTGAGCTTCACAAACTTTACGGTTAATTCGCGAAAGCTACCCCTAAATTTCGCAGTGCCCTGTTGTTCGCTTTATGTCTGATGCCTAATTGTCTGCTCTCCCACCTCGTTTCGTATGGGTGGTCTGTCCCTTCGTCCGTCCGGACGATCGAATGCATGGAGTATAGGAATGGAAGCGATCCCTCACCAAGAACATGAGCGTGCCGAAGTTGCGGCTGAATTTCTGTCGGCGATGGCCAATCCGAAACGCCTCCTGATCCTGAATGAATTGGTCAAGGGCGAAGTCGCGGTTGGCGCTCTGGCCAATCAGGTCGGGCTGAGCCAGTCGGCGCTCTCGCAGCACCTCTCGAAGCTGCGCGCACAGAATCTCGTGACGACCCGTCGCGATGCTCAGACCATCTACTATTCGAGCTCGTCGGAATCCGTTCTCAAGGTCCTCAAGACCCTGTCGGATATCTACAGCGAAGATGGCGGTGCGGCGCCGGCGCGTCGTCGGACGGCCTGACGCGACAAACAGCCGATCGGCGGTGATCAAGCCCATCGGCATGCTGGATCGGAGCGGGCCGCGGGAAACAGCATAGTTCGACAAAGGAGTGCTGCTTCTTTGTCCCCGGCAAGGCCTGATGATGATGTCCCAGAAAACGTCCATGGCTTCCGCACCCATGGACAGTTTCCTGTCCAAGTCCGACAAGTCCGTCCGCTGGGCGGTGGTCGGCACGGGGTCGATTGCGGCGAGCTTTGCGGCGGATATCCGCCGCGCCGCGTCTGCCTCGCTTGACGCCGTCTGCTCGCGCGATGCGTCAACCGCAGCGGGTTTCGCGCAGCGCTTCGGTCCAATGCGGACCTATGTCGATCTGGCGACGATGGCGGAAGATTCGGAGATCGACGCAGTCTATGTCGCCTCCCCGAACAGTGCCCATGCCGCCCAGGTCGATGCACTGCTCTCCCTTGGCAAGCCGGTGCTGTGCGAAAAGACGCTGACGACCTCGCTCGCCGACACCGAGGGCCTGATCGCACATGCCCAAACGCAGGGGCTCCTCCTGATGGAGGGGCTGTGGCTCCTCTACCTGCCGGCGATCACGCGGCTGCGCCAAGCGCTCGCAGACCGGGAGATCGGCGAGATCCGCGCCGTGCGCGGCGAACTCGCCTATCACAAGCCCTTCAATGCCGGCGATCGCTTCTACGCGCCTGACCTCGGCGGCGGCGCTCTGCTTGACCTCGGGATCTACCCAATCGCTCTCACCCTGTCACTCTTCGGGCAACCGCTCTCGATCGACGGGAGCTGGAGCGCGGCGCCGACAGGGGTGGATGCCTCCGCTGCGATCGCCCTCCGCTATGCCGGATTCCAAGCCGCACTCTCCTGCAGCTTCGAAAGGACCGGCCGCAATCTCTTCGTCATCGAAGGGGAGACCGGCACGCTGATCCTCGATGGTCCATTCCTCACTGCTCGGCGGCTGATCAGGGCGCGTGGTGCGGCGGCAAGGCTGATCGCCGGCGGGGAGACCGTGGCCGCGCCCCCGCTTCTCCGCCGGCTGGCCACGCTTGTCCCCGGCGTCCGCTCCGAGACCATGAGCTATGAGGGCAGCGGGCTGCAATTCGAGATCGAGGCGGCAGGCCGAGCGATCCGCGGCGGCTTGACGGAGGAGCCGACGGCCCCGCTCGCGCTGAGCCGCTCGGCCGCCACGATTATCGAAACGATCCGCAGCAAGGCGCCGCGCAGCTAACCGCAGTACTCCTGCCGCTAAGGCTGGCTGGGCGTCATGTCGCGCAGGCCGGCATTCAGGGCCAACACGACCTCCGTCAGATGCAGCGCCGTGCGGCCGGCGATGCGCGGCGTCTCTCCCTGGTGCATCGCCTCCGCCAGGACGGCAATGCCGCGGGAGAAATCGATCTGCGACGGATAGGCGGGCAACGTGTTTTTTCCAGCCGGTGCGGGTTTCGGATAGGGAATGACGCGACCTGCCGTCCAGTGGAACGGCAGTTTCCGGCCGAGCTCGCCTTCGAGCCGCGCCAGCAGGCGATAGGCAAGGCTGCGGCCCGCTGCCCCACCCTCGATATGCACCGCCGAGCGATTGTCCCACAGGTCGCGCACGATCAGCGTCCCCGTCTCACCGAGGATCGTCAGCGATCGGTCGCGCGGGGCCGCCAGGCCGCAGCTCAGCCGCGCGACGACGCCTGAGGCGTGCGTGAGGCAGCCGACGGAAAAGTCGGGCCCGAGCCTGAGATCTTCCGTGCCCGGCCCCTTGTCCGGGAAGGCCAGCGTTGAGAAGGCCGAGACATGGGCGATCGGGCCAAACAGGCCATAGAGCCAGCTCGTCGCATAGCCCGCATGCTCCAGCGTGCAGCCGAGCTCGAATTCGTGCACGCCCGGCCAGCGGGCGCCGGAGCGGCTGCGCCAGCTCTGCCAGGGCGCGCGGAAAACCGGTCCATCTTCCATCTCGGCATAGACCAGCCTCGGCCGGCCGATGGCGCCCTGGTCGATCAGCGTCTTGGTATGGTGGAAGGCATCGCTCAAGGCATTGGCAGGCGCCCCGGCCAGGATGAGCCGGCGTTCCACAGCGAGCGCCACGGCGGCTGCCGCCTCCTCCGCTTTCAACGCCAGCGGCTTTTCGCAATAGACATGCTTGCCGGCTTCGAGCGCCTGCATATTGATCGCGTGGTGGCTTTCGGGATTGGTGAGATTGACGATGATCGCGACGGCGGGATCGGTAAGCGCTGCCTCGAGGCTTAGATAGGTCGTCGCCGACCAGTAGCGGCAGAACTCCGTCAACCGCGCCGCATCACGATCATAGGCGCCGATCAAGCGGAGGTTCGGATGGCGGGCGAGCGTCGTCATGTAATAATCGGCCACGAAGCCGGTGCCGATCAGGGCGATCCCGGTCGCGTCCGGCCCCGTTGCTGGCCGCGTCGCAGGGGCCGGCCCGCTCATGGCCTGTCTGCCAGGAAGGAGGCGACCGCCACGAGCGGCGCATTCCAGTTGATCGCCATCTCGTTGCTGCCCCAGGCCTTGATCTCGTCCAGATAGCAGCGCTGCGGCGCGCAGCCCTTCAGCTGCCGCTTGGCGACTTCGTCGACGAGCGTGGAGTTCGGGCCTCCGGCCAGGGTTCCCGGCGGCGGATTGGGCAGGGAGGCGTCCAGCTGATGGGCATACCAGCGGCTATGCTGGTTGGATGCAGCGCGGCGGCCATAGCCGGTGATGTAGGAGAAGCCGAGCGCGTTGCGGCCGAGCAGATAGTCCATGCTCTCGCGAATACCCTTGAGCAGGCTCGGCTCCTGCGACAGGTCAAACGCCGCCGCCATGACGAGCATGTTCTGCAGCAGCATCTGATTCGAGCCCCAATTATAGGCGTCGTCCTCCGGGTGATAGGCATGACCGAAGGGCTCGCCCTGCTGCAGGGCGAGATAGGCGGCGCCCGCCTCCAGGATGGCAGACCGGAGGTACTGCCGGTCATCGGCGGGAAGCTTGCTGCCATAGAGCGCAAGGTCGATCCGGGCGAGCCCGGCGACCGAACGCCAGTCGAAAGCGGCGGGGAGAACGAAGCTCGATCCCTCCCAATGCTCGGAGGCCTTGGCATCGGCCAGGAAATCCGCATCGCCGGTGGTGATGAACAGCTCGGACGCAGCCCAGAAGCCCTCGTCGGAAATATCGTCATCCTGATAGTCCCCGCCGCCCTGCTGGCCGTCGGAGGTCGGGGCGAAGAGGTCGGGATGAGCCTTGGCCGCGCTATAGGCGGTGCGCGCTGCCATGAGCAGCTTTTCCGCATAGGCCTTGTCCGTCGCGGCGAAAAGGCGTGCGCCTTGGGCGGCAACCGCGGCAAGATCCAGCGTCGCCGCCGTCGAGGGCCGGTGCAGCGCGCGCGGCTTCGGATCCTCGGCCGGCAGCATCGGCACCTCGGTCCAGCTCGTATCGTGGACCTTGTGGTGCACCATGCCTGCCAGCGGCTTGCCGGCAGGCACCTGCAGGCGCAGCAGGAAATCGAGTTCGTAGCGCGCCTCGTCGAGCAGATCCGGCTTGCCATTGCCGGCCTCCGGCAGACGCGCCAGGCCATCCTTCATCGCAGCCTTGGCACCGGTCGCAAGGGCGCGCTCATAGGCGCCGAGCAGTTGCGCGGCGGCGATCGCGCCGGTCACCGCATATTTGCCCTGGTCGCCAGCATCATACCAGCCGCCGGACACATCCAGCCGATAGTCGCAAGTCCAGCCGCCATAAAGCGTCGTGGCCAAGCTGCCGCTGAGGCAGCCGACGGCGGTATCGCCCTGGTTCGGCCGGACACCGACATGGCCGGCCGCACGGGCATAGTCCTCACCGGCGATGTCAGCCTTGATCTCGATGCCGCTGCGCTGCGGATAGAACCAGGAGAGTGCATCGACGCGCAGCGCCTGATAGAGATCGGCGCGGATCGGAAAGGGCTCGCTGCGGAGACCGCCGACCTCAAGGTGGAAATTGGCGCCGCGCGCCGGCACGTCGGTGAAGTCGATGACCTGGGTCATTGCGCCGGCGGTCTTGTCGAAGCCGGTCGGCTGGGTGATGCCGCTGGCAACGCGCAGACCGGAGCCATCGATCAGCAGGAAGCGCAGAGGCGCCTCCGTGGTCGTGAGCAGCGTCGCGCGCTTCGGGCCAGTCGGCAGATAGCCCGCTTGATTGACCGCGATCAGCTGCACCTTGCCGATCCCGGTCTCCGGCTCGCGCGCGGTCTTGCCGGCGGTGGCGGATTGGGGCGCGGCGGGCTTCAGCGACACGTCATGCAGGCAGAGGTGATAGGCGGTCTCGGCGCCGCCGAGCTGCAGCACCAGCTGGCTCGGCTGGTTGTCGCGGGGCGTGAAATCGATGCTCGTCGGCTCGGCGCCAGGCTTCAGCATCAGCCGCGCCTGCTCCGTCCAGGGTTCGACCGCCCGCTGCACGAGAACGGGGAAGGGCCGGACGTCGCCATCGGCCCGCATCGTGAGCCGGTAGGACTGGTTCGTCTCCAGATGTAGATCGTCCACCCCGACCAGCCGCTCCCAAGGCTTGCCGCCGGCGGGAACGTCGAGGCAGAGGCGGCCGGGGCTGCGCGACAGCGTCACCCCGCCGGACGCCCAGAACTGATCACGTCCGTTTTCAAAACGTCCATCGAGGATCTGCTCGTCGGCGAAAGCCGGCAAGGCGATCAGGGCGACAAGGCCGAGCAGGACGACCGGGGAGGAGGAGCGGCGCAGCGGCGCAAGGAAAGCGGCGGCCAGAGCCGATGGGAAGGTCTTCGTCATGATGGGATTCGTCCTGCCCCGCTTGATGCAGCGTTCGGCGGGCAGTGTCGTGACAAAAGGTGAATGTTTCTTAAAGGTCTGCAACCCATGCCCTGACCCTTTCTTTACACTTGAGACCGCTCCTGCCACCAACCGAGATCGGCCGTGCCGCTCGCGGCACAGGCCCCGTCGCCGGAAGGCTTGACGCGGTTCCACCCCCTGATAATTTGACCATCGGGTCAAACATCGGCCATTCGCCGCGCGTCGACGGCCCTTCCACCCCAGTCAAGGGCCGCTCCGGCAGGCCCACGGAGCCTTGCATGTCCAACCGCCTCAATGCCACGCCGAATGATCTGCGCGCCTTCTGGATGCCGTTCACCGCCAACCGGCAGTACAAGAAGGAGCCGCGCCTGTTCGTTTCGGCCAAGGACATGCACTACCAGACCCATGACGGGCGTACCGTGCTCGACGGCACGGCGGGACTCTGGTGCGTCAATGCCGGCCATTGCCGTCCGCTGATCACCGAGGCGATCCGCGAACAGGCCGGCATCCTCGACTACGCGCCGGCCTTCCAGCTCGGCCACCCCAAAGCCTTCGAGCTTGCCAACCGCCTGGTCGACATCGCGCCGCCCGGCTTCGACCACGTGCTCTACACCAATTCCGGCTCGGAATCGGTGGATACGGCGCTGAAAGTCGCGCTTGCCTATCACCGGGTGAAGGGCGACGGGTCGCGCACGCGCCTCATCGGCCGCGAGCGTGGCTATCATGGCGTCAATTTCGGCGGAATCTCGGTCGGTGGCATCGTCACCAACCGCAAGATGTTCGGCACGCTCCTGACGGGCGTCGACCACATGCCCCACACCCACCAGCCGGACAAGAACGCTTTCACCAAGGGTCAGCCGGAGCATGGCGGCGACATCGCCAGCGAACTGGAGCGCATCGTCACCCTGCATGACGCCTCGACGATCGCTGCCGTCATCGTCGAGCCGGTTGCAGGCTCCACGGGCGTGCTCGTTCCGCCGAAGGGCTATTTGCAGAAGCTGCGCGAGATCTGCACCAAGCACGGCATTCTGTTGATCTTCGACGAAGTCATCACCGGCTATGGCCGTCTCGGCACGCCCTTCGCCGCCCAATATTTCGACGTCATGCCCGACATGATCGTGACCGCCAAGGGGCTGACCAACGGCGTCATCCCGATGGGCGCCGTCCTCGTCACCGCCGCGATCCATGATGCCTTCATGCAGGGTCCGGAACACATGATCGAGTTTTTCCACGGCTATACCTATTCCGGAAATCCGATCTCTTCCGCCGCAGCACTGGCTACCCTCGACACCTACCGCGACGAGGGGCTTCTGACCCGTGCGGCGACGCTCGCGCCCTATTGGGAGAAGGCGCTGCACTCGCTGGCCGATTGCCCGCACGTGGTCGATATCCGCAATATCGGTCTCATCGGCGCGATCGAGCTGGCGCCGATTGCCGGAGAGCCGACCAAGCGGGCCTTCTCGGCCTTCCTGAAGGCCTATGAGAGCGGCTTCCTGATCCGCACCACCGGCGACATCATCGCGCTTTCGCCGCCGCTGATCATCACCGAGGCACAGATCGACGAGCTCGTCGAAGGCATCCGCGCCGTGCTGAAGGCCAATATCTAAAGGCACAGGGGCGCCGCCCGGCGTGGCGCCCCGATCCCCGCGTTAGGCCATCGTCCCGTGAGCCTCCCCGACCACCACCCCTTCCCCTTCGACCCCACCTACGGGCTGAACGAGGCAGCCCTGCGCACCGTGGCGGGGCCTGAGGAGGCGGACGGGTTCGACGCCTTCTGGCAGGCGCGTTACGCCCGCGCCCGCGCCGTGGCGGCTGATCCCGTCGTTTCGAAGCCTGTGCCAAGCGCGGGCCCCTGGATCGTTTCCGACATCCGGTTCACCTCGACGGACGATCAGACGATCGGCGGCTGGCTGCTGCTCCCGCGCGACGGCAAGGTCAAGCGTGGTCTCATCGTCGGCCATGGCTATGGCGGCCGCGATGCGCCGGATCTCGATCTGCCTGTCCGCGAGACGGCGGTGCTCTTCACCTGTTTCCGCGGCCTTTCCCGAAGCCGGACCAAGCCTATCCCCGACGAGGCCTCCGGCCATGTCCTGTATGGGATCGACGATAGGGACCATTATGTGATCGGAGGCTGTGTCGAGGATCTGTGGGTCTCGGTGAGCGCGCTGACGGCGCTCTTTCCCGGAATCGGGTCCCGCATCGGCTATAGCGGCATCAGTTTTGGCGGCGGGATCGGCGCACTCGCCCTGCCTTATGATGACCGGATCGACCGCGGCTTCCTGGAGGTTCCGACCTTCGGCAACCGGCCGCTCTGGCTGAGCCTGCCGACCATCGGCAGCGCCAACGCCGTTCAGGCCTATGCCGCAACCCATCCCGAGGTCGCCGAGACCCTTCGCATTTTCGATGCAGCGATTGCTGCACGTCGCCTCGACAAGCCGATGCTGGTGGCTGCCGCCCGGTTCGACCCGGCCGTGGCGCCCCCGTGCCAGTTCTCGGTCGCGAATGCGCTGCCCAAGCGCCGCCATCATGAAATCTTCATCCTCGACGCCGGGCATTTCGAGTACCCTGGCGAAGCGGCGCAGAAGCGGGTTCTGCGGGAGAAGGTTGGGCGGCTTTTCGACACATGAAGCGTGAGTATCATCGCTGGTATAGTCACAGGCTCCATCGCGATATGGAACTGCTCGTCTTCGGCGAGCACGGCGCCAAGGTGCTGATGCTGCCGACCCGAGACGGTCGGTTCTTCGAATATGAGGAGCGCGGCATCGTCGCGAGCCTCCAACACAAGGTCGAGGCCGGGCATCTGCAGCTCTATTGCCTGGATGGCATCGCGCAGGAAAGCTTCTACGATCGCGGCAAGCATCCGGCCGATCGAATCCGCCGCCATGCGGCCTATGAAGAGTATATCCTGAACGAGGTCCTGCCGCTGATGGCGGCGAAGAACCCTTTCGGCGCGACGATCATCCAGGGCTGCAGCCTGGGTGCCTTCCAGGCGGCGAGCCTCTTCTTCCGTCACCCGCATCTCTTCGACAAGCTCGTCGCCTTTTCCGGCCGCTATGATCTGAACATGCGCGTGGAGGATTTCGACGATCTCTTCGATGGCCATTATGACGACGAGATTTATTACCGCACGCCCTCGCACTTCCTGCCGGGCATGGCATCCGAAGACTCACTGAACACGCTGCGGCGCCGCGACATCGTGATGACCATCGGCCGCGACGATCCCTTTCTCGGCAACAATCTGGCGCTCTCCCACCTGCTTGCCGCCAAGGGAATTCCTCACCGGCTGCATCTCTGGGACGGCCGTGCGCACCGCGCCTCCGCCTGGCGGAAGATGGCGGCACTCTACGTGTAGATCGCTCAGGCCGCCTTGTCGGCCAGCATGGCAACCAGAACGTCGGATTGTGAGACGATGCCGACCAGTTTTTCGCCGGCGTCGATCGCCGGCAGGTAATGCAGGCCCTCTTCCGCGAAGAGCACGATCGCCTCGCTGATCGGCATGTCCGGGGAGACGGTGCGCACCGGCCGGGTCATGATGTCCTTGACGATGCCGTTCGGCGCGCTGGCGCCGGCAAGCGCGAGCCTGAGCCTCTGACGAACGCCGATGCCCGGCCGTCCACCCCGCCAGTCCGCCCGGTCGAGCAGATCGGTCTGGGTGACGATGCCGAGGATGCGCGCCTGGTCGTCGGTCACCGGGAGAGCCTTGATATGGTGCCTAGACATCAGCGCATGCGCCTCGCGGAGCGGCGCGTCGGGGGCCACCGCCACGACATCGCGCGACATGATCTCACCGCAGCGGGTCATGCCGGAGCGGCGGCGCAGCGAGCGCAGTTCGGTGCGCCGCAGGATCAGCTCCAGATCCTCGCGATTGATGTCGATCACCGCATCCATGTCTCTGAGCACGCTGTCGAGATCCTCGCTCGCAAAGCCGATGCGATCGAGCTGCGGCGGATCCTCGGTCTTGTGCGGATGGCGGGGTGCCGCAAGGCTATGCGGATAGCTGCGCCTGGCGAGGCGATTATAGGCGAGCGCGGCAATCAGCAGCAGCAGCGAATTGCCGAGGACTGGCCAAAGCACGAAACCATAGCCGAGCTGATGGATGGCCGGTCCGCCGAGAACGGCCGTCAGCGCCACCGCGCCGCTTGGCGGATGCAGGCAGCGCAGCGCCAGCATGGCGGCGATCGCCAGGCCGATCGCCAGCGCGGCGGCAAGCAAGGGATCCGGCACCAGCGCGGCCGCACTAACGCCGATCAGACCGGCCACCAGATTGCCGACAAGCAGGTTCCAGGGCTGGGCAAGCGGGCTGGAAGGGACGGCAAAGAGCAGAACGGCCGAAGCCCCCATGGGCGGGATGAGAAGCGGCAGAGGCGGACCGGCAAGGAGCAGCGCAAACGCCGCCGCAAAGCCGATGCCGACCAGCGCGCCAAGACCGGACCGGATGGCCTCCCGGCCGCTGACGGCACCGGATGCCGGGCTGAAGCCGCGCAGGAGCGGCACAAGGTCGCCAAGGTCGAAGGATCTGATCATCGGGATTCCGCGGTATGTGCCTATGCTGACTTACCAAGAGCGCGCCCTCGTCGTCCAGTTGCCGATAGAGGCGCTTTCGCTGGCGCCGCAACCTGGTCTAGGATCGGTGAGCCCTCATGGAGATGCTGATGATCCCTTCCCTCCCCGACCTGATCGACCAAGGAACCGGCCGGGTGCCGGCCGACCTCGTGCTCAAGAACGGCCGCTTCTTCGATCTCGTCACGGGCGAGCTGGTCTCTTCCGACATCGCCCTCTGCGGCGACCGGATCGTCGGCACCTGCGGTCGCTACGACGGGCGCGAGGAGATCGACATTGCGGGCCTCACCGTCGTGCCGGGCTTCATCGACACGCATCTCCACATCGAATCCTCGCTCGTCACCCCGCATGAATTCGACCGCTGCGTGCTGCCCTATGGCGTGACGACGGCGATCTGCGATCCGCATGAGATCGCCAATGTGCTGGGCACCGAGGGAATCCGCTTCTTCCTCGACTCCGCCGAACAGACCATCATGGATGTGCGGGTCCAGCTCTCCTCCTGCGTGCCCGCCACCCATCTGGAAACCTCGGGCGCCGATCTGCCGATCGAGGCGTTGCTGCCGTTCCGCGACCACCCGAAGGTGATCGGCCTGGCGGAGTTCATGAACTTCCCCGGCGTCATCCACAAGGATCCGGTCTGCCTTGCCAAACTCGAGGCCTTCCAGGGCGGCCACATCGACGGGCACGCCCCTCTGCTCCGCGGTCTCGACCTCAACGGCTATCTCTCAGCCGGCATCCGCACGGATCACGAATGCACCAGCGCCGAGGAGGCGCTCGAGAAGATCCGCAAGGGCATGCACATCCTCGTGCGGGAAGGTTCGGTGTCGAAGGACCTGCATGCGCTCCTGCCAATCCTCACCGAGCGGCTTTCGCCCTTCCTGGCGCTCTGCACCGACGACCGCAATCCGCTCGACATTGCCGAGGAGGGTCATCTCGACTTCATGATCCGCGAGGCGATCAGGCTCGGCGTCGCGCCGCTTGCCGTCTATCGTGCCGCCTCGATTTCCGCCGCCCGCGCCTTTGGCCTTCGCGACCGCGGTCTCGTCGCGCCCGGTTGGCGGGCCGATCTGGTGGTCGTCGACAGTCTGGAAAGCGCCCGCGCGGCCCATGTCTTTTCCGCCGGTCGCCGGGTCACCGAGGCGCTGTTTGCCACCCGCAAGCCGGTCGCCCCCGTCGGCCTCGACAGCGTCAAGGCCGGGCGGATCGAGCCGGCCGCCTTTGCCGTGCCCTTCACGGATGGCGAGACATCGGTGATCGGCGTCCTGCCCGGCAAGATCATCACCGAACACCGCCGCTTCCAGCTACCGGCCAAGGGCAACGAAACCGGCGCCGATCTCGACCGCGACATCATCAAGGCGGCGGTGATCGAGCGCCACGGGCTGAATGGCAACCACGCCAATGGCTTCGTCCAGGGTTTTGGACTGAAGAAGGGCGCGATCGCCTCCACCGTCGGCCATGACAGCCACAATATCTGTGTGGTCGGCGTCGATGCCGACGACATGGCGCTCGCCGCCAACCGGCTGGGCGAGATCAAGGGCGGCTTCGTGGTGGTGGAAGACGGCCGCGTCACCGGCGAGATCGCACTGCCCGTCGCGGGTCTCATGAGCCTCGAGCCCTATGAAAGTGTCCGCGACACGCTGCAGACGCTCCGCCAGGCCGCCTTCGCCCTCGGCGCCACGCTGCAGGAACCCTTCCTGCAACTCGCTTTCCTCCCCCTCCCCGTCATCCCGCATCTGAAGATCTCGGACAGAGGGCTGGTGGATGTCGATCGGTTCATGCTGATCGGGTGAGATCAGGCCTTGTCGGGCCAGCCATCTGGGAGTTCGTCGCCCTCCTGCGGCGGGACATCCGGCGCAGACCGTAGAAAATAGTCGAGCCCGGCCGCGGTCGCGCCCTTGGCCTTCCTCCTCAAAAACTCTTCTGCGGTTTCGACAGCCCCAATCTTTTGGGCGACTGCGGACGCGATCCAACTGTCGAGCGACACGCCATCTTCCTCGGCTAAACGCTCGGCAGCCGCTTGAAGCGAGATCGGCAACTGAAGAGGATAGGGGCGGATGCTCATGATCTGAAAAGCTCCAGAATGTCGGATGGACGCAACACCATTATACCAAAACGCTCTTCGACTACGAATAGGTCCCGAATGTTGTGCGTGACGAGCGCATCGGCATGGCCATTGACTGCTGCATCGAGAACCAGTTCGTCCGCAGGATCTGATAACTGCGGGCGCCAACGGAAATGTACATTCACAGGCTCAGCAAGCGCCGCGAAATTTGCAAGGGCCTCGTCGGTCGCCACCGCGCGTAATCCGTTGGCTTGATCATGTTCATAACGCTTCAACACCGCCTCGTATTCAAGAAAGAGAGCGATCGTTATCAAAGGAATGATCCTGCGATCTTGGACGAACTGCATCAGCACGCTGGATGCACCGCGTGAACTTCGCCGGCTTGCGACGAGAACGTTCGTGTCGAGAACGACGCGCATCGCCAAAAACTCAGCTGGGGCGCGACGCTAGACCATATACCAACCCCTTCATGTCGAAACCCGCCCGCAAAACGCATCCAGCGCCTCCAGACGGATCTCGCCCTTCTCCAGCGTGGCGGTGTCGAAGCCCGGGAGGGGAAGCACGTCGGAGACGGTCAGGCCCTTGGGCACTGGCACGCTTTGCGGGCCGCGGCGGAGGTTGAAGAGGAAGAGCAGGCGTTCGCCGGCCTTTTCACGGGTAAAGATCAGGATGTCCTGGTTGGTGTCGAGGAAGGTCAGGCCGCCATCATAGAGACTGTCGTGGGCCTTCCGGAAGGCAAGCGTGGCGCGGTAGTGGGCGAGAACGGAGGCATCGTCGGCTTCCTGCACGTCGACGGCCAGCGCCTTGTGGACATCGGGCACCGGCAGCCAGGGCTGGCCGGTCGAAAAGCCCCCATTCGGCGCGCCGGCTGTCCAGGGCATCGGCGTCCGGCATCCGTCCCGGCCCTTGAAAGCCGGCCAGAAACGGATGCCATAGGGGTCGCGCAGTTCGTGCAGCTCGAGCTCCGCCTCGGGCAGCGCCAGTTCCTCGCCCTGGTACAGGCAGATGGAGCCACGCAGCGTCGCCAGCACGGCGATGGCGAGCTTCGCCACCCGTTCGCGCTCGCTCTCCTGCTCGATGAAACGGCTGACATGGCGCTTGACGTCATGGTTGGAGAAGGCCCAGCAGACCCAGCCGTCCCGCACATTGTCCTGAAACGCCGAAACGCAATGGCGGATGTGGCTGGCGGTGAAGTCCGGGCCGAGCAGGTCGAAAGTGTAGCACATATGCAATTTGTCGCCGTCGCTGACATAGGCGGCGAGCGTCTTCAGGGAGCGTCCACCGTCGCCGATCTCGCCGACCGAGCTTCGCCCCTCATAGCTGTCGAGCAGGGCGCGGAAGCGCTTGAGGAAGCCGATATTCTCCGGCTGGGTCTTGTCGTAGAGATGCTGCTGCATGCCGTAGGGATTGACGTCCGGCGCGTCGAGACCGGGCCCATCGTCGTCATGACCGAGCGGCGGGTTGTCGCGCAGCTCCTTGTCGTGGAAATAGTAATTGACCGTATCCAGCCGGAAGCCGTCGACGCCGCGGTCGAGCCAGAAGCGCACGGCGTCCAGCACGGCGTCCTGGACGGCCGGCGTGTGGAAGTTGAGATCCGGCTGCGAGCCCAGGAAATTGTGCAGGTAATATTGCTTGCGTACCCCGTCCCATTCCCAGGCCGGGCCGCCGAAGATCGACAGCCAATTGTTGGGCGCGGTGCCGTCCGGCTTCGCATCGGCCCAGACATACCAGTCGGCCTTGGGGTTGCTGCGGCTCGACCGGCTCTCCTCGAACCAGGGATGCTTGTCGGAGGTGTGCGAGATCACCTGATCGATGATGACCTTGATGCCGAGCGCATGCGCCCGCTCCATCATCGCATCGAAATCGGCGAGCGTCCCGAACATCGGGTCGACATCGCAGTAATTGGAGACGTCATAGCCCATATCGGCCATGGGGGAGGTGAAGAAGGGGGAGAGCCAGATAGCATCGACGCCGAGGCTGGCAATATAGGGCAGCCGCTCGGTGATGCCCTTGATGTCGCCGAGCCCATCGCCCGTCATATCCTGGAAGGAGCGCGGATAGACCTGATAGATCACCGCGCCGCGCCACCAGTCCTTGCCGCTTCTTGCCTCGGCTGCCATCGGGTACTCCTTCGCTCCAGGGATCGAGGGAGAGATGTAAAGCGCGGGTCCGCCGGAGTAAACCGCGCGGCTCCGGCTTTCGGGCTCAGCGCTTTTTCTTGCGGTCCTCGAAGGGATTTTCGGAGGCGCGCAGATGCAGGCGGATCGGCACGCCCGGCATGTCGAAATCCGTGCGCAGGCCGTTGGTGAGGTAGCGGATATAGCTTTCCGGCACGGCATCGGGCCTCGTGCAGGAAATCATGAAGCCCGGCGGCCGGGCTTTGACCTGCGTCATATATTTGAGCTTCAGCCGGCGGCCGGAAACGGCCGGTGGCGGATGCTGGATCTGCTGGCTTTCCAGCCAGCGATTGAGCCGTGCGGTGGAGATGCGCCGGTTCCAGACCTTGTCGGTGTCGATGATCGACTGCATCAGCTTGTCGAGCCCATAGCCGGTCTGCCCCGAGATCGGCACGGCGCGGATGCCGCGCGCCTGCGGCAGGAGTCGCTCGGTCTTTTCGCGCAAATCCGCGAGCAGCGCCTGCGGATCGTCGATCAGGTCCCATTTGTTGAAGGCAAGCACGGCGGCGCGGCCCTCGCGGATCACCAGGTCGACGAGCTGCAGGTCCTGCTTCTCGAAGGGAATGGTGGCGTCGAAGACGATGACGACGGATTCGGCGAAGCGGATCGAGCGCAGGCTGTCGGCGACCGAGAGCTTTTCGAGCTTTTCCTGGACGCGTGCCTTGCGGCGCATGCCGGCCGTATCGAACATCTTGATGGTGCGGCCGCGCCATTCCCATTCGACGGAAATGGAATCGCGCGTGATGCCGGCTTCCGGCCCCGTCAGCAGGCGGTCCTCGCCGAGGAAGCGGTTGATCAGCGTCGACTTGCCGGCATTCGGCCGGCCGATGATGGTGACGCGCAGCGGCTTGCTGTCGTCATAGGCCGGCTCGACCTCGTCCGCCTCCTCACCCGGCGTGTCGCGCACGTCGACATCGGTTTCCGCCTCGTCCACCTCCGGCGGATAGGCGCGGTCCTCGCCGATCGCCGCGACGATCGCATCGCGCAGGTCGAGCATGCCCTGGCCGTGCTCGGCGGAGATCGGGCAAGGGTCACCGAGGCCGAGCGTGAAGGCATCGTAGAAGCCGGCATCCGAGCCGCGCGCTTCCGACTTGTTGGCAACAAGCACCACCGGCTTGCCGCGCCGGCGCAGCATTTCGGCCAAAGTCTCGTCGGCCGGTGTCAGCCCCGCCTTGGCATCGACGACGAAGAGCGAGAGATCGGCCTCGTCGATCGCCAATTCGGTCTGCGCCCACATGCGACCCTGCAGGGTCTCCGGGCCCGACTGTTCGAGGCCCGCCGTGTCGATGATCGTGAAACGCAGGTCGATCAGCCGCGCCTCGCCCGGTCGACGGTCGCGCGTGACCCCCGGCGTGTCGTCGACCAGCGCCAGCTTGCGGCCGACCAGCCGGTTGAACAGAGTGGACTTGCCGACATTGGGGCGGCCGACAATGGCGACGGTGAAACTCATGGAACGTCCGATCAGGCGGCCTTGCCGCTGGAGGCGATGACGTCGAGCATCATCTGGGCACGATTGGCGAGATTGCGCGGCGCTTGCGCATCATCGATGATCTGCTGGAACCAGTCGCGCGCCTTGGCCATGTCGCCGGCCTTCATGGCGGCGAGCCCCAGCACTTCGCGCGCCGAATGGCGCATGCCGTTGCCGGCCACGGCGAGGCTTTCGACCGCGCTCTGCACATCCGCATAGGAGCTGCTGTCAACCAGTAGATAGGCGCTGCGCAGCCGTGCGGCATCGCGCACCGGCTGTTCGACGCTCGTATCCTCGGCGATCGCCTTGAAGGCGGCGGCGGCGGCCGCGACATCGCCCTTCTGCGCCTGCAGCGTGGCGGCGCGCATGCGGGCGAGCAGCGGGTAAGCGCCGTGGCCATCGGCCTCCAGCTTCTCAAGCGCCGCCAGGGCCTCGTCCGGCTTGTTGTCCTTGGCAAGCGTCAACGCGGCGAGGAAGGCATCGCCGGAGGCCGAAGCCGAGCTTTCTTCCCAATAGTCGTAAGCGACCTTCCCGATCGTCCCGACGACGATGAGGATGGCGAGCGCAATGAGGATGCCGCCATAGCGGGTCCAGATCGCCTGTACCTGCTCGGAGCGCAGCTCCTCATTGACCTCACGAATAAAACTGTCGTTCTGATGCGCCATTTCCGTTCCGGCAGACCGGCCTTCCCTTGCGTCACGTCGCCGTTTCCAGCGGTAAGCGGCGCTTCTAGCCTATTTTGCCGCTCTTGTAAGGGGGCAGGCCCATTTCGCCGGGAGAAGGCGCCGCAGCCTGTTGCGTTTCGCGACCGCGTTAGCCCATCGCGATCGGCTGCACGCCGACCAGCCACTCATGCAGCCGCCAGATGAAGGCGAGATAGGCGACGAGGCCGATCGCAACCGCCAGCACATCATAGCGCGCCGACTTGAACACCGGCAGCACCTTCTCGCCCGCCCGCTCTCGGCGCTTGAGCGAGATGCGCACCAGCACGCCCCATGCGAGAAAGGCGCCGAACAGGATGACGGAATTGGTCTCGCCATTGGCCAGAAGATGGGCGGAGGCCCAGATCTTCACGGCAAGCACCTGCGGATGCTTGGTCTTCATGGCAATGTGCCCGGCCGGCAGAAACCCGGCGGCGAGGATGATGAAGGCGAAGATCATCAGCAGCAGGGCCAGATGGCGCAGGAAGACGGGCGGCGTATAGAGCACACCTGTGGTCAGCCGCGATTCGCCATAGCCATAGATGATCAGACAGAGACCGAGCAGGCTGACGAGGCTGTAGAGACCCTTCCAGGCGCCTTCGCCGATCCGTGACACCATGCGGGCGCGGAAATCCGGCACGAAAGCCTGGGTCAGATGAATACCGAGGAAAAGGACGATACCGAGAATGAGAAGCGCCATGTGGGTCTCCATGAGGCGGCAGGGCAAGCAAGCGCCGACCCTAGCGGGAGTGCCAGGAAGAATCCATGTCCTTCACGAACCGTGCCCCTGAATGACCTCCGTCATCTGGCACCTTTCCTTCAACAGATTGCCGCAATGATGCGTCACGTCGCCCCTCCCACTTTGCCCTCGCCCTCTCAAGGCCCTTCCATCATGCCCATGCCCGCTCGCCTGCCATCGCTCGTTGCGCTTACGCTTTCCCTTGCCGTCCAGCCGGCCTTGGCAGAGGGACCGCTTGCCCCTGCAGAAGAGGTCGCGCCCGAGACGCTCGGCAGCGGGCCCGCTATCGTCTCGCCGCAACCGCCCTCCGCTCCCGCTGCACCGCTCGCCTCAGCCCCCCTTCGCGGACCGCAGGCCGCCGACGGCGCGACGACGCAGGTCGCCCCGTCCGCCGCCGTCAATGGTTCTGCCGAGCGGCCGCAACTCGTCATCATTTCCTTCGATGGGGCCCATGACAACCGGCTGTGGGAAAAGAGCTTGGAGATGGGCGCGCGCACCGGCGCGCATTTCACCTATTTCCTCTCCTGCACCTTCCTGATGACCAAGGCGGAGGATGGCCTCCGCTACAAGGCAGCCGGTCACAAGGCCGGCGCCTCCAATGTCGGCTTCGCCCAGTCGAAGGAGGAGATCGCTGCACGGGTCCGCCATATCTGGCGGGCGCATGAGGCCGGCCACGAGATCGCCAGCCATGGCTGCGGCCATTTCGACGGCAAGCTCTGGAGCAAGGCCGATTGGGCGGCCGAGTTCACGGCCTTCCACAAGGCCTTCGACGGCGCCTGGACGGCGGCGAGGATCGAAGCGGAGAAGCCGGAGGGCTGGGAGAGGCTCGGCCGGGCGGTCAAGGGGTTTCGCGCGCCCTACCTTTCCACCAGCGCGGGCCTTGTCCCCGCCGAGCAGGCGGCGGGCTATGCCTATGATGCAAGCCTCACGACCAAGGGGCCGGGCTGGCCGACACTGGAGGGCGGCTTGCAGCGCTTCGGCCTGCCGCTGATCCCGGAAGGTCCCTCGGCGCGCCGCGTGATCGGCATGGACTACAATATCTTCGTCCGCCACTCGATGGGCGTCGAGAACCGCAAGGACAGCGCCACCTTCGAAGACCGCGCGCTCAAGGCCTATCGCGACGCCTTCGACGCCGAATATGCCGGCCGCCGCATTCCGCTGCAGCTCGGCTTCCACTTCGTCGAGATGAATGGCGGCGCCTATTGGCGGGCGCTCGACCGGTTCCTGACGGAAACCTGCCACCGCCCGGCGGTGGCCTGCGTCAGTTATCAGGAGGCATTGCCGCTGATCGAGGCCCGCCGCAAGGCGGACCCCTCAGCCTTTTAGGGGTGCTGGCGAACCCTACCGGCCGTTGACGCCGATTGCCTCTTCGGGATGGCCCTGCAGGTAGCGCTGGTCGATGTCCGGCAGCGGCTCGCCCTCGATCGCGGCCTCGAAGGCACGCAAGCGCTTGTAGATGGAGAGCAGCTCGACGATCGTCGTCCAGGAATTGACGAGATACTGGAAGGATTCGCGCACCTGCCCGAACACGTTCTGGATCTGGCTCATCACGCCGAGCGTGAGCTTGCCGGCGACGATCGAGGGCACGAGCACGAAGGTGCCGAAGAGATTGTCGGCCTGCAGGTAGAAGATGCGGGCGACGTTGAAATACATGTAGTGGAAGTAGAGGCGGAAATAGTTTTTCCGCACATTGGCGAAAAGCTGCCGCACCGTGATCGGATCGGCCCGATCGGGGTCGTCCTCACCATAAACCAGTTCCTTACGATAAGCCGCCTCGACACGCTGGTTGCGAAACTCGAGCCCCGGCAGCTTGATGCCGACCAGCGCCAGGAACACGGTACCGAACAGCGACCAGCAGATGGCGGCCCAGACGAGCGCATGCGGGATCTCGCCCACGATCGGCAGTTCGGTCACGACCGAGGAGAATTTGAACAGCACCGGCATGAAGGCGATCAGCGTCATGATGGAACTGACGAGGTTGACGCCGAGCCCTTCCATCGTCCGCGAAAAGCGCATCGTGTCGTCCTGCACACGCTGCGAGGCGCCTTCGATGTGGCGGAGCTTGTCCCAGTGGCTCATGTAGAAATCGTTCATCGCCGTGCGCCAGCGGAAGACGTAATGGCTGACGAAGAACAGGTTCAGGACGCCGACCGTGACCGCCACGAAGGCGATTCCGGCAAAGCCCAACATGCCGAGGTAAAGCTGCTCGGCGGTGACCGGCGCAGTGCGGGCAAGCGCCTGCTGGATCAAGTCGTAGAACGGCCCGTACCAGGCATTAATCGCGACGCTGACCTGGACCGAGAAATAGGTGTTGAAGATGATCAGCGCCGTGCCAAGGATCGACCAGTTCTGCCAGGGATGCGGCCGATAGGTGAACCAGAAGGCTGCGAACAGAGCCACCATCAACGCATAGTAGATGTAGAACCACAGGAAGGGCGGCGACCAGAAGACAGAGACGCCGATGATCGGCTCCTGCCCCTCGGGAAGCGATGGCAAGCCGATCAGATTGCCGAACTCACTTGCTCCCCCATACCAGGCGATGATCGCAACCAGGGTCCAGATGACGACGGAAGGGAAGAAGTAGCGCGGATAGGGGAAGAAGGAGACGAACACGGCGCGGGCTTTCGCAAGGTGACGGCCGGTCTGGCCAGGAGACGAATTCAACGGCGCGAACCTAGGCGAAAATCTCCAGGCCAACAATCGCGGAACAAGAAGATTACGCTTAATTAATCACGCGGTTCGCCCTCTTGCATCATCCTTCCTGGCAGCATCGCGCTGAGGCTGCAGGCGCGGGTGATCTCGGCGCGCATCGCGGTGACAATCAGCGCGGAGGCGAGGAGGACGGCGGCGGCGATGAGGGTCGGCAGGGTGTAGGTGCCGCTGCTCTCCGCCAGACGACCCGCGACGAGCGGGCCCAGGATCTGGCCAATGCCGAAGGCGACCGTCATCAGGGCGATGATCCGCCGCGGGCTTTGCGGCGCAAGGGCGCGGCCGATCTGCAGCCCGAAGGCCGTGATCATCAGGAATGTCCCGCCGAGCATCAGGCCGCCGACAAGCGGCGCTGTCGCCGGCGGCAGCGTGACGCTGAGCACCAGCCCGACCGCCTCCAGCAGAAGACCGGCGAGATAGGCCCCGACGAGACCGATGCGCGGCACGGCAAGACGCCAGAGCGCGACCGACACGGCGGCGCTGAGACCGGTCGCCAGCCAGGACAGAAATTCGAGATCGGGATTGGACGCAACCTGCCGCGCCATAGCGACCAGGAAGGTGGCGGTGATGACATAGCCGAAGCCAAACAGCCCGTAGCTGACAGTCAGCGCGACGAGCGGCGGGGTCCAGGCAATCCGCGGCTCGACAGCCGGCGACGAGGCAGACCGATCGGATGCGGCCGCGGGCATCGGCAGGGCGAAGGCCACGAAAAGCGTGCCGAGAGCCGCAATCCCGGCACCGGCGAGCCAAGCCTCGCGCCAGGCCGCCAGACCGATGGTCGGCGCACCCTCCGGCAAGAGCCAGACCATGAGGGAGGAGAGCGCGATGCCGAGCCCGACTCCGCCGAAGTGGGCGGAGGCAACATGACCGGCTGCCGCGCCTTCGCTCGCAGGGGCCGCCTGCGACAGGACGATCTGCGACACCATGACCATCACCAGCGCGCTCGAGAGCCCAGCCAGGAAGCGGATCGCCGCAAAGATCAGCCTGTCGGAAACAAGGCCCATCGCCAGGAGGAGAAGCGTGGTGGCGCCGAGCATCGAGAGCGCGATCGCCCGTTCACGACCGGCCGCAGCCCCCTGCCCGGCCAGCCATGCGCCGATGAGATAGCCGAGGAAGTTTGCCGACGCGATCATGCCGGCATCGGCGGGGGTTAGCCCTAAGTCGCGCATCATGCCGGGCAGGATCGGCGTGTAGGAAAATCGGCCGAAGCCCATGGCGATGGCCATGGCGACCGCGCCGGCCGCCGCCGTCCGGACGAGGTGGGAAACACGCGCCGGACTCATCATGGTCTGTCTTTCATGTCGGCAGAAGAGTGAAGGAAGGCCGCGTGCGCGCCCTCACCCCGCCAATGTCACCACCAGCGGGCCGTTTCGGGTCACCACCACCGTATGCTCATATTGCACGGTCGGCGCGCGCGGCTCGCTGTAGAGCGTCCAGGGGTCGTCGCCCTCGCTGCTCTCCGCCCATTCGGCGCCGAGCGAGAGGAAGGGTTCGATGGTGAAGACCATGCCTTCTTCCATGCGCCGCTTTTCCTGTTTGTCGGGCCAGGTGGCGATCTCGGTCGGCTCCTCATGCAGCGACCGGCCGACGCCGTGGCTGGAGAGGTTGGTGACCAGCGTATAGCGGTTCTTCTTCGCAAAGGCGCCGATCGCATTGCCGATCGCGGCGAGCGAACGGCCGGTGCGCACCTCGTTCAGCCCGACCCAGAGCGCGCGCTTGCCGTCGCGACAGAGCCGCTCGACCTCGCGGCGGACCGGCGGCACGGCGAAGGAGGCGCCGGTATCGGCGAAGAGCCCGGCCTTCTCGGCGGAGACGTCGATATTGACGAGATCGCCCGGCTGCAGGATACGCGGTCCCGGAATGCCGTGGGCGATCTCCTCATTGACGCTGATGCAGGTGGCGCCGGGAAATTTGTAGGAGAGCTCCGGCGCCGACTGGGCGCCCGCCTCCTCCAGCACCTTGCGGCCGATCGCGTCGAGCTCGGCCGTCGTCATGCCCGGCTCGATCGCCGCACCCATGACCGAGACGGCCTTGGCGCAGATGCGGCCGATCTCCTTCAGGCGGTCGAGATCGTCGGCGGAATCGAGGGTCATGGCAGGGCTTTCGCAGGCTCGGCGTCTGGCAAGGCGCGCGGCGGTCGGGACGCGCGGGGATCTTCCCTATCTAAGCCCTGTCGGGCGCGGGATAAAGTGGGGCGCGCGGCTTACAAAGCCGCGGCCGGTTCGGCGGCGGTTTCGCTGAGACGCGCCCGCACCAGCGGCGCGACCTTGGTGCCGTAGAGCTCGATGCCGCGCATGATCTGCGCATGCGGCATCAGCCCGATCGCCATCTGCAACAGGAAGCGGTCGTTGCGAAAGAGCCCGGCATGGCGGACGATCTTCTCGGCCACCGTGTCCGGATCGCCGAGGAACAGATTGCCGCGCGGCGAGATCGCCTGGTCGAAATGGGCGCGGCTGGTTGGGCCCCAGCCGCGCTCGCGGCCGATCCGGTTCATCAACTCCGCCTGCGGCCCATAGAACTGGTCGGCCGCCGCCTGATTGCTGTCGGCGATGAAGCCATGGACATTGACGCTGGTCTTCAGCTTCGACGCGTCCTGGCCGGCGCGGCGCGCCGCCTCGCGATAGAGCTCGAAGAGCGGCGCGAAGCGGGCCGGTTCGCCGCCAATGATGGCGAGCGCCATGGGCAAGCCCAGCGCACCGGCGCGGGCCACCGATTGCGGCGTGCCGCCAACGGCAATCCACAGCGGCAGCGGATCCTGCAGCGGGCGCGGATAGACGCCGCGCCCGTTGATCGCCGGCCGCATGGTGCCTGACCAGCTCACCACCGCCTGCTCGCGCAGATGGATGAGGAGATCGAGCTTTTCTGAGAAGAGATCGTCGTAATCGTCGAGCGACTGGCCGAAGAGCGGGAAGGACTCAATAAAGGACCCACGCCCGGCCATCATCTCGGCCCGGCCGCCGGACAAGAGGTCGAGGGTTGAAAACTGCTGGAAGACGCGCACCGGATCTTCCGAGGACAGTACGGTGACCGCGCTTGTCAGCCGGATGCGCGAGGTGCGCGCCGCGGCCGCCGCCAGCACCACAGCCGGGGCGGAGACCGCATAGTCCGGCCGGTGATGTTCGCCGAGCCCGAAGACGTCGAGCCCGACCTGATCGGCAAGCTCGATCTCCTCGATCAGCTCCCTGAGCCGCCGCTCCCCCTCCCGCCCCTTGTCCGGCGCATTCGGATCGACATCGCCAAATGTGTAAAGTCCGAGTTCCATCGTCTTCGTCCCGCTCTTTGCCGCCGATGACTTAAGCGTAGAACGACGAAAAGACTATGGCCATGCCGTGCACACAGCGTTCAGGAAGCGTGCCCAAACTCCCATGGATTGAGGCATGCGACGCCGGTCGATTCAAAATCCTTGATGTTCCGGGTGGCCACGATCAGCCCATGTTCAGCAGCGGTCGCGGCAATCAGCGCGTCGCGCTCCGGACGGCGATCGGGCACATGAAAAGCGGCGCATCGCAGCGCAATGGGCACGTCAACCTGAAGGATACGGTCACGAAGCGCGGAGAGAACATATCCGTGGACCCATTCACGCAGCGTTGCAGCCTGGCGTTTGTCGATGCGCTCAAGCCTCAGAAGCCCGATCTGCATCTCCAGCACTGTGATGACCGAGAGGTAGAATGCGCGTTGATCCAGCCGATCGGCCCATAACATGACCGAAGGGTTACAGGTCCCGATCCGGACCTTCCTCAGTTCGGAGATCACGTTTGTGTCCAGTAGATACATCAGGGTCGCGAGCCAGCGAGACCCCAGTCCCCCTTCATCTCGGGAAACTCGAAATCCGGATCCACCGTTTCGGTGCCAGGCATCTTCAAGGCGTCGAGGAGCGAACGGGCTGCTTCAGCCTGCTCAGCCTTCGCGGTCGGCTCCACAAGGTCTCGATAGGCATCCATCGACATCAGGACATAGGCTGATGTGCCGTTTTCCGTAATGATCACGGGGCCGCTCGCTGTCGCACGAACGGCGGCAGACACGTCATTCTGCAGATCGTTTCGGCTATATGTCTTGATCACGGATCAACACCTCGTCTCGCCCGCGGCAGGCCAGTCAATGCTCCATGAATGAACCCTAATGCAGAAGGGCGTCCTGCTCAAGCGTACCCTCGCCCCTACCCCACCGTCAGCGTCCGCTTGACCGCCTCCTTCCAGCCGCGGATTTTCTCGCGGCGGGTCTTTTCGTCCATGGTCGGCTCGAAGCGGCGGTCGCGGGCCCAGGTGCGGGCGAAGGTGTCGCGGTCGGGCCAGACGCCGGCGCGGCTGCCGGCGAGCCAAGCGGCGCCGAGTGCCGTGGTTTCGAGAATGACCGGCCGGTCGACCGGCGCGTCGAGAAGATCGGCGAGCCGCTGCATGGTCCAGTCGGAGGCGACCATGCCGCCATCGACGCGCAGGACTGTCTCCGTCCCGTCATTCTTCCAGTCGCGATGCATGGCGTCGGTGAGGTCGCGGGTCTGGTAGCAGACCGCCTCAAGCGCCGCCTTGGCGAGTTCGGCTGGACCGGTGTTGCGCGTCAGGCCGAAGATGGCGCCGCGGGCATCCGGGTCCCAATGCGGCGCGCCCAGCCCGGTGAAGGCCGGCACGAGATAGACGTCCTGGGTGGGATCGGCCTGGTCGGCCAATGTCCCCGTGTCCGGCGCCGACTTGATCATCTTCATCCCATCGCGCAGCCATTGCACGGCGGCGCCCGCCACGAAGATCGAGCCTTCCAGCGCATAGGTCGTCTCGCCGTCCAGCCGATAGGCGATCGTTGTCAACAGCCGGTTCTTGGAGCGCACGATGTCGCGCCCGGTGTTGAGAACGGCGAAGCAGCCGGTGCCGTAGGTGGATTTCACCATGCCGGGCTCGAAGCAGGCCTGGCCGATGGTGGCGGCGTGCTGGTCGCCGGCAACGCCGAGGATCGGGATCTCGGCGCCGAACAGCGATGCCTGGGTGACGCCGAAATCGGCCGAGCAATCCTTGACCTCCGGCAGCATGGCGGGCGGCACGCGCAGGATCTCCAGCAGCTCCTCGTCCCACGCGTTGCGGGCGATGTCGTACATCAGCGTCCGCGAGGCATTGGTGGCATCGGTGAAGAAGGAGCGCCCGCCGGTCAGCCGCCAGATGAGAAAGGTGTCGATCGTGCCGAACAGCAGGTCGCCGCGCGCGGCGCGGGCCCGGGCGCCCTTCACATTGGCGAGCATCCAGGAAAGCTTCGTGCCGGAGAAATAGGGGTCGAGCAGAAGGCCGGTCTTGCGGGTGAAGGTCTTTTCCAGCCCCTGCTTCTTCAGCTTGTCGCAATAGGCGGCCGTGCGCCGGTCCTGCCAGACGATGGCCGGGTGGATCGGCTTGCCGCCCTCCTTCTCCCAGACCACCACCGTCTCGCGCTGGTTGGTAATGCCGATGCCGGCGATCTCGCGCGCCTCGATCCCGGCCTTGCCGATCGCCTGGCGCACCGTCTCGACCACCGTCTCCCAGATCTCCTCCGGATCATGCTCGACCCAACCGGAGCGGGGAAAATGCTGGGTGAATTCCTTCTGTCCGGAGCCCACGACCTTCTGGTCGCCGTCGAAGACGATCGCCCGCGTCGATGTGGTGCCCTGATCGATCGCCAAGACATAGCCGCTCATGAAGTTCCTCCCGATCCTCCGCCGTCTCTCCCACGGCGCATTTCGAAAAAGCACAACACAAGGGCAAAACGAATGTCAAACGAAAATGAAACGCAAGTCGGGCGGCATTGCGGGCAAGCGCACACGAACCAATGCCAAAACAGCAATTGTCACCTTTCGGCCTTGGGCATAGTCTGACTCGATACTGGCTTGAAGGCGAACACGTGACGGATTCTTCCCCTACCCCTGGTGCCATCCGCTTCCTGCTCAACGACCGCGAGGTCCGGCTGGACAAACTGGCCCCGACGACGACGCTGCTCGACTTCCTGCGGATCGAGCGCCGCCTGACCGGCACCAAGGAGGGCTGCGCCGAGGGCGATTGTGGGGCCTGCACGGTGCTGATCGGCCGGCTGCTCGGCGATCGGCTGGTCTATGAGGGGGTGAACGCCTGCATCCGTTTCCTCGGTTCGCTCCACGCCACCCATGTGGTCACCGTCGAGCATCTGGCGGCGCGCGACGGAACGCTGCACCCGGTGCAGCAGGCGATGGTCGATTATCACGGCTCGCAATGCGGCTTTTGCACGCCAGGCTTCGTCATGTCGCTCTATGGCCTGTGGCTATCCAAGGACAATCCGGGCCGGCCGGATATCGAAAAGGCGCTCCAAGGTAATCTTTGTCGCTGCACCGGCTATGAGCCGATCGTGCGCGCGGCGGAAGCCGTGGCCAGGGCGCGGCCCGACGCGGTCTTCGACCCGATCCTCTCCACCCGCGAAACGGTGCGCATGGCGCTGACGGCGATGCGGACGGAGGAGACGATCGCGATCGGCCCGGCGGAGGCGCGGCTGATCGTGCCCGGCACGGCCGAGGCGCTGGCCGAGACGCTGGAAACTCATCCGGAAGCGACCATCGTCGCCGGCTCCACCGATGTCGGCCTGTGGGTGACGAAGCAGATGCGGCCGATCAACCCGGTGGTCTTCATCACCGGCCTTGCAGAGCTGCAGGGCATCGAGGAGACGGACGCGGGCATCACGCTCGGCGCCGGCGTCAGCTATTCCACTGCCTTTGCCACGCTTGCCCGCCGCTTCCCCGCGCTCGGCGGCCTGCTCGATCGGCTCGGCGGCGATCAGGTGCGCAATATGGGAACGATCGGCGGCAATATCGCCAACGGCTCGCCGATCGGCGACACGCCGCCGCCCTTGATCGCGCTCGATGCGGTGCTGACGCTGCGCAGCCGCGAGGGCCGGCGCAGCGTGCCGCTCGAACAGTTCTTCCTCGCCTATGGCAAGCAGGACCGGCGGCCGGGCGAGTTCGTCGAGAGCCTTTTCGTGCCCGCGCTGCCGGAGGGCGAGCATTTCGCCGTCTACAAGATCTCCAAGCGGCGGGACGAGGATATTTCCGCGCTGTGCGGCGCCTTCCGGCTTGCCCTGTCGGAGACCGGTACCGTCACCGCCGCCCGCATCGCCTTCGGCGGCATGGCCGGCACGCCGAAACGGGCGCTGGCGGTGGAAGCGGCGCTGATCGGTAAGCCTTGGAGCGAGGAAACGGTCACCGCCGCCCGCCCCGCCTTCGATGCGGACTACCAGCCGCTGACCGACTGGCGGGCGAGCGCTGCCTACCGGTCGCTCACCGCGAAGAACCTGCTGTTGCGCTTCTTCCTCGAAACCACCGGCGCGGCCAGCCAGCTCGTCCGCTTCGAGGCCGCCGAGTGAACGGCCGCAGCGAGACCCGGGCGCGAGACCGGAAGGAGATCTGACGCGATGGACACATCCACCTTCGAGGAGCGGCGGCTGATCGCCAAGACCATTGCCGGCCCCATGCATTCGGGCCTGCGCCATGACAGCGCCCACAAGCATGTGGCCGGCAGCGCCGATTACATCGACGATATCCCCGAGCCGGCCGGCACGTTGCATGCCGCGCTCGGCCTGACCGACCGCGCCCATGCCGAAATCCTGTCCATGGACCTCTCCGCGGTGGAAGCCTATCCGGGAGTCGTGCTGGTGCTGACCGCCGGGGACATTCCGCACAACGACATCAGCCCCAGCCATCTCGACGACGAGCCGGTTCTGGCCGAGACCAAGGTGGAGTTCCACGGTCAGGCCGCCTTTGCGGTGATCGCCGAGACACGCGATGCGGCACGGCGGGCGGCCCGGCTTGCCCGGATCGACTACCGCGACCTACCGCATGTGACGGATGTCGCCGAGGCGAAGGCTGCGGGCCAGCCGCTGGTCACCAAGCCGCTGACGCTCTCGCGCGGCGATGCGGCGGCCGCGCTCGAAACCGCGCCGCAGCGGCTCAAGGGCCAGATGCGGATCGGCGGGCAGGAGCATTTTTATCTCGAGAGCCACATCGCCTTCGCCATTCCGGGCGAGGATGACGAGATCACCGTCTGGTCCTCGACCCAGCATCCGAGCGAGGTGCAGCACATGGTCGCCCATGGTCTGGGCGTGCCCTCCAATGCGGTCACCGTGCAGGTGCGGCGGATGGGCGGCGGCTTCGGCGGCAAGGAAACACAAGGCAACCAGTTTGCGGTGCTGGCGGCCGTGGCGGCCAAGCGGCTGAAGCGTCCGGTCAAGCTCCGCCCCGACCGCGACGAGGACATGGCCGGCACCGGCAAGCGCCATGATTTCCTGCTCGACTACGAGGTCGGCTTCGACGAGACCGGCCGCATCGAGGCGGTCTCCGCAAATTATGCCGCCCGCTGCGGCTACTCCTCGGATCTCTCCGGCCCGGTGACCGACCGCGCCCTCTTCCATGCCGACAGTTCCTACTACTATCCGCATGTGCGGCTGACCTCCGAGCCGCTCAAGACCAACACGGTCTCCAATACCGCCTATCGCGGCTTCGGCGGGCCGCAGGGCATGGTCGGCGGCGAGCGGATCATCGAGGAGATCGCCTATGCGCTCAGCAAGGATCCGCTGGAGATCCGCAAGCGCAATTTCTATGGCGACGAGACCGACGGCCGCAATGTCACGCCATACCACCAGACGGTGACCGACAACATCATCGCCCGGCTGGTCGGCGAGCTGGAAGCAAGCGCCGACTACCAGGCGCGGCGCGCGGCGATCCTCGACTTCAACCGCACGAGCCGCGTGATCCGCAAGGGCATCGCGCTGACCCCGGTCAAGTTCGGCATCTCCTTCACCATGACCGCCTTCAATCAGGCGGGCGCGCTGGTCCATGTCTACCAGGATGGCTCGATCCACCTGAACCATGGCGGCACTGAAATGGGCCAGGGGCTCTACACCAAGGTCGCCCAGGTGCTGGCCGATAGTTTCCAGGTCGATATCGACCGGGTGAAGATCACCGCGACGACGACCGCCAAGGTGCCGAATACTTCGGCTACCGCCGCCTCCTCCGGCTCGGACCTGAACGGCATGGCGGCTTACGACGCCGCGCGACAGATCAAGGACCGGCTGATCGCCTTTGCCGCAGAGCGCTGGCAGACGACGCCGGAGGCGGTGCGCTTCGTGCCGAACCACGTGCAGATCGGCGAGGAGCTGGTGCCCTTTCCCGATTTCATCAAGCTCGCCTATTTCGCCCGCATCCAGCTCTCGGCCGCCGGCTTCTACAAGACGCCGAAGATCCATTGGGACCGCAACACCGGCCGCGGCATGCCCTTCTATTACTTCGCCTATGGCGCCTCCTGCTCGGAGGTCTCGATCGACACCTTGACCGGCGAATATATGGTCGATCGCGTCGACGTGCTGCATGATGTCGGCAAGTCGCTCAACCCGGCGATCGATATCGGCCAGGTCGAGGGCGCCTTCGTGCAGGGCATGGGGTGGCTGACGACGGAAGAGCTCTGGTGGGATGCCAAGGGGCGCTTACGCACCCATGCGCCCTCCACCTACAAGATCCCGCTCGCCTCCGACCGGCCGAAGATCTTCAACGTCAAGCTCGCCGACTGGAACGAGAATGCGGAAATGACCATCGGCCGCTCCAAGGCGGTGGGCGAGCCGCCCTTCATGCTGCCGATCTCGGTTCTGGAGGCGATCTCCATGGCGGTGGCCAGCGTGGCCGACTACCGCGAATGCCCGCGGCTCGACACGCCGGCGACGCCGGAGCGGGTGCTGATGGCGGTGGAGCGCCTGCGCGGCGCGCGCGGCTGACGACATCATGGCTGCGATGAAATTTGCCGTCGGCGACCTGCGCGCCTTTCTGGACCGGGAATATCCGATCATCCTGATCGAGATCGTCGAGGCGAAGGGCTCGAGCCCGCGCGAGGCGGGCGCCTTCATGCTGGTTTCGCCGACGGACAGCCACGCGACGATCGGCGGCGGGCAGATGGAGTATCTGGCGATCGACCATGCAAGGGCGATCCTCGCCGGCATGAGCCAGGAGATGCAGCTCGACATTCCGCTCGGACCGGAGATTGGCCAATGCTGCGGCGGCCGTGTAACGCTTGCCTTCAGCCGGCTCGACGAGGCAGGTCTCGCTGCCTTCGACGCGCGGATCGAGGCACGGCTTGCCGCCATGCCCGAAGTCTGGCTGTTCGGCGCCGGCCATGTCGGCCGGGCGCTCGGGGAAGTGCTGGCGCTCTTGCCGGTCAAGGGCACGGTGGTGGAGACGCGGGCGAGCGAGCTGGCGCTGATGTCGGTCGGCATGCGCCACCGCCTCGCCGCCCTTCCGGAAGCCCTCGTGGCAGAGGCGGCGCCCGGTGCGGCGATCGTCATCCTCACCCACGACCATGCACTCGACTTCCTGATCGCCCGCGAGGCGCTGGCGCGCGACGATCTCGCCTATGTCGGCATGATCGGCTCCAGGACCAAGCGCGCCACCTTCGCCAGCCATGCGCGGGAGAACGGCCTTTCGGAGGAGAGGATAAACCGGCTGGTCCTGCCGATCGGCGGAAAGACGGTGCCGGACAAACGACCCGCCGTCATCGCCGCCATGACGGCGGCCGAGCTTCTGGTGGCGCTCAGCACCTATCGCAGCCAGGGGTCCTCATAACCGCGCCGGTCGGGACCGTCGAGAAAGCCGAGGTCACGCTGCATATGTTCGGTCAGCGACTCGGGGTCGAGCCGCGACCGCCGGGCCAGAAGCCGGCCGGCAAGCCAGGAGAAAAGGCGCCGGGCGAACGCCGGCCACCGGCGTGCCAAAACGAATGAATGGGCGGAAAGATCGGTCACGGACGCACCTCATGGATCAGGGAACTGCTTGCAGTCTCCGCCCGATCATGCTGCAGATCCAATCGAACATCCGTCTCTGACCATCAGGAACACTGATCCATGAAACTGTCGCGCCGCATCCCCCTCAACGCGCTGCATGTCTTCGAGGCGGTGGCGCGGCTCGGCAGCTTCACCCGCGCCGGCGAGGAGCTGGGCCTCACCCAGACGGCCGTCAGCTACCAGATCAAGCTGCTCGAAGAGGGGATCGGCGAGCCACTCTTCCTGCGCCGCCCACGCCAGATCGCGATGACCGAAACCGGCCTGCGCATGCTGCCGAAGGTCACCCAAGGCTTTACGCTGCTCGCCGAGGCGCTGGCGGAGGCGCAGGAGGGAAGCCGCGACACGCTGCACATCAACGCCACACCCACCTTCGCGCTGCAATGGCTGTCCCGCCATCTCGGCGCCTTCCAGCTGCGCCATGCCGCCCTTGCCGTGCGCCTGTCGACGACGCAGGAGATCATTGACTTTTCCCGCGAACCCGCGGACCTCGCGCTGCGAGCCGGGCGCGGACAGTGGCCGGGACTGAGGGAACACAGGCTGATGCCGATCGACTTTTCGCCCATGCTCAGTCCGACGCTGATCGAGGCGGCGGGCGGCATCGAGCATCCACTCGACCTGCTGAAGACGCGGCTGATCGATCCCGGCGATCCCTGGTGGCCGATCTGGTTTAAAGCCATGGGCGTGCCGCCGCCGGATCTCAGCGGCATGACGCAGAGCCGGATGGGCGCGCAGGTCTATGAAGCCGGGCTCGCCATGGCAGGCCAGGGAACCGCGATGCTGACGCCGGCCTTCTATGGCGACGACCTGAGCAGCGGACGGCTTGTCCAACCCTTTGCCACCACGGCGAGCGAAGGCCAGTCCTACTTCCTCGTCTATCCCGAGACCCGCGCCAACCTGCCGAAGATCCGTCATTTCCGAGACTGGATTGTCGGCGAGTTTGCGTCTGTTTCGGCGGCGTCGTCAGGATGAAGGAGGCGGAAGACGAGCGAGCCGGAGCCCGCGTGCCGACTCTTCCTGTCGATATCATTCTTTCGGAAAACAGACCCCTTCCCTCCCCTTGCGAAATTCCGCACTGTAGGAACGGGGGGTGAGAAGAAGGGGAAGCGCATGTATGAATTCGCCATCGCCTGGGAATGGCTGGCCTTTGCCGTTCGCTGGCTGCATGTCATCACCGCCATTGCCTGGATCGGCTCGTCCTTCTACTTCATCGCGCTCGATCTCGGGCTGGTGAAGCGGCCGCATCTTCCGATCGGCGCCTATGGCGAGGAGTGGCAGGTTCACGGCGGCGGCTTCTACCATATCCAGAAATATCTGGTCGCCCCGGCCTCCATGCCCGAACACCTCACCTGGTTCAAATGGGAGAGCTATGCCACCTGGCTTTCCGGCTTCACCCTTCTCTGTCTGGTTTACTACGGCGGCGCGGATCTCTTCCTGATCGACCGACACGTGCTCGACGTTTCGGCGCCCACCGCCATCGCCCTGTCGCTCGCCTCGCTCGCCATCGGCTGGATCTTCTACGATCTGCTCTGCAAGTCGCCGCTCGGCAAAAACACCTGGGTGCTGATGGGCATCCTCTATGTGGCGCTCGTCGCCATGGCCTGGGGCTATCTGCAGATCTTCACCGGCCGCGCCGCCTTCCTGCATCTCGGCGCCTTCACCGCGACGATCATGTCGGCCAACGTCTTCTTCATCATCATGCCGAACCAGCGCATCGTGGTGGCGGACCTGATCGCCGGCCGCACCCCGGATCCGAAATATGGCGCGATCGCCAAGCAGCGCTCGCTGCACAACAATTATCTGACGCTGCCCGTCATCTTCTTCATGCTGTCCAACCACTATCCGCTGGCCTTCGCCACGGCGCATAGCTGGATCATTGCCGCGCTCGTCTTCCTGATGGGGGTGACGATCCGCCACTGGTTCAACACCACCCATGCCCGCAAGGGCCGGCCCACCTGGACCTGGCTGGTGACCGTGCTGATCTTCATCGTGATCATGTGGCTGTCGACGAACCCCAAACTGCCGGGCGCGCCGGAGGAGGTCTCGGCTCTCCCGCCGGTGCTCGCCCGCTTTGCCGCGGACACCCATTTCCCGGCCGTGCGCGACACGGTCTCGACCCGCTGCTCCATGTGCCATGCTGCCGAACCTGTCTATGAAGGGCTCGCACGGCCGCCCAAGGGCGTGATGCTGGAAACGGAGGCCGAGATCGCCCGCCATGCCCGCGAGATCTATATCCAGGCCGGCCGCAGCCACGCCATGCCGCCTGGCAACGTGACCGAGATGACACCGGAGGAGCGAGGGTTGATCACCGCCTGGTTCGAGAGTGCCGCCCGGAAAGGCAGCGTGGAATGACCGCCCGCCTGATCCGCGGCCGCACGCTGACCTTCGAGCGCATGCCACAGGCCCTCGATGACCATTCCGCCTATCGCTATGAGAGCGACGGGGCCCTGCTCTTCATCGACGGCCTTATCCAGGAGGCAGGGTCCTACGAGACCGTTCGCGCCGCCGCGCCTGAAGATGTTGAGGAGATCGACCATCGCCCGCATCTGATCCTGCCGGGCTTTATCGACACGCACCTGCATTTCCCACAGATGCAGGTCATCGGCTCCTATGCCGCCAACCTGCTCGAATGGCTGAACACCTACACCTTCCCCGAAGAATGCCGCTTCGTGGAAAGCGCGCATGCAGCGCGGATCGCCACGCACTTTTTTGACGAGATGGTCCGCCACGGTACGACGACAGCGGTCGCCTATTGCTCGGTCCACAAGGCCTCCGCCGATGCCTTCTTCGCCGAAGCGCTCCGGCGCGACATGCGCATGATCGCTGGCAAGGTAATGATGGACCGCAACGCGCCGCAGGGCCTGCTCGACACGCCGGAGCTCGGCTATGACGAGACGCGGGCGGTGATCGAGGAATGGCACGGAAAGGGGCGCAACCATGTCGCCATCACGCCGCGCTTTGCCATCACCTCGACGCCGGAGCAGATGGCGGCGGCCTCAGCGCTTGCCCGCGAGTTTCCCAACCTGCATATCCAGACGCATCTCTCCGAGAACCACGACGAGATCGCCTTCACCGGCTCGCTCTATCCCGATGCGGTCGACTATCTCGATGTCTATGCCCGCTACGATCTGCTCGGCCGCAAGACTCTGTTCGGCCATTGCATCCATCTTTCCGAGCGGGAGCGGCAGGTGATGAGCGAGAGCGGCTCGGTCGCCGTCCATTGCCCGACCTCCAACCTCTTCCTCGGCTCCGGTCTCTTTCCCTTGAAGGCCATTGCGCGCGGCGAGCATCCGGTGCGGGTCTCGGTGGCCTCGGATATCGGCGGCGGCTCGAGCTATTCCATGCTGCGGACCATGGACGAGGCCTACAAGATCCAGCAATTGCTGGGCGAGCGGCTGAACCCCTTCGAGAGCGCCTATCATCTCACCCGCGGCAATGCCGAGGCAGTTTCGCTGGTCGACCGGATCGGCACGCTGGAGGTTGGAACGGATGCGGATGTGATCGTACTCGACATGGCGGCGACGCCGGCCATGGCGCTCAAGGCCGAGGTGGTCACCTCCCTGGCGGACGAGCTCTTCCTGCTGCAGACCATGGGCGACGACCGCGCGATCGTCGAGACCTATGTTGCGGGCCGTCCGGCAAAGAGCGCGCTTCCGGGGAGCTGACCTGTCCAACCCATTCCAGCGCTAATGATGCCGAACATCCTTGGTCAGGGTGCTGTCCAGGCTGAGGATGAACTTCCAGAGCAGCGGAATGTCGAAATGCTCCGGCCGCGCCAGCATCCAGTTCAGCGCCATGGAGGAGGTCCAGGGCGTCTTGTAGGGTCGCACCGAGGTCAGGGCCTCGTAGACGTCGCAAATGGCCGCCATGCGGACATGGATGCCGAGCTCGGCAGCGGCGATCCGGTCGGGATAGCCCTTGCCGTCCATGCGCTCGTGATGGTGGCGGGTGATGTCGAAAACCAGGTCCGGCAGGCTGTTCTGTTGCTTGAGGATATCGTAGCCCAGCACCGGATGGCTCATGATGATCCGCCGCTCCTCCTCGGTGAGCGCCGTCGGCTTCTGCAGCACGGTGATCGGAATCGCCAGCTTGCCGACGTCATGGACCAGACCGGCAACCCCCATCAATTCGATCGTCGCCGCATCGAAGGCAAGCGACCTGGAAAAATGCACCATCAGCGCCGAGACGGCGACGGAATGCAGGAAGGTGGATTTGTCCCGGCTTTTGAGGCGCGTCAGGTCGAGCATGATCGCCGGACCGGACTCGACACTCTTCGTCACCTCTCCGACCAGAGGCGAAACACCCTCCATGGTCAGCGGATCGCCTGACAGAACGGTGCCGAGCACGGCTTCCAGCTCGCGCGTCGCCTGCGTCAGGATGCGCGCGGTTTCCTTGCGCTGCTGCAGCGTTGCCGCCGCTTCCGCCGAATCAGGACGGCGGAGACCGTCGATATCGACGCCCATGCTGGTGTTGATGATCGCCCCGACAATGCCGCTGGTACGAATCTGCTGCGCCAAGGCTTCGGAGTCCAGCAGGAATCGTCGCCGATTGATCGGGGTCGTCTGCCACTCCCCCTCCAGCGTTTCGATAAACATGCCCACTCGCACTTGCGTGCGATCAATGCGCTTGATCACTGAGACGTGCTCCCACCGGCAGGCTCACGAGGACGAAGCCGGCCGTGCCCTCTCTCAGATGTATCCGCGATTTCTTAAAATAGCGATAAACGAACCGTTCAACGCTGCTGGGCTGCTTAGTTTGAATATTCGTATATCATGTAATTATTAAATATTCCTTTAGCTGCCGCGATAGGTGGAGTAGCTGTAGGGCGAAAGCAGCAGGGGAACATGATAATGCGCCGCCGCGTCGGCGATGTTGAATCGCAGCGGGATGAGATCCAGGAAGGGCGGCTCGGTCAGCATTGCACCGCTGCCACGCAGATAATCGCCGGCATGGAAGACAAGCTCGTAGCTACCGGCCGCCATGGTTGCACCGGAAAGGATCGGCCCATCGATCCGGCCGTCGGCATTGGTCGCGACCGACAGCAGGTGCTCGCGGCTGTCGCCATCGAGGCGGAAAAGATCGATCGCCAAGCCTTCGGCCGGCCGCCCGAGCGCGGCATCGAGAACATGGGTTGTCAGTCGTCCTGTCGCGGCCATGGGCGCTCCTTCTGGTCAGACAATCGGAAGGTCGATGTGAAACGGCCGATCATAGGCCCGTTCCTCGAGATTGAGACCGGGCCCGTCGCGGTCCACCACGAGAAAATCCTGCACGGAACCCACGGCGATCAGCGGATGATGCCAGGTATTCGGCCGATAATTGACGCCCTGGCTGCCCGTTGCCGCGAAGACCCGCGGGCGCCCCGGCCGGCCGTCTTCATCGTCCGCTACGGCAACCAGCCAAGCGGCGCCGTTGAGCGGCGTGAAGCTCTGAGATCCCAGTGGATGGCGCTCCATCATGTCGATCGCATAGGGGAAAGCGCGGGGTTGGCCCCGGAAGAGGTTGAGGATGACGCGCGCCCCCTCGCCCAACGCTTGCGCAACGCCCAGCGCATGGAAGCGCTCGGTAGTGCCACCATTGATAAGGCGCATGGTGGCGGGATCCGCCTCGAGCACCGTGCCGAAAGGGGCGAATGCCTCCGCCGTCAAGGTTTCGAGGACCAGGGGGATGGGTACCGCGGTCGCGCCTGCGCTCATGCCTTGGTTCCGTAGAGGCGCAGCCGGCTGGTGCCGCCATCGGGATACATGCAATAGCGCACATGGGTAACCGGACCGATCGCCTTCACGCTGTCGCCCGTAAACGCGTGGACATGGTCCATCTGCAGCTTGGCCTCTTCGAGGATCGGCTGCCATCCCTCCGATGCCTCGATATCGGCTTGAGTGAACGGCCCCTGATGGTCCGGCAGATAGGCGCCGAACAGCGCGCAGCGGTCCGGGAAGTTGCCCTTGAAATGGGCGGTGTCGACTTCAATCCGGCGGATCTCGCCGGGATGGCCGAGCTTGATGATCGTCCAGTCATGCCCGGGACCACGCCGGCGCGCCGTTTCCCAGCCATCGCCCATATTGACGCCACGGCCAGGCGCGAGAATCTGGTCGGGATGGCCGTAATGCGCGTCCGACCAGGCGAGCGAATGGGCGCCGCCGAAGATATAGGCAAGATCGATCTCCTGGTCGGGCCCGACCTTCGACCAGTCGAAATAGGCCGAGCCATAGACGCGCAGTCGGGCGATGCCGCCGTCGGGATAGATGTGCAGGCGAAGATGGGTGAAGACCTTGCCGCGATCGGCTTCCGCCGGCTGCAGGTAATGATGGGCGCTGGGACCGAGCGGGCTTTTCGGCAGGATCTCCGTCCACACCGTATCCTCGACCGGATCGCCATCCTCGATGAAGGCCGCCTCGATCGAGCAATGTGGCGGGTAGTTGCCGGTGAAATAGCTGGTGTCGACATCGAAGCCGGCAATGCGGCCGGGCATGGCGAGACGGATCACGGCATGGTCGTGGCCGGGCACGCGCTTGCGCCGGCTCTCCCAGCCATCCATCCACTTGCCGTGGTCGTCATATTTATCGGCGATGAAGATGGCGGGATCGTCGCTCAGCATCCGGGAGACGGGCGCGAAGAATTCATCCGTCGTCGACACTCCGATGGCTCCGAGCCGGCCCGAGGCCAGATTGACCGCTCCCTTGGCGAAGTCTGGAAGGTCGAGCGGCGTGGTAACGGTCATTCTGTCTCTCCGGGAAGCATGGATGTCAGGCGCAGCCAGGCGATCTTCTCGACCTCGGCCGCGGCAGTTTCGAATTCCTCGTCCACCCCATTGTCGATCCGGCGCTCGAAGGCGGCGAGGATGTCCGCCTTGCCGAGCCCCTTGACGGCGATGATGAAGGGAAAACCGAACTTGTCGGTATAGATGGCATTGAGCGTGGTGAAGCGCTGGTGCTCCTCCGCCGTCAGCCGATCGAGGCCAGCCGAGGCCTGCTCGGCCTTTGATTCAGCCGTGAGCTCGCCGGCGATCGCCAGACGCCCGGCGAGATCCGGATGGGCGCGCAGCACCTGCATGCGCTCGCCATCATCGGCGGTGCGAAAGATCTCCACCATGGCGGCATGGACGCGCGGCGCGGTCAGTGTCTCGCCCTCCAGCCCATCGAAGGCTCGCTCCGCCACCCAGGGTGAATGTTCGAATACGCCGCCGAAGCGGCTCACGAAGTCGTCTCGGCTGGTCATAGGGCTGATCCCGGATGGTGGTGATCATGCCAATGGCGAGCGATCTCGATGCGGCGGGCGATCCAGACCTTGTCCTTGGAGAGGACATAATCGACGAAGCGCGCCAGGGCGGCGGCCCGGCCGGGCCGGCCGACCAGGCGGCAATGCAGGCCGACATTCATCATCTTCGGGCTGCCCTCGGCGCCCTCCTCATAGAGAACGTCGAACGTGTCCTTGAGATAGGTGAAGAACTGGTCGCCTGAATTGAAGCCCTGCGGCGTGGCAAAGCGCATGTCATTGGCGTCGAGCGTATAGGGGATGATCAGATGCGGCGTGTCGGGCGCGAGCCCCGGCACCCAGAAGGGCAGGTCATCGGCGTAGCTGTCGGAGGAATAGACGAAGCCGCCCTCTTCGAGGACCAGCTTCAGCGTGTTAAGCGAGGGCTTGCCCTGATACATGCCGAGCGGATGGGAACCGGTGAGCTCGGTATGCAGGCGCACGGCCTCGCGAATATGTTGGCGCTCCTCCTCCTCCGGCACGTCCTTGTATTCCAGCCAGCGATAGCCGTGGCTGGCGATCTCCCAACCGGCCTCCTTCATGGCGGCGACAGCCTCGGGGTTGCGGGCCATGGCGAGCGTTACGCCATAGACGGTGACCGGAACCTGCCGGCTGGTGAAGAGCCGCCACAGCCGCCAGAAACCGGAACGCGATCCGTATTCATAGATCGACTCCATGTTGAGATTGCGCTGACCAGGCCAGGGCTGCGCGCCGACGATTTCGGACAGCAGCGATTCGGAGGCCTTGTCGCCATCGAGGATCGAGCTCTCGCCGCCTTCCTCGTAATTGACGACAAATTGCACAGCGATGCGGGCCCCGCCCGGCCAACGCGCATCGGGCACCGAGCGCCCGTAGCCGACGAGATCGCGCGGGGTCGTGAGATCCAACATTGAAAGCCTTTCCCTTCCGGTTCCGCCGGACGGTAACATTCGAGAAGCGAATGTCGAGACGCTTCTCCGGCTTTTCGACAGGGGACGGTGTCCGGGCGCGCGGTCAGGCGGAGGCGGGAATGCGGTGCAAAGCGGCGGCCACATCCGCCTCCACCGAACCCGACGGAGGCAGAACCCCGCCATCCGTGCGCTTCATGGGGCGATGGGCGGCGAGCTTGCCGAGCGGATGCTGGGAATGGACACGCAGCGGCGCGCCGCGCTCCGGCTCGACGAACAGCGCCAGGCTGCGAATATCGAGCGGCTTGCCGAGATGGGGGCCGATCTGCAGGCGCAAGCCTTCCTCGATCCGCTGCCGGATCGCGACAGGCACCGGGCCGCTCAGCGCCATGTGGAAGCGGAACTCGTCCATCACATGAGGGTCGCCCCAGCGGTGCAGGTTGGAGAACTGCGGCGCGGTCAGCTTATCCAGATCGAGCCGCTCAAGCTCTTCCTCGCGCAGCGGAGCGCGAAACGCGTCGAAGGCCTGGACAACGCTTGCGGCCAGATGCGCCATCTCGGCGCAGGGTCGAGCGGCGGCGAGACCGAAGAAGTCGCCGAGCCAGGCGATCTCGACATCAGCCATTTCAAAGGGGGACAGGTCGGAGGTGAACCGCATCAGCTGGTTGAGCAGCTGCCCCTCGCTCATCCCATCCGCGAGCGCGAACGGCGCCTTGATGGCGGCGTGAAAACCATAGCGGCGCGGCACGGCGGTGTGGAAGGCCAGATCCTGATGGCTGAGACCGGCAACGGCCGGTTGCTCGCAGAGCACATCGGAATAGACGTTGCGTCCCAGCCATTCGGCGGCCGCGATCGACAGCGGATCGTGAATCGGCGGTGTGAAACAAATGGCATAGCGCATGGTCGGGCTCCGGCTCGGCAAACCCTGCGCTACGTGATTTGCGTGACAGCATCACGAATTCGGATGGTGACAACCGTACCAACGCCTCCGCCGGAACCAGCCTTGCCACCACGCGTTTTCAAGGTGCGACAAGAATGAGGAGACGGACAATGACCTTTCAGGAGAGCACTCTCAAGGACGCCTCGATCCGGGAAACCCATGACCTGATCGCCAGCGACAAGGTAGAAGGCACGCGCGTCTATGGCGTCGACGGGCATCACATCGGCACGATCGAGCGCGTCATCCTCGAGAAGCGCAGCGGCCGCGTCGCCTATGCCGTCCTCGCCTTTGGCGGCTTTCTGGGCATCGGGGAAGATCACTATCCTCTGCCCTGGGCGAAGCTCAACTACGACGAGGAGCTCGGCGGCTACCGCACGGATCTGACGCGCGAGCAGGTCGACAAGGCGCCCAAATATCGCAGCGACGAGGAATATCAGTGGAATCGCGAGAATGGTCGTTTGGTCTATGACTATTACGGCGTCCCGCCCTACTGGATGTAAGACAGCCTCACCGTCAACGGTCAACGCCTCCTCCGGTCCCCGGCGGGGGCGTTGTCATTGGGTCAGACCTGCAGCGCGGCGGTCGCTTCAATCATCCTGGAGATGCGAGGAGCAGAGAAAGGACGGAGGGAGGCTGGGTCCGCCGGCGCCCGTGATCCCGCCGATGACGGCGGCTGCGAGGCGGTGAGCAATGCCGAAACTGATCTTGAAGCCGCCGGTCATCAGCTGCAGTCGCGGGAAATCCGGATGCGGGCCGACCATCGGATCCCGCCCCACCGCCTTCGGCCGTAACCCGGCCCAGCGTTCCACCACGGCCGCCCCTTGCAGCACGGGCAGGAGCGCCGCCGCCCGGTCGATCAGTGACTCGAGCCCGGCATCGGTCGAGAAGGGCGCGTCGAACTCTTCCTCGCTGGTGCTGCCGATTGCGGCACGCCCATTCTCATGCACCACCACATAGAGACCGCTCGAAAAGATGACCGGGAGCGCCGGATCCAGCCGGGTGTCGAGCAGCGCCGCCTGCCCCTTGACCGGCTTGCCGCTCGGGCGGGCGCGCGGCGCGAGAGTGTCGAGCAGCGAAAAACTCTCGCTGCCGGCGGCGAGCACGCAGTGCGCGAAAGCCAGGCGCCGACCATCGGAAAGGGACGCGTGACCACCTGCGGGATCGAGGCGATCGAGACCGATGCCTTCGACGATCTGGGCTCCAGGCTGGCGCCTTAGCGCTGCCTGAAGCACTGCCAGCAGCGCACGAGGCGAGACCCGGCCGGACAGCGTATCGAGGACAACGCCTTCGGCGACAGCCTGCTCGGCAAAGAGGGCCGGAGGCGGGGCGTCCATGACTTGCCAGGCAAAGTCGCGCTCGCCGGCCTGCCAGTTGCGTTCGGCATCGGCAGCCTGGGAGAGCGCGACACGGCGCAGGTCCGGCCGCGCAAGCGGCACCAGCCGGCCGGAGCGGCGATAGAGTGCGGAGAGGCCGGTGACATTCTCGATCGCGGCGATCTCGGCCTCCAGCGAGACCAGAGCATCGAACTGGAACTGCTTCTTGGCATTCCAGCGATCCGGCGTATGCGGCATCAGGGCGCCGAGCAGGCCGCCGCTGGCGCCAGCGCCGATGCGGGCCCGGTCGATCAGGAGGGTTGAGAGCCCGGCCTCGACCCCCTTCAGCGCCGTCCAGAGGCCCATGATGCCGCCGCCGACGACCAGGAGATCGACCGTCTCGGCCGGCGCGCGCTCGCCGTTCTGCCCCATGGCTCCTGCTCCGATTGACCTTGACCCGCAGCCTGGCTATCGCAGGCGGATGAGCACCACCGACCCCGCGACCGACATCTCCGCTCCAGGCGCGCAGGCGCTCGACTGGCATGCGGGCGATATGCCCTACTCGCTGGCCTTTGACGATCATTTTTATTGCCGCACCGACGGGCGGCTCGAATGCGGCCATGTGTTCCTCGCCGGCAACGGGCTGCCGGACCGCTGGCGGGACGGCGGCGATTTCTCGATCGGCGAACTCGGCTTCGGCACCGGGCTCAATCTCTGCGAGACCTGGCGGCAGTGGAGGACGACGGAGAAACCCGCCCCCGCACGGCTCTCCTTCACCTCCTTCGAGCTCTACCCGATGCAGCGCGACGATATCGCCCGGGCGCTCTCCGCCTGGCCGGAGATCGCTAAGGAGCGGGCGGCGCTGCTCGCGCGCTGGCCGGATGCGCCAACTGGCCATGTGGTACTCGATCTCGCCGACGATCTGCAGCTGACCGTCATCTGCGGCGCGGCGCTCGAGACGCTGTCGGCGCAGGAGCGCGCGATGGACGCCTGGTTTCTCGATGGCTTTGCCCCTTCGAGGAACCCGGACATGTGGTCGGAGGCGCTGATGGCCGAAGTCTATCGGCATACGCACCCCGGCGGCACTTTCGCGACCTACGCCGCCGCCGGCTTCGTGCGCCGCAATCTGCAGGCTGCCGGCTTCTCCGTCACCCGAAGCCCCGGTTTTGCCGGCAAGCGGGAAATGCTCTCGGGCCAGCGCTCTGCCTGAGGCACGGCGTGGACGAGGCGAAATCCACCTCGGTCAACATGTCCGAAATTTAATGAATCTCTTATGCAACAAGAGCTTGGGGAGGCGTATTATCTGGGTGTCACAGCTCGCGGGCCGAGAAACGGTCGCGCTGGACGAAGATGAGGACAGAACCATGTTCACCATTCGTAAGATGGCCACGATCGGCCTGATCGCTTTGACAGTCACCGGATCCACGCTCGCTCTCTCCACGGACGCGGAAGCGCATAACAATTTCGGCGCAGGCCTCGCGACCGGCCTGGCCGGCGGTGCCCTGCTCGGGGGCGCTTTCGCTTCCGCCCCGCCGACCCGGACCGTCGTCTATGGCCCCCCGGTCTATGCCGAGCCCGTCTACGGCGCGCCCGTCTACGCGACGCCTGCCTACGGTGCTCCGGTCTACGCCCCCTATGTGCATTGCCACACGGCCTGGCATCAGAACCATTACGGCCAGTTCTACCAGGTCCGCGCCTGCGCCGACTAGGCGCCCCAGCGGACCCCATCCTGCACGGGCCGGCCCTCGCGCCGGCCCGTTTCGTGTTGCACGCGGACCTACGAGCCTTCGCGAGGCGCCGGCCCTTGACTTTCGCACCGCGAAAGGCGACATGAGCGCAGAGCGTACCCTTCCGGCCGCCGCGTGAGCGGCCCAAGGCGGAGCACAAGGCCCCGCAGTGAAGGACAAGCGCTCCGCATAAAGCCGCAGACCGACCCAGACTGTCGAACCGGCTCGCCAGCGCAGACGACCTCGATCAACCCACCAAGTTCCCACTTCACGCGGGGTTCTTGTCGCCAAGCAACCGGACGTGCATTCCGCACATCCGGCCCTCGCGTTTGGCGCGCCCGAAAGGCACAGTTTTGACCACTTTCAACGACCTCGGCCTCTCCTCCCAGATGGTTTCGACCCTCACCGCCGAAGGATTCACCGTTCCCACGCCGATCCAGGCTGAAGCGATCCCGCTCGTCATGGAAGGCCACGACCTGATCGGCCTCGCGCAGACCGGCACCGGCAAGACGGCCGCCTTCGGCCTGCCGATGATCGAGCGCATGCTCGCCGACGGCAAGCGCGCCGATCCGCGCAATATCCGCGCCCTCATCCTGGCGCCGACCCGCGAACTGGTGAACCAGATCGCCGCCAATCTGAAGACCTTCGTCAAGAAGAGCCCGCTGCGCGTCACCGTCGTCGTCGGCGGCGCCTCGATCAACAAGCAGACCCAGCAGCTGGAGCGCGGCACCGAGATCCTCGTCGCCACCCCCGGCCGCCTGCTCGATCTCATCGCCCGCAAGGCGGTGTCGCTGACCACGGCGCGCTACCTGGTGCTCGACGAGGCCGACCAGATGCTCGACCTCGGTTTCATCCACGACCTGCGCAAGATTTCGAAGCTCGTGCCGAAGAACCGGCAGACGCTGCTCTTCTCGGCCACCATGCCGAAGGCGATTGCCGAGCTCGCCGGAGAGTATCTCAACGATCCGAAGCGCGTCGAAGTGACGCCGGCCGGCAAGGCTGCCGACAAGATCGAGCAATATGTTCACTTCGTCGGCGGCAAGGATGGCAAGACGCAGCTTCTGAAGCAGTCGCTGACCGCCAATCCGGATGGCCGCGCCATCGTCTTCTCGCGCACCAAGCATGGCGCGGAGAAGCTGATGAAGCATCTCGACCAGGTCGGCTATTCCGCCGCCTCCATCCACGGCAACAAGAGCCAGGGCCAGCGCGAGCGGGCGCTCAAGGCCTTCCGCGATGGGGAGGTGAAGGTGCTGGTGGCGACCGACGTCGCGGCCCGCGGCATCGACATTCCCGGCATCACCCATGTCTATAATTACGACCTGCCGGAAGTGCCGGACGCCTATATCCACCGCATCGGCCGCACCGCGCGCGCCGGCCGCGACGGCGTCGCGATCGCCTTCTGCGCCCCGGACGAAGGTCGTCTGTTGCGCGATATCGAGAAGCTGATGGGCATGTCGATCACGGTTGCCAGCGGCGAGCCCCCGGCCACCCTGTCGCGTCCTGCACCGGCCGGCCGCAATGCCCGCGGCGGCAATCGCGGCGGCGAGCGGAGCCAGCCCGGCAATGCGCAGCGCAGCCCGCGCCCGGCCCGCGTGCCGCAGGCCGCCAAGGCGGCGCCGAGCCCCTTTGCCGGCGACGATCTCCTGGTGGAAGCCGGCGACGGCCAGCAGAAGAAGCAGCACCGCAAGGGTCAGGGTCCTGCCGCCCAGGCCGCGCATCAGGCCGCTCTGGCCAAGCGCAACCGCAACAACAATCGCAACCGCAATGGCGCTGCCAATCGCGGCCGCGGCGGTCCGCAGGGTGGCGCACCGCAGGGCCAGCGCCGCGAAGGCGCTGCCCGGCGCGAAGAGGCCTGAGCCTCGCCTGATCTGAATTGGCGGCCGGTGGCCGCCTCGACACTCTCCGATCCGCGCGCAGCCTTCCCGCTGCGCGCGGATTTTTTTTACTGCCCTCAGCCCTTCTTGCGATTGGTGAGATAGACACCCAAGACGGCGATGGCGGTGCCGAGGATCATCAGAATGGTCAGCGGCTCGCTGAACAATGCCCAGGCCTGGAAGGCGGCGAGGGGCGGCACGAGATAGATGAGCGAGGCCGCCCGCGAGACCTGTCCGCGACGGATGAGATAAAGCAGCAGCGCGATCGCCCCCATCGACAGGCCGAGCACGGCCCAGGCAAGCGCAGCAAACAGCTCGAACCGCCACTCCACCCGCAGGTCCTCGAGCATCAGTGCCAGGGGTACGGTGACGATCAGCGCACCGACATATTGCAGCGTTGCCGTGGTGCGGATGTCGCTCTGCTGCAGGTGCCGCTTCTGGTAGATCGTGCCATAGGTGACAGAGGCCATGCCGGCGATATTGATCAGCACCGGCAGGAGATGGATCGGCGTCGCACCGGGATCGATCGCCAGCATCTTCGGAAAGACGGCGATGGCGATGCCGGCGAAGCCGAGAGCCAGCCCGAGTTTCTGCGCCCGGCTCAGTTGCTCGCCGATCAGGAACGGTGCGACAACGGCCGTCATCAGCGGCTGCAGCCCGGCAATGATGGCGGAAAGCGCGGCCGGCACCCCCTGCCCGATCGCCCAGAAGAGAGCGGCGAGATAGAAGCCGTGCAGGAACATGCCGGAGACGATGGCGCGCAGGACGAGCGCGCGCGACGACGGCCATCGTGCGCCGCTGGCAAGGCAGAAGAGCACGAACAGGACGGTGGCCGCTGCATAGCGCAGCACGAGGAAGGTCAGCGGATCGGCATAGAGGTCGGCATATTTCGCCATGACCCAACCTGTCGACCAGAGCAGCACGAAGAGGGCGGGAATGGCCTGTTCGAACCCGCCCGACGAGAGCGAACCCTTGGGGTCGGATTGGGTGCGATCTGTCATCATGTCTCCGGCGGAATTCTTCTATGGTCGGCTCGCTAGCTGCCGGCTCGCGCCGCGTCAAAGCAAAACTCCTGCAGCTGAGCATCAGCCGCGCTCATTCTGCGCGGATCAGCATTCAGATGATGCAAATGCGAGTTTTGAAGGCAGTTCTTCTGCGTTGGCGCCGCGCGTCGCCTTGCCGACGCCCGGCAAAGCGCCATTTGGCCCTTAGAGGGGCGCAGTTTTGCAGCGCGGAAATTCTTTGCGAGAGGAACGCGCATGCTTCTTGCATTGCTGATGTGCTTGGTCTCAAATGCCTAAAAAAAGGGGACGATACCGTTGGCATTCGATGAAATGATGAATGCGGACAACACGCCGCGCCAGCCCTACGAAACCTACAATGAGTGGTATGCAAGCCAGGACAAGGCCCGCCTGATCGCCAAGTCGAAAGAGGCCGAGAACATCTTCCGCAAGACCGGCATCACCTTCGCCGTCTACGGCCATGCCGACAGTTCCGAAAAGCTGATCCCCTTCGATCTTATCCCCCGCATCATCTCCGCGCGCGAATGGCGGCGGCTGGCGCAGGGCATCGAGCAGCGCGTGCTGGCGCTCAATGCCTTTCTCGACGACATTTACCACAAGCAGGAAATCATCCGCGCCGGCCGCATTCCGCGCGCGCTGATTGAGAAAAACGATACCTTCCTGCCGCAGATGGTCGGCTTCCGCCCGCCGGGCGGCGTCTACACCCATATCGTCGGCACCGACATCGTGCGCACCGGCGAGGACCAGTTCTACGTTCTGGAAGACAATGCCCGCACGCCCTCCGGCGTCTCCTATATGCTGGAGAACCGCGAGACGATGATGCAGATGTTTCCGGAGCTCTTCTACCAGAACCGGGTGAAGCCGGTGGAGAACTATCCCTACCTGCTGCGCCACTCGCTGGCTGCCGTCGCGCCGCCCGGCTGCGAAGGCAAACCGCGGGTCGCCGTGCTCACCCCCGGCATCTTCAACTCCGCCTATTACGAACATTCCTTCCTCGCCGACACGATGGGCGTGGAACTCGTCGAAGGGTCGGATCTTCGGGTGATCGACGGCAAGGTCAGGATGCGCACCACGCGCGGCTATGAGGCGATCGACGTGCTCTACCGCCGCGTCGATGACGACTTCCTCGATCCCCTCACCTTCCGGCCAGACTCCGCGCTCGGCATTCCCGGCATCATGGATGTCTACCGCTCCGGCAACATCACCATTGCCAACGCGCCCGGCACCGGGATCTGCGACGACAAGGCGATCTATTCCTACATGCCGGAGATCGTCGAATTCTATACCGGCCGCAAGGCCATGCTCGAGAACGTACCGACCTGGCGCTGTTCCGAGCCGCAGAGCCTGCAATATGTGCTCGACAATATCGCCGATCTCGTCGTCAAGGAGGTCCACGGCTCGGGCGGCTACGGCATGCTGGTCGGCCCCACCGCCTCGCGCAAGGAGCGCGCGCTCTTTTGCGAGAAGCTGAAGGCTCGGCCGAACAATTACATCGCCCAGCCGACGCTCTCGCTCTCCACCGTGCCGATCATGGTCAACAAGGGCATCGCCCCCCGCCACGTCGATCTGCGGCCCTATGTGCTCGTCTCCGACAAGGTGCAGATTATCCCGGGCGGGCTGACCCGCGTGGCGCTCAAGGCTGGCTCCCTGGTGGTCAATTCCAGCCAGGGCGGCGGCACCAAGGACACCTGGGTTCTGGAGGACTGATCGGACATGCTCGGACGTACTGCCAACGGACTCTACTGGATGTTCCGCTATATCGAGCGTGCCGAAAACAGCGCCCGCCTGGTCGATGCCGGGCTGCGCATGTCGCTGACCCGCTCACACCTGAACGAAGACAATTGGGAAGGCGTGCTGCAGAGCTCTGGTGTCTTCGACACCTATGAGAGCCTCTACGAGTCGCCCAACAACACCGATGCGGTCGATTTCCTCCTTCGGGAGAAGTCCAATCCGTCGAGCGTTCTCTCCTGCATCGAATCGGCGCGCAGCAATGCGCGCATGGTGCGCACGGCGCTGACGCGGGAGACCTGGGAAGCGACCAACGAGTGCTATCTCGACCTGAAGGCCATGCTGGCCCGCCGGGTCAAGGCTGCGGAACTGCCGGAGGTGATCGACGCGATCAAGCGCAAGACAGGACTGATCCGCGGCGCCTTCCACGGCACGATGCTGCGCAACGACATTTTCAACTTCTCGCGCATCGGCACCTTCATCGAACGCGCCGACAACACGGCCCGCATTCTCGACGTGAAATATTACGTGCTGCTGCCGGCCGTCAGCCAGGTCGGCACCTCGATCGACAATGTGCAGTGGGAATCGATCCTGCGCTCGGTCTCGGCCCATCGCTCCTATGGCTGGGTCTACGAGGCGGAATACAAGGCGGCCAATATCGCCGACTTCCTGATCCTCAACGGTCGCATGCCGCGCTCGCTCGCTTACTCCTATGACAAGATCGTCAGCAATCTCGGCTATCTCGCCCGCGAATATGGCGAGCGTCATGCCGCGCATGACACGGCGGAAGGCACGCTGAACTCGCTGCGCACCCATTCCATCAAGGCCGTGATGGACCAGGGCCTGCACGAATATATCGAGACCTTCATCAGCCAGAACAATATTCTCGGCCAGGAAATCTCCGACGGCTACCGGTTCTATTCCTAAAATGAGCCGGAGCCCGACGCATCAGAAGCGAGACACGGCATGCGCCTGAAGATCAGCCACACGACGGATTATCGCTATGACGAGCCGGTCAGCTATTCGCTTCAGCGCCTGCGCCTGACGCCGCTTACCCAGCCGGGACAATCGGTCATCGCCTGGGAAACCTCGGTGGAAGGGGCGAAGGTGGAGGTGGGCTACGAAGACCATTTCGGCAACCGCATCACACTCGTCAGCGTCAATGGCGAGCAGGATCATATCCGCATCGTCGCCCAGGGCGAGGTGGAAACGGCCGACCGCGCCGGCGTCTTCGGCCCGCATCAATCCTATATGCCGCTCTGGCTCTTCCTGCGCGAAACGCCACTGACCAAGCGCAGCAAGGTGATCCGCGATCTGGCCAAGTCGCAGACCGGCGACGGCGACCTTGCCCGCATGCATGCCCTGATGGGCGCCATTCATGAAGCAGTGGACTATCGGCCCGGCGAAACCGGCGCGGAGACCACGGCCGAAGAGGCCTTGCTGAGCGGCAGTGGCGTCTGCCAAGACCACGCCCATATCATGATCGCCGCCGCCCGCGCGCTCGACCTGCCGGCCCGCTATATTTCCGGCTATCTGATGCTGACCGACACGGTCGAGCAGACAGCCAGTCATGCCTGGGCCGAGGTACATCTGACCGGTCTTGGCTGGGTGGGCTTCGACGCCGCCAACAATCTCTGCCCCGACGACCGCTATGTGCGGATCGCGACCGGCCTCGACTATCGTGACGCCGCCCCCGTCTCCGGCCTCGTCCATGGCGCCGCCCACGAGACGCTGACCGTTGACTTGACGGTGCAACAGACGCATAGCCAGAGCCAGCAGGGTCAGGAGCAGACGCAGTCCTGAGGATCGAGGCGCCGCGTTGGTCTTGCGTCTCTCGAGAGCGCCACCTGGACGATGAAAGGATCCGGTCGATCCCTCCTACGGCAGGTCGCGTGATCCGGAATTCGCGCGCCCGGCTTTCGATATCTATTCCCTCGTTTCGCGCCTCAAGAACGTTTTTCCTACAGAATGTTCTAACGGAACGTTGATTTTCCTTCAGACTTTGCTTGCAGTGGCGTACATCTCGACCCATGATCCGGTTCGCAGGGTCATATATGCGCCCAACACCCGCCGAGACATTCCAATACCCCAGCCGTCGAGGATTTCAGCGAGCAGTCAGGCGTGCACGACCCGTCCACGTGTTTGGGCGGGCATCTCGATCAGGCTTGCGCCGGCATGCAACGAGGAGATCTGTTTGCCGATGACGCTGGCGAACGCAAAGAACATGTCGAAGTAGAGGGACGCGTCATGATCAGTATTTCCGTCTCCTATCTGGCGCTCAGTATTGGCGCGGTTATCGCGGGCCTCGTGCAGGGCATGTCCGGGTTCGGTTTTGGTCTGGTCGCGATGTCAGTTTGGGTCTGGTTCGTAGAGCCGAGAGTAGCGGCATGTCTGGTCGTGTTCGGCGCCCTCGTCGGACAAGTCGCTGCGCTGTATCTTCACAAACCACTCATCAACGTAAAGCTGCTCTGGCCGCATCTCGTGGGCGCGCTGGTGGGGATACCGATCGGCGCAACCCTGTTGCCTCTCGTCGACCCTATCTGGTTTCGAACTGGCTTCGGTGTGTTTCTCGTTGCCTGGAGCGCGCTGATGTTCGGCGACCGATTTATTCCCAAAATGCCGAAGAACGATCTGTTGGCGCCAGACATCGCTGTTGGCTTCATCGGAGGCACAATGGGCGGAATCGGCGGATTTTCGGGGGTTATCCCCACGCTCTGGTGGGCTTTAAGAGGGCTGAACAAGCGGGAGCACCGAAGCCTGATGCAGGTGTTCAATCTTTGCACCCTGACCGTTACCATGGCTTACTACGTCTACATCGGTCTTACGGCTGGCGTAGGCGGTATCTATTTTATCATCGTGGCCGCAGCCGTTCTGTTGCCGGTGATCATTGGCGTGCGCGTCTTCATGATTATGCCGGATGCAGCGTTCAGGCGGACGGTCATCCTGCTCCTCGGGTTTTCCGGTGTCGCGATGGTTGTCTCAGGCCTGCGCGATTGACCCGCGCTTGCAACGGTTAAGGACAGCCGCGCAGCGCGGGCGACATCAGTCCCTTGACGACATCGCGCACGAGGATTTGCCGCAAACGTCGACCCGGTAAGCCCATCTCTTCGGTTTCAAGGTCGTCCTACCGCGCAAAGCGCTTGGCGCCGGCGACGCAGAGGATGACGGCGAGGGTGACGCCGATCATGCCGGGGCTCACCGGCTCGTGCAGCAGGCCGGCCGCCAAGGCGAGGCCGAGGAAGGGCTGCAGGAGCTGAAGCTGGCCGACGGCGGCGATGCCGCCCTGCGACAGGCCGCGATACCAGAAGAAGAAGCCGATCAGCATGCTGAAAAGCGAGACATAGCCAAGCCCAAGCAGCGCCGGCAGGCCGATGCCGTCGAAGGAGGCGGGCTGCACGAGGAGGCTCAGCACCAGCATGACCGGTAGCGCCAGCACCAGCGCCCAGCAGATGACCTGCCAGCCGCCAAGGCTGCGCGACAGCCACCCGCCCTCGGCATAGCCGAGCCCGCAGACAAGGATAGCCCCCAGCATCAACAGATCGCCGACCGGAGAAACGCGCAGGCCCTGGCTTACCGCAAACCCCGCAACGCAGCTGCTGCCCGCCAGGCAGAAGAGCCAGAAGACCGGCTTCGGCCGCTCCCCGCCGCGCAGCACGCCGAAGAGCGCGGTGGCAAGCGGCAGGAGGCCGATGAAGACGATCGAATGGGCGGAGGTCACGCTCTGCAGGGCAAGCGCGGTGAGCAGCGGGAAGCCGACGACGACGCCGAGCGCCACGACGATCAACGACAGAACCTCCTGTCGCGTCGGCCATCTCTGCTTGAGGGCAAGAAGCAGTGCGAGCGCGATCAGCCCGGCGATCGCCGCGCGGGCAACTGTAAGGAACACCGGATCAAACTGCAGCACGGCAACGCGCGTCGCAGGCAGCGAGCCGCTGAAAATCGCCACACCGATCAATCCGTTCAGCCATCCGGCCCCTGCCCGATCCATTTTTCTCTCCCCGCTCGAAAGCCTCTTCTCCTGCAGGTCCCTAGGCGAGGCCATGCACAGTCTGTTACGGTTCGGCCAAACTGTATGGCCAACAGCAGCATTACGGGTTGAGGATGCAGAACGGCGTGACGCGGGTTCGCCTGGTGATGGAGACGATCTCCCAGCGCATTGCCGGGCGGGCTCTGACGCCGGGTGCGAAGCTCCCTTCCGTCCGAGCACTCGCCGCCACGCTCAAGGTTTCGGTCTCGACCGTGGTCGAGGCCTATGAGCGGCTGGTGGCGGAGGGCGCCATCGTGTCGCGCCCCGGATCGGGCTTCTATGTCGCCCAGCAGGCGGCGCCCTTTGCGCTCGCCGAGGCCGGACCGAAGGTCGATCGCGCCGTCGATCCTTTTTGGGTCTCGCGCCAGTCTCTGGAGACAGACGACGAGACGTTGAAGCCCGGATGCGGATGGCTGCCGCCGGACTGGTTTCCGGAAGCAAGCCTTCGCCGCGCACTGCGCGGGCTCTCGCGCGGCGACAGCGCCGTGCTCTCCCACTACGCCTCCCCGCTCGGCCTGCTGCCGCTCCGCCAGCTCCTGGCACGGCGTCTTGGCGAACGCGGCATCGAGGCGGCGCCGGGGCAGATCATGCTGACCGAATCCGGCACGCAGTCGATCGACCTCCTCTGCCGCTTCTTCCTGGAGCCAGGCGATACGGTGCTGATCGACGATCCCTGCTATTTCAACTTCCAGGCCCTGCTGCGCGCCCATCGGGCAAAGCTCGTCAGTGTGCCCTATACGCCGGCCGGGCCGGATATCGCAGCCTTTTCGCGGATCGTCGCCGAGGCGCGGCCGCGGCTCTACATCACCAATTCCGGCATCCACAATCCGACCGGCGCGGTGCTCTCGCCGGTCACCGCGCACAGGGTCCTCAAGATCGCCGAGGAGGCCGATCTCACCATCATCGAGGACGACATCTTCGGTGATCTCGAGACGGTGCCCGCCCCGCGGCTTGCCGCCTTCGACGGGTTGCAGCGCGTCGTTGAGATCGGAAGTTTCTCAAAAACGCTCTCGGCCTCCGTGCGCTGCGGCTTCGTCGTGGCGCGGCCGGACTGGATCGAGAGCCTGGCGGATCTGAAGATCGCCACCTCCTTCGGCGGCGGGCGGCTGACAGCCGAGCTGGTCTTCCAGGTCTTGAGCGACGGCAGCTACCGCAAGCATCTGGAGAGCCTTCGCGCGCGGCTGGCCGAGGCACGCAGCCGCGTCGCCGCCGCGCTCACGGCCATCGGCATCAAGCCGCTGCTCATGCCGCAGGACGGCCTTTTCCTCTGGTGCGCGCTTCCCGATGGCATCGATGCGGCCGAGATCGCCCGGGCGGCCATGGAGCGGCAGGTGGTGCTGGCGCCGGGCAACGTCTTCAGTCTCTCGCAATCGGCGCCAGCGCTCATGCGCTTCAATGTCTCGCAGATGGACGATCCGCGCGCCCTGGCGGTGCTGAAGGAGTGCCTCAGCCAGGCCCGAGCCTGAGGCCACCGCCGCGCGTCAGAGCACGCCGATGGTCACCTCTTCCCGCTCCGCCACGGCCAGCCGGTTGCTGAGCGGCAGGCCGAAACCTTCGGCGGCGATCTCGAAAATGTCGCCTGGTTCGGTCCTGATGCCATCGCCGAAGGAGAGCGTCGCCGTTCCGAACATATGGACATGCACATCGCCCGGCGCGCGGAACAGTCCATATTTGAAATGATGGTGCTCGAGATTGGCGAAGCTGTGGGACATGTTGGCTTCGCCGGAGACGAAGGGCTTTTCCCAGACCACGGCGCCATCCCGCAAGATGCGCGAGGTGCCACGCACATCTTCCGGCGGCGTGCCGATGCGCAGCTCCGGGCCGAAGCTTGCCGGGCGCAGCTTGGAATGGGCGAGATAGAGATAGTTGATCCGCTCGGTCACGTGATCGGAGAACTCGTTGGCGACGGCGAAGCCGAGGCGGAAGGGCTGGCCGTTGTCGGCGATCACATAGACGCCGGCGAGCTCCGGCTCCTCGCCGCCATCGAGCGCGAAAGAAGGGGAAACGAGATCCGCACCCGGCAGGGCAAGCTGCAGGCCATTCCCCTTGTAGAACCATTCCGGCTGCACGCCGGTATCGCCCAGCGCCGGCTTGCCGCCTTCGATCCCCATGCGGAACATCTTCATGGAATCGGTCTCGGCCTTTTCGGCCTGCTGCGCCGCGGCGGCATGCATGGCATCGCGGGTGGCGGCGGAGCCGAGATGGGTGAGCCCGGTTCCGGTCAGGTGCAGATGCGCCGGATCGGGGTGCGTGATCGGCGGCAGGAAGCGCTGCGTGGCATAGACCGTCTGCAAATCGACCGGCCCGGCCAAGCCGCGGCTGTGAATGACATCGAGAAGGCCGCGGCCGGAATTGGCGGCTTCGAGCGCCAGGTGGTAGAGACTATCAGCGCCGCGCACGGCATGGGCGCCCTCCCCCTCTTCGCGCACGGCAACGGTGATCGACCCATCCTCATTCAGGATCTGCGAGATCAGCATGAACCTGTTCCTTCCCTGCTCTGCCTGCAAACGAAAAGACCCGCGCGGAAGGGTGCCCGCGCGGGTCTGATTGCGAAACCGGACCGGATCAGCCCTTGTTCTTGTTGTAGACGTCGAAGAAGACGGCGGCCAGCAGGACCAAGCCCTTGACGAGCTGCTGGTAGTCGATGCCGAGGCCCATGATCGACATGCCGTTGTTCATGACGCCCATGATGAAGGCGCCGATGACCGCACCGGTGATCTTGCCGACACCGCCGGAGGCCGAAGCGCCGCCGATGAAGCAGGCCGCGATCACGTCCAGCTCGAAGCCGACGCCGGCCTTCGGGGTCGCCGAGTTGAGGCGGGCGGCGATAATCATGCCGGCGAGAGCCGCCAGCACGCCCATGTTGACGAAGGTGAGGAAGGTGAGCCGCTCGGTGTTGATGCCCGAGAGCTTGGCCGCCTTCTCGTTACCGCCGAGCGCATAGATGCGACGGCCGATCGTCGAGCGGTTGGTGAGGAAGGTATAGAGCGCGATCAGCAGCGCCATGACCACCAGAACGTTCGGGAAGCCGCGATAGGTGGCGAGCTGGTAGCCGAGGAAGATCGAGACCGCGCCGATGATCACCATCTGGATGGCGAAGAAGATGAGGGGTTCGTTCTCCGTGCCGTGGCGATCATTGTCGCGCCGCGCCTTGACGCCGGAATAGACGGCATAGGCCACGAGGGCGAGAACCGCGACGAAGGCGAAGAAGTTGACGAACAGCTCCGGTGCCGGGTTGATGAAAGACAGGATATCGGGGACGAAACCGGTCGACAGGACCTGGAATTCCTTCGGGAACGGACCGATCGGCCGGTTCTGCAGGATGAGATAGGTGAGACCGCGGAAGACGAGCATGCCCGCCAGCGTCACGATGAAGGACGGGATCTTCTGGTAGGCGACCCAATATCCCTGCGCCGCGCCGACCAAGCCGCCGAGAATGAGGCAGAGCGGCACGACAATGACGTAAGGAATGTTCCATTTAACCAGCATGATGGCCGAAAGGCCGCCGGTAAAGGCGACGATCGACCCGACCGAAAGGTCGATATGGCCGGCCACGATGATCAGCAGCATGCCCAGCGCCATGATGACGATGAACGAGTTCTGCAGGATCAGGTTGGTGATGTTGACAGGGCGGAACAGGACGCCGTTGGTGATGACCTGGAAGAAGACCATGATGACCACGAGCGCGACCAGAAGGCCGTATTCGCGGATATTGGCTTTCAGATATTCACCGATCGACGGCTTGGAGGTGGGTGCGCTGGTTTCAACGACCATTAGTGCTTCTCCCCGGAGCGCATGATGGCTCGCATGATGGACTCCTGGCTGGCTTCCGCCTTCGGCAGTTCGGCGACGATGCGTCCTTCGTTCATGACGTAGATGCGGTCGCAGGTTCCGAGGAGCTCCGGCATCTCCGACGAGATCATGAGGATGCCTTTGCCCTCTGCGGCAAGCTGGTTGATGATGGTGTAGATTTCATATTTCGCGCCGACATCGATGCCGCGCGTCGGCTCGTCGAGGATCAAGACCTCGGGATCGGTAAACAGCCACTTGGACAAGACGACCTTCTGCTGGTTGCCGCCCGAAAGGTTGACGGCCTCCTGGTAGATCGAATGCGAACGGATGCGCAAGAGCTTACGATAGTCCTGAGCGACCTTTCGCTCCTTGTGCCCATCGATAACGCCGCCATTGGCGACCTTGGGCAGGTTGGAGAGCGTGGTGTTGTGCATGATGTTGTTGTTGAGCACGAGGCCCAGATGCTTGCGGTCCTCGGTGACATAGGCGAGCCCGGCATCGATCGCCTTCTCGATGGTCGAGACATCGACCGGCTTGCCGTGCATCATCACATCGCCGGTGATCTTGTGACCCCAGGAGCGACCGAACAGGCTCATCGCCGTCTCTGTGCGGCCGGCGCCCATGAGTCCGGCGATGCCGACGACCTCGCCGGCGCGGACGGTGAAGTTCACGTCATGCAGGAACTGGCGGTCGCGGTGATGCTGGTGGAAGACGTTCCAGTTCTTCACCTCGAGCAGCATCTCGCCGATCTTCGGCTCGCGCGGAGGATAGCGGTCCTCCATGTCGCGCCCGACCATGCCCTTGATGATGCGGTCTTCGCTGATGTCCTCGCTGTGGCAGTCGAGGGTCTCGACCGTGCCGCCATCGCGCAGGATGGTGATCTTGTCGGCGACCGTCTTGATCTCGTTCAGCTTGTGCGAAATGATGATCGAGGTCAGCCCCTGCTTGCGGAATTCCATCAGCAGGTTGAGGAGCGCGGCCGAATCCGTCTCGTTGAGCGAGGCGGTTGGCTCGTCGAGGATGAGCAGCCGTACCTTCTTCGACAGCGCCTTGGCGATTTCCACCAGCTGCTGCTTGCCGACGCCGATGTCGGTGATGAGGGTCGCGGGGTTTTCCTTCAAGCCGACCTTGGCCAGGAGCTCGCGGGTGCGGGCGAAGGTGGTCTTCCAGTCGATCACGCCCTTGGTGGCGACTTCGTTGCCAAGGAAGATGTTCTCGCCGATCGACAGGAGCGGCACGAGGGCGAGCTCCTGGTGGATGATGATGATGCCGAGATGTTCGCTGTCGGAAATGGCGCTGAACTTGCGGACTTCGCCGTCGAAATAGATGTCGCCTTCATAGCTGCCGGCCGGATAGACCCCGGAAAGCACCTTCATCAGCGTCGATTTGCCGGCACCGTTTTCGCCGACGAGCGCATGAATCTCGCCCTCGGTGACCTTCAGATTGACGTTGTCGAGCGCGCGAACGCCCGGAAACGTCTTGGTGATGCCGCGCATTTCGAGAATGTATTTGTCCATTATCTCGCGTTCCAATGGCCGAACCGTCACGAATGAGGCGGGCCCGACCGGGTGGGGAGCGTCCTCATGATGCCGAAAGGGTCCGCGCGGATGCGCGGACCCTCGCTGATGGCGGACGATCAGTTGTTGATCTGGTCTTCGGTGTAGTAGCCGGCGCCGACCAGGATGTCCTTGGCGTTCGACTTATCAACGGCAACCGGCTTCAGCAGGTAGGACGGGATGACCTTGACGCCGTTGTCGTAGGTCTTCGTGTCGTTCACTTCCGGTTCCTTGCCCGAGAGGATGGCGTCGGTCATGCTGACGGCAACCTTGGCAAGTTCGCGGGTGTCCTTGAAGACGGTGGAGTACTGCTCGTCGGAAAGGATCGACTTGACGGAAGGCAGCTCGGCGTCCTGGCCGGTGACGACCGGGATCGCCATGTCGCCGGAGCCGTAGCCGACGCCCTTCAGGGCCGACAGGATGCCGATCGACAGGCCGTCATAGGGCGAGAGAACGCCGTTGACCTTGGCATCGGTGTAGGTCGAGGAAAGCAGGTTTTCCATGCGGGCCTGAGCGACCGCACCGTCCCAACGCAGCGTGCCGACCTGGTCCATGCCCTGCTGGCCGGACTTGATGACGATGTCGCCGCTGTCGATCAGCGGCTGCAGAACCGACATGGCGCCGTCATAGAAGAAGAAGGCGTTGTTGTCGTCCGGCGAACCGCCGAAGAGTTCGACGTTCCACGGCTTGGTATCGGCGAACTTCGCCTTCAGGCCGTTGACAAGCGAGGTCGCCTGGAGAACGCCGACCTGGAAGTTGTCGAAGGTGGCGTAGTAGTCGACATTGCCGGAGTCGCGGATCAGGCGGTCGTAAGCGATGACCTTCACGCCGGCGTCATGCGCCTTGGCGAGGATGTCCGACAGCGTGGTGCCGTCGATGGCGCCGATGACCAGAACCTTGGCGCCCTTGGTCACCATGTTCTCGATCTGGGCCAGCTGGTTCGGAATGTCATCGTCGGCGAACTGCAGGTCCGGCGTGTAGCCGGCTTCCTTGAAGAGCTTCTCCATCGTTTCACCGTCGGAAATCCAGCGGGTCGACGTCTTCGTCGGCATGGAAATACCAACGGTGCCCTTGTCCTGCGCGAAGACAGGCGCCACAAACGACGCCACGCTGATCGCGGCGGCGGCGAGGAGCGAAGTTACCAATTTCATATGATCTCTCCCTGAGTGTTGAACCCGCCCGCTTACGAAAACGGTGGGGCATGTGCAGCGCGCAACGACCATGGGACAGAGTGTCCCGCGGCAGAGGCAAAAGGTTGAAGAAGGCCCTCCTAGCCCTAACGCTCCCGAGGCGTCGGCTCACATGCGCGCAAACTGGAATCAATCCACATAACTGTCAAATGCAATATTTCGCTATCGGCATACTTTTTTTGGTATATGAAGCCCCAAGAGTGTGATTTTTGGTTAACGTCTTTGAATTGAGGGGGTTAGCGTGGACCAACCAAGGGAACAGGTGATCTCCGGCTTCGATGCTTCGGCGCGCAGCATTTTCAAATCGGGGCTGAAGATGAATCATCTGCACCTGATTCTGGCGATCGAGGAACATGGGCAGATCAGCGCCGCGGCCGATGCGCTGGGCATTTCGCAACCGGCCGCTTCTCGTCTGTTGGGTGAGGTGGAGGCGATCGTCAAGGCGCCGCTTTGCGCGCGGATCGCCCGTGGCGTCGAGCTGACGCAGTTCGGCCGGGCTCTGGCGCGCCGCGCCCGGAGCATCTTTCTCGAGCTGCGCGAGACCGCGCGCGAGATCACCGAGCTCAAATATGGGAGCGGCGGCTCGGTCTCGCTCGGGTCGGTCACCGGCCCCGCCATTCATCTGGCGGTTCCCGCCGTCCGCCAGGTCACCGCCGCCTATCCGGGGATCGAGATCAACATCCAGATCGAGAACAGCAATGTGCTGATGCGCGAACTGTTGGCGGCAAGGCACGATTTCGTCATCGGCCGCGTTCCCGACGATCTCGATCCGCGGCTGTTCAGCATGGTCGAGATCGGCGAGGAGGCGGTCGATCTGATCGTCCGACGCAACCATCCACTGCTCGAGGAAGGGCGCATCACGCCGGAGATGCTGCTGCGCTATGACTGGGTTTTCCAGCCGCCAAGCACGCTTCTGCGCCGGGCGGTGGAGGAGAGCTTCGTGGCGGCCGGCGTGCCCTTGCCGAAGACGGTGATCAACACCTCCTCGACCATCCTGACCCTGTCGATCGTCAAGGAGACCAATGCGATCGCCGCGGTCGCCCGCGATGTGGCCGCCCTCGTCTCCGACAATGGCACGCCGCTTGGCGAGATCCGCCGCCTGCCGATCCGCCACCGCATCCGCATCCGCCCCTATAGCCTGATCACCGCCGCCGGCCGCGCCCTGCCCCCGAGCGCCACGCTGCTCTACGACCTGATCCGCAAGCAGGCACATGCCTAAGGTGTGAGACGCGAACCCGGGCCACACAAGCCCCGCATCATGCTCGAATGCTCTTCTCGGCGCGGTAAAGGGAGTTCCATGTTCGCGCGATCGGTCTTTCAATCGGTGCTGGAACGGCTGCAGGCGGAGGACGCCGCGGCCGACCCCGCTGATACGCCCTCGGCCCGCATCGCCGGCCTCGGCGCCGGCTTTGCTGCGGAGACCCAAGCCATGGCTTCGGGAGTCGCTGTCGAACAGGCCTATGCCGACATGGCGGGCCCGCCGACGCCTCCTCCTCCACCAGAACCAGCGGCAACCAAATTGGAGCCGGACGTTCCGGCTGAGGAAGAGTCACCACCGGAGCCGCCCTCCTTCCTCTCGCGGCTGACACTGGAGGAGGTTCTGGCCGATCTCGGCATCAGGCCGGGCGACAATCCGACGCGACTGGCCGAGCAACGGCGGGCCTTCGCGGCGCTCAACCATCCCGACCGTCATGATCCGTCGCACCGTGCGGCGGCGACCCGGCGGATGATGCTCGCGAATATGCTGGTGGATGAAGCCCTCCGGCGGTGGCGCCGGGCCGAGGCTAGGGCCGCTCCTCGCGCCCCGTCTCGCCCTCGGCCGCAGGGCCAGCATTGACCGCCGGGCCGTCGGTCGGCGCCGGGACCGCCGGATCCTTCGGCTTGTAGAAGACCAGCAGCGTCGCCGAGGTATAGGCGGTGATGGCAAGCAGGATGAAGCCCCAGGTTTCCGAGCCCATCGTGAACTCCACCGCCGTCCAGCTGGCACAGACCGCCACGACGAGAAGGCGGATCCAGAGCGGACGATAAAAGGCGTGGTCGGGGTCGATGAGCTTGAACATGCCCCTCCATAGTCCGGAAATCCTGTGCCCCACAAGAGCGGCGGCTTGACGCCTGCGTGATACGTGGAATAAATGTTCCAAAATAGTCAGATTTGCGCATTCATTCCATCGCGAGGATGGCATGGGGGCGCATGGAGGCCCGCGCGGCAGGATGGCCGCGGGCAAGCTGGCTCCCGCGCGGCCGGTCGGCGCGCTGTCCATCACGCTTTTGCGGGCTGAGCGCATCAGACCGCCTCCCGGGCGAAGCCCGCTGACGAAAGAACAGCACATGACGGTAAGATTTGGTCTTCTCGGCGCCGGCCGCATCGGCAAGGTTCACGCCAAGGCCGTAAGCGGCAATCCGAATGCGATCCTCGTGGCCGTGGCGGATGCCTTCCCGCAGGCCGCGGAAGCGATTGCCGCCAGCTATGGCTGCGCGGTGCGCACGATCAAGGAGATCGAGGCGGCGAGCGACATCGATGCCGTGGTGATCTGCACGCCGACCGACACCCATGCCGACCTGATCGAGCGCTTCGCCCGGGCCGGCAAGGCGATCTTCTGCGAAAAGCCGATCGATCTCGATGTCGATCGCGTCAAGGCCTGCATGAAGACGGTCAGCGACACCAAGGGCAAACTGATGGTCGGCTTCAACCGCCGCTTCGACCCGCATTTCATGGCCGTCCGCAAGGCGATCGACGAGGGCCGGATCGGCGAGGTCGAGATGGTGACGATCATCTCGCGCGATCCGGGCGCGCCGCCGGTCGATTATATCAAGCGCTCCGGCGGCATCTTCCGCGACATGACGATCCATGATTTCGACATGGCCCGCTTCCTGCTCGGCGAAGAGCCGGTGGCCGTCACCGCCACTGCCGCCGTGCTGGTTGATCCCGAGATCGGCAAGGCCGGCGACTTCGACAGCGTCTCGGTGATCCTGCAGACGGCGAGCGGCAAGCAGGCGATCATCTCCAACTCCCGCCGCGCCACCTATGGCTATGATCAGCGCATCGAGGTGCATGGCTCGAAGGGCGTCGTCTCAGCCGAGAACCAGCGCGCTGTCTCGATCGAGATCGCCAATGGCGAGGGCTATACCCGCCCGCCGCTGCATGATTTCTTCATGACGCGCTACACCGAGGCCTATGCCAACGAGATTGCCGCCTTCATCGCCGGCATCGAGGCCAACGCACCGCTTTCGCCGAGCGGGGCCGATGGTTTCGCAGCGCTCGCCCTCGCCGATGCCGCCGTTCGTTCGGTGGCTGAAAAGCGCCAGATCGCCGTCGAAGCCTGAGCCCCCTTCCCGTCTTCAACGCCGCGTTTCCTTCCGGAGACGCGGCGTTTTCATGTCCGGTCAGGCGCTGCGGCTGTCGCGCAGGCCAAGCCGAGTTTCGGCGATCACATGGTCCATCTCGGTCAGCGCCCGGTCGAGATGGCCGTCGAAGACCAGTTGCGGCTCGTCGGCAATGAAGGAAACCGACGGACGGCCGAGAAGCCGCACCTCATGCGAGCGGCCAAGTGCCTCCTCGATCCCGTCATTCAGGAGATCAAGGAAGCGGATTCCCGGCCCGGTCAGGAAGATCGGCAGGGGTCCGTAGAGGCTCAGCAGACGCGACAGGCCGTTGCCGAGCGCCAGGCCAGCCATGCGGAAGGCATAGCGGGCCATGCGATTGCCCTGCCGGGCGGAGAGCGCGATCTTGTCCATCTCGCCGAGCGGCACGAATTTGGCAGGAATCGTATCGGGCGGCACCTGGAAGGCCGTGCGCAAGATGCCGTAAAAGCCGGCCGAGGCCTCGACGCAGCCGAAGGCGCCGCAGCGGCAGAGGCCGCCGTCGGCCCTGTCGAGCATGTGGCCGAAATTCGGCGCGCTCGCCTCGATCTCTCCCGCCCGGTCCCGCCGGGCAATGCCCAGACCGATCGAGTGGCCGAGCGAGACGACGGCCAGGCGCGACTGATCGGGATCGGCATCATCCTGGCGCGTCGCCAGCGCCTGGGCGACGAGCAGCGTCTCGTTGCTGAGCGTCACCCGCGCCTTCCAACGCGGCGCGATCAGGGCGGCGAAGTCGATCGCCGTGCCGCCGAGCAGCGGCGACCAGAGCAGCACGCTGCCCGAGGCATCGACTGTGCCCTTGCTGCTGATCGAAATCGCCATGACATCATCGGGCGCAATCCGCGAGCGCTCTGCGAGCCGGCTCAGCGCGTCGAGGAAGGATTGGGCGAAGCGCGCGGCGTTCGGCGCCTGGTGGCTGCGCGGCTCGTCGAAGCGGTCGATCAGCCGACCGGCATAGTCGACCAGCGAATAATGCACGAGATCGGAGGAGATCTGCGCGGTGATGAGGAAGCCGTAATCGCGCCGCTGTGAGAACAAGGCGCGCGGACGTCCCCGCCCCCCGGCCGACGGCTGATCGCTGCGGCCGATGACGCCGATGCGTTCGAGATCGGTGGTGATGGCCGAGACGGTGGCAGAGGCGAGCCCGGTGCGCTCGGAGAGATCCGTATGCGCCTGCGGCCCGTGCCGACGCAGCGCCGAAAGGACAAGAACGCTGTTTTGCTGGCGCACCTGTTCGGTGCTCGACTTTATGAGCATGAGCTGATCACTATCACCGCCGGGCCACCGGTCAAAGCGCGCAAGCCTGCGAAAATCACCGCTTTCGCCCCGTGTTGACAGCCCTGAAAATCTCTGACATCTATTTTCTCGACTGTCGAGAAAAAAGCTCTCGGCGGTAGCTTGCTGCCGGATGGGGATCGCGAGGGAGGTTCCACGCGCACGGCCGGCGGCCCTTTGGGAGGATTACATGAAGACCGTTTTGAAGCTGATGGCGGGTGCCGCCATCATCGTATCCATGCATTCCGCTGTTTCGGCCAAGGACCTCGTCGTCGGCGTATCCTGGTCGAACTTCCAGGAAGAGCGCTGGAAGACCGACGAGGCTGCCATCAAGGCTGCGCTCGAAGCCTCCGGCGACAAGTATATCTCTGCCGACGCCCAGTCCTCGCCGGCCAAGCAGCTGACCGACGTCGAGTCGCTGATCTCGCAGGGCGCCAATGCGCTGATCGTTCTCGCCCAGGATTCCGACGCGATCGGCCCGGCTATCGAGAAGGCTGCCGCCGAAGGCATTCCGGTCGTCGGCTATGACCGCCTGATCGAAAACCCGGCCGCCTTCTACATCACCTTCGACAACAAGGAAGTCGGCCGCCTGCAGGCGCGCGAAGTGTTCAAGGTGAAGCCGGAAGGCAACTACGTCTTCATCAAGGGCTCGTCCGCCGATCCGAACGCCGACTTCCTCTTCTCCGGCCAGCAGGAAGTGCTGAAGGAGGCGATCGACTCCGGCAAGATCAAGAATGTCGGCGAAGCCTATACGGACGGCTGGAAGCCGGAAGTCGCGCAGAAGAACATGGAACAGTTCCTGACCGCCGCCGACAACAAGGTCGATGCCGTGGTTGCGTCCAATGACGGCACCGCCGGTGGCGCGATCGCCGCCCTCGACGCCCAGGGCCTCGCCGGCTCGGTGCCGGTCTCCGGCCAGGACGCCGACAAGGCCGCGCTGAACCGCGTCGCACTTGGCACCCAGACCGTCTCCGTCTGGAAGGACAGCCGCGTTCTCGGCAAGCGTGCCGCCGAAATCGCCGTCGAACTGGCCGGTGGCAAGACCATGGACCAGATCGCCGACGTCCAGACCTTCAACGGCGGCCCGAAGGGTGCGGCCATGAAGTCTGTCTTCCTCGCCCCCTTGGCCATCACCAAGGACAATCTGAACGCCGTCATCGATGCCGGCTGGATCAGCAAGGAAGAAGCCTGCCAGGGCGTGAAGGCCGGTTCGGTCGCCGCCTGCAACTAAGGGACCGCAGGGTCTGACAAGGCAAGCGCCGGGCGACATGCCCTGCGCCTGCCGATTTCCATGAAAGGCGCCGGCCGGGGTGGGCCCGCCGGGGTGACGAGCCTTAATGAAGTTTGCAGCGGCGCGTCGGATGACGCGAGGCCGGTTGCACGAGGGGGAGAGCGGCAGCACGATGGCCGATACGATGAAGAGCGTCGCCTTTGACGGCGCACGGACCGCGACGGAGAGCCCTGTGAAGCGCTTCTTCCGCGCCACCGAGATCGACACCCGCCTGCTCGGCATGATCGGCGCGCTGCTGATCATCTGGGTCGGCTTCGAGATCCTGACGGGCGGCCTGTTCCTGACGCCGCGCAACCTCTGGAACCTGACGGTGCAGACCTCTTCCGTCGCCGTTATGGCGACCGGCATGGTGCTGATCATCGTCACCCGCAATATCGACCTCTCGGTCGGCTCGCTGCTCGGCTTCTGCGGCATGATCATGGGCGTCATGCAGGCGCAGATCCTGCCCGCCTATCTCGGTGCCGGCAGCCCGATGATCTGGATCGTGACGCTTGTCGTCGGCATCGCCGTCGGCGCCTCGATCGGCGCCCTGCACGGCCTCATCATCGCCTTCCTCAACGTCCCCTCCTTCATCGTCACGCTCGGCGGCCTGCTCGTCTGGCGTGGTGCGACCTGGTTCGTGACCAGCGGCCAGACCGTTGCGCCCATGGATGCCACCTTCCGCCTGATGGGCGGCGGCACCGAAGGCTCGATCGGGGCAACCGCCAGCTGGATCGTCGGGCTGATCGCCTGCCTCGCCATCGTCGCCGCACTGCTCAACGCCCGCAAGCAGCGCAAGCGCTTCGGCTTCCCGCGCCGTCCGGTCTGGGCCGAATATGTGCTCGGCGTGCTCTCGTGCGTGCTGGTGCTCGGCGCCGTTCTGGTCGCCAATTCCTATTACTGGCCGGTCAACATCGCGCGGCGCTATGCCGAAGCCAATGCAATCGCCTGGCCCGAAGGCGGCCTGCAGATTTCGCACGGCATCGCCATTCCGGTGCTGATCGCGGTCGTCGTCGGCATCGTCATGACCTTCATCTCCACCCGCCTGCGCTTCGGCCGCTATGTCTTCGCGATCGGCGGCAATCCGGAGGCGGCCGAACTCGCGGGCATCAAGACCCGCTGGGTGACCGTGCGCATCTTCATGCTGATGGGCGCGCTCTGCGCCATCGCCGCCGCCATCTCTACCGCCCGCCTGAATGCCGCGACCAATGCGCAGGGCGAGCTCGACGAACTTTATACCATCGCGGCTGCCGTCATCGGCGGCACCTCGCTTGCCGGCGGCACCGGCACCATAGCGGGCGCCATGCTCGGCGCCTTCGTCATGCAATCGCTGCAATCCGGCATGGTGCTTCTCGGCATCGACAGCCCGTTCCAGCGCATCGTCGTCGGTCTGGTCCTCGTCGTCGCCGTCTGGCTCGACACGGTCTATCGCGCCCGCGCCAAGTAAGAAGGAGGCCGATCCCATGCCGAACACTCCAGTGACGAACACCAGCGGGACCAACAGCCCCATGACGGCCGGCAGCATGACCAGCACCACCGCCACGCCCCTCGTCGAGATGCGCAACATCTCGATCTCCTTCGGCGGCATCCACGCCGTGGACAATGCCTCCGTCGACCTCTACCCCGGCGAGGTCGTGGCCCTTCTCGGCCATAACGGCGCCGGCAAGTCGACGCTGATCAAGATCCTCTCGGGCGCCTACAAGCGCGATGCCGGCGAAATCCTGATCAATGGCGAGAATGCCGACATCGCCAACCCGCGCGACGCCAAGAAATATGGCATCGAGACGATCTACCAGACGCTCGCGGTCGCCGATAATGTCGATGCCGCCGCCAACCTCTATCTCGGCCGTGAACTGCGCACCCCCTGGGGCACGCTGGACGACGTGGCGATGGAGGCCAAGACCCGCGAGGTGATGGGACGTCTCAACCCGAATTTCCGCCGCTTCAAGGAGCCGGTGAAGGCGCTCTCCGGCGGCCAGCGCCAGTCGGTCGCGATCGCCCGCGCCATCCTCTTCAATGCCCGCATCCTGATCATGGACGAGCCGACCGCCGCGCTCGGGCCCCAGGAAACGGCGCAGGTGGGCGAGCTCATCAAGCAGCTGAAGCGCGAAGGCATCGGCATCTTCCTGATCAGCCACGACATCCACGACGTCTTCGACCTCGCGGACCGTGTCTCGGTCATGAAGAACGGCCGCGTCGTCGGCCATGCCCGCACCGAGGACGTCACCAAGGACGAAGTCCTCGGCATGATCATCCTCGGCAAGGTTCCCCCGAAGGCCATTCCCGGGCCGGGCGCGATGCAGGTGGCGTAAGCAGGGTCTCACACGCGCCATAGATAGAGAGAAAGGGAGCCGCGTGGCTCCCTTTCGTCATTCCGGACCGATCGCAGTCAAGATATTCGCTGAAGAGCGACGTGCCGCCGCCCTATTGCCCCACGGTCGTCGCCACCGTGCCGCCGGCGGTTCGGCCGAGCTGTTGGAGCTGGTCGTCGAGCGTCTCCCGGGTCGCGGGGTCGAAGATGGCGATGGGGGTGCTGACGGCGACGCTGGCGGCGCTGCCGACCGTTTGCGCCGTTCCGAGCGCCACGGCGCCAACCCGCTGGCCGAGGCCGATCTCGGAATCGGTAACCGTCTGGCCGGCGATCAGCCGGTTGCCGAGCAGTTTCACCACTTCCGGGCTCTCGGCGAACTTGCCGTGGTTGAGGCGATCGCCGGTCTGCAGCGCGGTCAGATCGAGCACGGTGATGCCCGCCTTTTCCAGTTCGCTCTTGTAGGGCTCCTCGTTCGGATTGATCTGGCCGAGGCGCTCGACATTGCCGGCGATGCGCCGCGAGATCAGCAGGGCCCGGTCGTCCTGCGAGACGAAGAGGGTGAATTTGGGTTTCTTCTTCCCCATCGCTTCGAACTGGGTGCGGAAGACATCGACGTCGAGATCCGGCGAAGCGAGAATGACATTGGTGATCTTCGGCGCCACCCGGCCGTCGCGGATCGCCATCTGGCGCAGCGCCTCGACGGTCAGCCAGGAGCCCATGGAATGGGCCATGACCGTGACATCGGAGACGCGCGGATCCTTCGCCGCCCGGCGCAACAGCTCCTCCAGCGCATCGCGGGAATAGTTGGTGCTTTCCTTGTCGTAATTATAGTCGAAAATGCTGCCGCGCGAAGGCCAGGTGAAGATCATCGGCGCGACGTCGGCGCGGCTGTCATGGACGATCTGCGCGAAGCGATAGACGGCATCCTCGTAGCGATTGTTGAAGCCGTGCACGAAGATCAGGAGGCGGCGGCTCTTCGGCAGGGACTCGTCCAGCCAGCTCTCGACCTCGCGCCGCTCGAGCAGCGGCGAGACCGAGACGGTCGAGAATTCGCGCTCGGGATTGGGCGGCAGCTTCTTCGGCCACTGCACCTGGCCGACCTTGCGGTTTTTATCCGGCGGAATGGAAACGACGATCTCGGCGGCCGTCATCTTGGTCGCCCGCTCTCCGCCAAAGAGAATGCCGGGATCCTTGGATGGCGCGCGGGTGGTGGCCACCAGCATATCGACCTTGGTGGCGCCGGGCGCGCTGCCAGTCGGGACGAGAACGCCCTGCGGCCGGCCGGCACAGGAAGCGAGAAGCAGGGCCATGGCGAGCGCCGTCGCCAAGGTGGGCTTGCGCCGGGGCAAGGAGGGTGCGGGAAAACCCCGCTTCTCGGTCGTCATGACGCAATCCTGTCCTGCTGCGGGCGCGCGAAGGCGCCGCGCCTGTGGGCGAAGATGTGCCAGATTTGCCCTGCTGGCGAAACGCGTTTCTCCGCCGAGGCCGGATTGGCCACTTCAGCGTGCCCCGATTGCAACGGTGGACATTGGGTCGACACCGGCTTGCGCTGCGACGCAGCATGACTAGTATCCGTTACCGGACGATGACGTAAGCCCGTTTAGGCTGCGTAAGCAGGCATGGAAGTGACAGCGATGGAAGCAGTGTTCGACGGCCATAACGACGTGCTGCTTCGTCTCTGGCATACGGTGAAAACCGGCGGCGATCCGATCGCCGAATTCATTAACGGCACGGCAGCCGGCCATATCGACGTGCCGCGGGCACGCCGCGGCGGCCTCGCCGGCGGTCTCTGCGCCATCTATATTCCCTCGGGCGACCTCGTCCTGCGCGAGCCGGACGAGAAGGGTCATTATATCACGCCGATGGCCGCGCCGCTCGAGCGCCAGCCTTCGCTCGACATCGCGCTCGAATTTACCGCGATCGCCCTGAAGCTGGAGCGGGCCGGCGCCTGGCGTCTCTGCCGCTCGACGGCGGAGATCCGCCGTGCGATGGAGGACCAGGTCTTTGCCGCCGTTCTGCATATGGAAGGCTGCGAAGCGATCGACGGCAATCTCGATGCACTCGAAACCTTCCACGCCGCCGGCTTGCGCTCGCTCGGGCCGGTCTGGAGCCGTCACAATCTCTTCGGCCATGGCGTGCCCTTCGCCTATCCGATGGACCCCGACACCGGCCCCGGTTTGACCCGTGCCGGCGTGGCGCTGGTCAAGGCCTGCGACAGCCTCGGCATTCTGATCGATCTCGCCCATATCACCGAGCAGGGCTTCTGGGACGTGGCGAAGGCGAGCACGAAACCGCTGGTCGCCAGCCACTCCAACGCCCATGCGCTGACCCCCGTGGCCCGCAACCTGACCGACAAGCAGCTGGACGCGATCCGCGAACGGCGCGGCCTCGTCGGCCTCAATTACGCGACCACCATGCTGCGCGCCGACGGGCTGGAGAATGCCGACACGCCGCTCTCCGACATGGTTCGCCATCTCGATCACCTTGTCGAGCGCGTCGGCATCGACTGCGTGGCGCTCGGCTCCGACTTCGACGGCGCCACGATCCCGCAAGCTATCGGTGATGCATCCGGCAATCAGAACCTCGTTGCCGCCCTCCGGGACGCCGGATATGGTGAGTCGGAACTAACCAAAATATGCCGGGAAAACTGGCTTAGAATCCTTGCCGAAGCCTGGCACGAAGCCGGCTGATGCAAGCGTGACAAAAAGGGCCACAAGGCCTCTCAACAGGGAACAGACGACATGATGCGTTTCACCAAGACCCCATTCCGCCGCCTTGCCGCCGGCGTCGCCATGGCGATGATGCTGTCGGCCGGTGCGCCCGCCGCCTATGCCGCGCCGCCGGCCGATACGCTGGTCCAGGCCTGGGCGATCGACGACATCATCTCGCTCGATCCGGGCGAAGCCTTCGAGATCTCCACCGCCGAGATCACCGCCAACACCTATAACCTGCTGGTCCGCCTCGATCTCGCCGATACGTCCAAGGTCAAGGGCGACCTGGCCGAGAGCTGGACGGTGTCCGACGACGGGCTCACCTATACCTTCAAGCTTAAGTCCGGCATGACCTTCGCCTCCGGCAACCCGATCACCGCCGAAGACGTCGCCTGGTCGATCGAGCGCGTCATCAAGATGGACAAGAGCCCGGCCTTCATCCTGACCCAGTTCGGCTTGAACGGCGACAACGTCACCGAGAAGGCCAAGGCCGTCGATCCGACCACCTTCACCTTGACGGTCGACAAGGCCTATGCGCCGAGCTTCGTGCTCAACTGCCTGACCGCCACCGTTGGCTCCATCGTCGACAAGAAGCTGGTGCTTGAACATGTCGCCGCCGTCACGCCGAGTGCGGAGTACAAGTGGGACAACGACTTCGGCAATGGCTGGCTGAAGACCAACTTTGCCGGCTCCGGCCCCTTCAAGCTGCGCGAATGGCGCGCCAATGAAGTGGTCGTGCTGGAACGCAACGACAATTATTTCGGCGAGAAGCCGAAGCTCGCCCGCGTCATCTATCGCCATCTGAAGGAAAGCTCCGGCCAGCGCCTGGCGCTCGAGAACGGCGACATCGACATCGCCCGCAATCTCGATCCGGGCGATCTCGACGCCGTCGCCAAGAACGACCAGATTACGCAGGATGCGGCCCCCAAGGGCACGGTCTTCTATTTCAGCCTGAACCAGAAGAACCCGAACCTCGCCAAGCCCGAGGTGGTCGAGGCGTTCAAATATCTGGTCGATTATAGCGGCATCGGCGCGACGCTGATCAAGGGCATCGGCGAGGTGCACCAGACCTTCCTGCCAAAGGGCGTGCTCGGCGAACTTGACGAGAACCCCTATAAGTTCGACGTCGCCAAGGCAAAGGAGCTGCTGGCCAAGGCTGGCCTGCCGGATGGCTTCTCGGTCACCATGGATGTGCGCAACAACGAACCGACCACCGGCATTGCCCAGTCGATCCAGCAGACTGCGGCCCAGGCCGGCATCAAGATCGAGATCATTCCGGGTGATGGCAAGCAGACGCTGACCAAGTTCCGCGCCCGCACTCATGACATCTATATCGGCATCTGGGGCCAGGACTACTTCGACCCGAACTCGAATGCCGAGACCTTCACCATCAATTACGACAATTCCGACGAGGGCAAGAACAAGACGCTCGCCTGGCGCAATGCCTGGGACGTGCCGGACCTGACCGAACAGACCAAGGCCGCTCTTCTCGAAAAGGACCCGACCAAGCGCGCCGACATCTACAAGGGCCTGCAGAAGGCGGTGCTGGAGCGTGGTCCCTTCGTGCTCGTCTATCAGGTGACGGAAGTGGCCGGCCTCAACAAGGCAGTCAAGGGCTTCAAGCTCGGCCCGAGCTTCGACAATACCTTCCTCGAAGGGGTTTCGAAGGACTGATCGGGGCGAGCGCGTGACCCTTCCCGAAACCTCGCAGATGGTGGCCGGGCGCTCGCGCAGCGCCCGCGCCCGCGGCGGAGCGGCCATGTTCGGCCGCTTCCTCATCGTCGTTGCCACCACCTATTTCGGCCTGCTCGCCGTCACCTTCTTCATTGGCCGGGTGATCCCCATTGACCCGGTTCTCGCCGTCACCGGCGACCGGGCGTCCGCCAGCGTGGTCGAGCGCGTGCGGATCGAGATGGGCCTCAATCTGCCGCTCTACCAGCAATTCTACCGCTATCTCCTCGATGCGCTGCAGGGCAATTTCGGCAATTCGGTGCTGACCACCAATCCGGTGATGACCGATATCCGCCGCGTGCTGCCGGCCACCTTCGAGCTCGCCACGGTCGGCACGCTGATCGGCAGCCTGCTCGGCGTGCCGCTGGGCGTTCTCGCAGCCGTCAAGCGTGGCAGCCTGATCGACCAGGCGGTGCGCGTCGTCGGTCTTGTCGGCTATTCCATGCCGATCTTCTGGCTGGGGCTGCTCGCCCTCCTCCTCTTCTATGCCAAGCTGCAATGGGTGGCTTTTCCCGGCCGCATCGATGTCGTCTACGAATATTCCTTCACGCCGACGACCGGGCTTTTCCTGCTCGATTCCGCCTGGCAGGGGCAGTGGGACGTCTTCCGCGACGTCTTCCGCCATCTCATCCTGCCGGCAAGCCTGCTCGGCTATGTCTCGCTTGCCTATATCAGCCGCATGACCCGCTCCTTCATGCTCAACGAGCTGGCTCAGGAATATGTGGTGGCCGCGCGGGCCAAGGGCCTGTCGGAGACACGCATCATCTGGGGCCATGCGTTGCGCAATGCCGCCGTGCCGCTCGTCACCGTGATCGCGCTCTCCTATGCAAGCCTGCTCGAAGGGTCGGTGCTGACGGAGACCGTGTTCTCCTGGCCCGGCATCGGCCTCTACATTACCAATTCGCTGCAGAATGCCGACATGAACGCCGTGCTTGGCGGCACCATCGTCATCGGCTCGATCTTCATCGCCATCAACATCCTGTCCGACCTGCTCTACCGGACGCTCGATCCGAGGACCCGCGCGCGATGACCGACCTCTCCCCTGCCCGCCCCTTGAGCCGCCGCGAGTGGCTGCTGAGCGACCGGCCGGATTCCCGCCTGCAGGCAAGGCTCGGCCGCGCCTACATGGGCTGGCGTCGCTTTTCCGCCAATCCGCTGGCGGTAATCGGCCTCGCCATCCTGATTCTGCTCGTGCTGGTGGCGATCTTTGCCGACGTCGTGGCGCCTCATTCCCCGATCACCGGCGACCTCACCGCGACGCGGCTCCTGCCGCCGGGCTCGCCCGGCTATCTGCTCGGCACGGATGACCAGGGCCGCGATATCCTCTCCCGCCTCCTTCATGGTTCGCGGCTGACGCTGCTCGTCATCATCCTGGTGGCGGTCATCGCCGCGCCGATCGGGCTCCTGGTCGGCGCCGTCGCCGGCTATGCGGGCGGATGGGTGGATGCGGTGCTGATGCGCATCACCGACATCTTCCTCGCCTTTCCGAAGCTCGTCCTGGCGCTCGCCTTCGTCGCCGCCATGGGGCCCGGCATCGAGAACGCCATTCTCGCCATCGCCATCACATCCTGGCCGCCCTATGCCCGCATCGCCCGGGCCGAGACGCTGGCGGTGCGCCATGCCGACTATATCTCGGCCGTGCGGCTGATGGGCGCTTCGCCCTTCCGCATCGTGCTGCGCCATGTCATGCCCATGTGCCTCTCCTCGCTGATCGTGCGTGTGACGCTGGATATGGCGGGTATTATCCTGACCGCCGCGGGTCTCGGCTTTCTCGGCCTCGGCGCGCAGCCGCCCCTGCCGGAATGGGGCGCGATGATTGCCTCCGGCCGCCGCTTCATTCTCGACCAGTGGTGGGTTGCCACCATGCCGGGCGTCGCGATCCTGCTCGTCAGCCTCGCCTTCAACCTGCTCGGCGACGGCCTGCGCGATGCGCTCGACCCGCGGGAGGCCGGCCGATGACGCCGCTTCTGACCGTCGAGGACCTGCGCGTCTCCTTCCCCACCCGCACGGGGTTGATCGAGGCCGTGCGCGGCGTCAGCTTCACGCTCGGGCGCGAGCGGCTGGGTATTGTCGGCGAAAGCGGCTCAGGCAAATCGCAGACCGGCCGCGCCATCATGGGCCTCACCCCGCCACAGGCAACGATCTCGGCAAAGACGCTGACCTTCGACGGCTTGGACCTCCTGACGGCCGGAGCCCGTGAGCGCCGGGCGCTGCGCGGCAACCGCATCGCCATGATTCTGCAGGACCCGAAATATTCGCTGAACCCGGTAATGACGATCGGCCGCCAGATCGTCGAGACGCTGCGCACGCATCGTCGCGTCTCCGGGGCCGAAGCGCGCAGCCGCGCGCTTGCCATGCTGGAGGCGGTGCAGATCCGGGAGCCGACCCGTGTCTACGACCTCTACCCGCACGAAGTCTCCGGCGGCATGGGCCAGCGGGTGATGATCGCCATGATGCTGATCGCAGAGCCGGAGCTTTTGATCGCCGACGAGCCGACTTCGGCGCTCGACGTCACCGTCCAGCTCGACGTGCTGGCCATTCTCGACCGGCTTGTGGCCGAGCGCGGCATGGGGCTGATCTTCATCAGCCATGATCTCCGGCTGGTCTCCTCCTTCTGCGACCGGGTGATCGTCATGTATGCCGGCCGAATCGTCGAGGAGATCGCCGCACGCGACCTGAAACAGGCGAAACACCCTTATACGCAGGGGCTGCTCGCCTGCATGCCGGAGATCGGCGCCGACCGCCATCCCCTGCCCGTCCTCGACCGCAAGCCGGAATGGGCCCGATGAGCACAGCTGCACTGGCCGCTGCGGCCGAACCCGCCATTTCCGCCGAGGGCATCCGCGTCGTCTATGACGGCTTCCGGGCGCTGGACGATGTCACGATCGCGGTTGGCCGCGGCGAATCCTATGGCCTCGTCGGCGAAAGCGGGTCCGGCAAGTCGACGCTGTTGCGCGCCATTGCCGGCCTGGCGCCGGTTGCAGACGGCAGGATCGTCGTCAACGGCCGGACGCTGGAAGGCGAGAGGCGCGACAAGAGCTTCTACCGCGCCGTTCAAATGGTCTTTCAGGATCCCTACGGCTCGCTGCATCCGCGCCAGACGATCGACCGGCTGCTGCAGGAGCCGCTGGCGATCCACGGCATCGGCGACGCCGAGACGCGCATCCGCCGGGCGCTGGACGAGGTCGGGCTCGGCTCCGCCTTCCGCTTCCGCTACTCGCACCAGCTCTCCGGCGGCCAGCGGCAGCGCGTGGCGATCGCCCGCGCGCTGATCGTCGAGCCGTCGATCCTGCTTCTCGACGAGCCGACCTCGGCGCTCGACGCCTCGGTGCAGGCCGAAGTGCTGAACCTGCTCGAGGCGCTGCGCCGCGACCGCGGGCTGACCTTCATCATGGTCAGCCACGACCTCGGCGTCGTCACCCACATGTGCGACCGGCTGGCCGTCATGCGCCAGGGCCGCGTCGTCGAATATCTGACGACGCCCGATCTCGTCGAGGGGCGGCTGAAAGAGGACTACACGCGCAGGCTGATGGTGGCGAGCAAGGGCTTCGTGCGCGAAACCCTGTAAGCAGAAGCCGACGGCCCGAGGATGGACGGCCTGGGTCCGAGCCAGGCCTGCGTCAGTGCACCTTATCCTGTGCAACCGGAGAAAGCGCGCTGCTCGAAGGCTGATGGACAGGCGAAGCGGCCTATTTCATCCCGGCCGCACCGATCCCGCCGGCACCGCACGCGTCGCCCCCGCCGCCCGTTTTGCGCAAGGCCGAGGCGACCAAAGAACGCGCGCGGCGCGGAGAGGCGCGGCACCACCAGCCCCGATGCTGAACAAGGAGTTCGTCCGCATGACCAACACCCCGCGCCTTGCCCTCTCCGCCCTTCTCGCCGGCGCGCTCGCCGCGACCGTCGCTCTCGCAACGCCGGCACTGGCGGCCGGTGCGGCCACCGCCATCAAGGTGGTCGAAGGCGGCGAAGGCGGCGGCCCGATGACGCTGACGCTCGAGCCCGCCACCGTGAAAGCCGGCCCGGCCGTCTTCAACGTCCACAATGATGCGGTGAGCGAGGAGCACGAGATGATCGTCGTACGCCTCAAATCCGCCGACCAGCCGATCCCGCTCGACACGGCCAAGCACCGCGTCAACGAGAAGGAGCTCAAAAGCCTCGGTGAGGTCGAAGACCTGAAGCCCGGCAAGGACGGCACGCTGAAGGCGAACCTGAAGGCCGGCACCTATCTGGTGTTCTGCAACATCAAGGGCCATTACGAAGCCGGCATGCAGAACAAGCTGACGGTGACGAAGTAAGCCGACACGGCCGCGTCGCCCCAGGGCGGCGCGGCCTTTCTCCATCCACCGCGTAAGTGTTTACAAACACTCCCCGCGCCGCCCGCCCGAGGCGCTACTTCTTCTTCGCCTGATCGTGATGCCACTTGATGGCGAAGAACATGCCCGTGCCGAGCACGATGAGCTTGAACGGGAGGAAAATGATCGGGAAGAGATCCCACATAGCGGGCGCTTTCAGGCTGTGACTGTCGTGATGACGCGCAGCGCTACCCCACCCCATCCAGACGTGCCATCCGCCATAGTGACGCAGCAGCGCAGTGTCGGCAGCGCGCGGACGGTTCGATCCGCTTCAATTTCGATGAAATGGCGCACCCGACAGGATTCGAACCTGTGACCTTTGGAATCGGAATCCAACACTCTATCCAGCTGAGCTACGGGTGCAGCGCCGGCTTGTTGCCGGGAGGATGGGGGTTCATAGCTCAGCTTCCGCTTCGCTTCAATGGGGAAGAGCGGTGCGGGGTGAGAAAGCGGGAGAATTGATGGCGGGTTTCCGTGGAGGCGGGTGAGCGTCGCCTCAACGTCGTCTGCCTTCGTCGCGATCCGACGACAGCGCCGCAGCGTAGGAGATCGGACAAGGGCGCGGGTGAATGAAGGACCGGAGGGGTCCGGCCGCTCGCCCAAGGCGGGAGGTTCGGATGGACGGGTTCGGCGGATCTTACAAGGCTTTGGTGCTCGGGGCGAGCGGGGGCATTGGCGCGGCCTTCGTGGAGGCGCTGCGAGCTGATGCGAACTGCGAGGCCGTTCTCGGCCTGTCGCGTCGCGATGACGGGCTGGAGATCACCGACGAAACATCCGTTACGGCCGCGGCCCAACGCGTCGCCGCCGAGCTCGGTCAGGTCGAGCTGGTCATTGCGGCAACCGGGGCGCTGACCATCGAAGGGCACGGGCCGGAAAAGACCATCAAGGCGATCGACCCGGCCGCCATGGCGCGGCAATTCACGGTCAATGCCATCGGTCCTGCCCTCCTCCTCAAACATATCGTGCCGCTGATGCCGACGGATCGGCGGGCGGTCTTTGCGGCGCTCTCGGCCAAGGTCGGCTCGATCGGCGACAACAAGCTCGGCGGCTGGATCTCCTATCGCTCCTCCAAGGCGGCGCTGAACCAGATCTTGCGCACGGCCTCCGTTGAGATCAGCCGGACGCATCGCCAGGCCGTGGTCGTCGCGCTGCATCCGGGCTCGGTGGTCACGCCTTTGACGCAGGGCTTCGGCAAGTCGACCGAGAAGAAGACGCCGGCCCAGTCGGTCGCGGACATGCTGGCGGTTATCGATCGACTGACGCCGGCTGAAAGCGGCAGCTTCCGCGCCTATGATGACAGCGTTTTGCCATGGTGACGAGGGCAGGCAAGGCGCATGACACCCCGGCCGACAAACGCGGGCCGGATCGCGAGACGCCGGGCGAAACGCGGGCCGGGCGGCTGATCCTGATCCTCGGCGACCAGCTCTCGCCCGAGATCAGCAGCCTGCGGGACGTCGGCAAGGGCGACACGGTTCTCCTCTGCGAGGTGATGGAGGAGGCGACCTATGTCCGTCATCACCCGAAGAAGATCGCTTTCCTCTTCTCCGCCATGCGCCACTTTGCCGAAGAGCTCCGCGCGACCGGCGTGACGGTCGATTATGTTCGCCTCGACGATCCCGAAAATGCCGGCTCGTTCACCGGCGAGGTCCAGCGCGCGGTGCGACGGTTCTCGCCGGATCGCATCATCGTCACCGAGCCCGGCGAATGGCGGGTGCTCGAGGCGATGCAGGGCTGGCAGCGGGCGCTGAACCTGCCCGTCGAGATCCGCGACGACGATCGCTTTCTCTGCTCGCGTGCCGAGTTCAGGACTTGGGCGGAAAGCCGCAAGCAGCTGCGCATGGAGTTCTTCTATCGCGACATGCGCCGCAAGACCGGGCTGCTCATGGAGGGCGAGGAGCCGGCCGGCGGGCGCTGGAATTTCGATGCGGAAAACCGCAAGCCGGCCAAGCCCGATTTGTTGACGCCGAAGCGCAAGGGCTTTGCGCCGGATGCGATCACCAAGGACGTCCTGGCGCTGGTTCAAGCCCGCTTCTCCCTCCATTTCGGAACGCTGGACGGCTTCGATTTCGCGGTGACGCGCAAGGACGCTGAAAGCCTGGTCGATCGCTTCATCGAGGATCACCTGCCGCTCTTCGGCGATCAGCAGGATGCGATGCTGACGTCGGATCGGGCGCTCAGCCACTCGCTCCTCTCCTTCTACATCAATGCCGGGCTTCTCGATCCACTGGCGATCTGCCGGCGGGTGGAGGCGGCCTATCGCAAGGGCCATGCGCCGCTCAACGCGGTGGAGGGCTTCATCCGCCAGATCATCGGCTGGCGCGAATATGTGCGTGGCGTCTATTGGCTGAAGATGCCGGACTATCGCGAGGGCAATGCGCTCGGCGCCGAGCGGCCCCTGCCTGATTTCTACTGGACCGGCGAGACGCGCATGGCCTGCATGCGCCAGGTGATCTTGGAAACGCGTGACCATGCCTATGCCCATCACATCCAGCGGCTGATGGTCACCGGCAATTTCGCCCTGCTCGCCGGCATCAAGCCGCAGGAGATCCACCAATGGTATCTGGAGGTCTATGCCGATGCCTATGAATGGGTGGAGTTGCCGAATGTGATCGGCATGAGCCAGTTCGCCGATGGTGGTTTCCTCGGCTCGAAACCCTATGCGGCGGGAGGCAACTACATCAACCGCATGTCGGATTATTGCGGCGGCTGTTCCTATGACGTGAAGAAGAAGACCGGCCCTGACGCCTGCCCCTTCAACGCGCTCTACTGGGATTTCCTCGCCCGCCACGAGGCGCTGCTCAAGGACAACCGCCGGCTCGGGCCCGTCTATTCGACCTGGAACAAGATGAGCGACGGCCAGAGAAAAAGCTATAGAGACAGCGCCAAGGCCTTTCTGGCGGAGGTGGACGCCCTGCCGAAGACCTATTGAGGCCGGCTGCCCCGCGCCGTTCCCGATGCGGGGCCTCGATCGTCAGACGGCCATTTCGCGCCGTTCGCGCTCGGTCTCGATCGCGAGGTCCAACACCTTCTGCAGGTCGGCCGCGTGGCTGAAGCCGGGCTCGGCGGTCTTGCCGATCTTGATGGCGTCGATGAAGCGCTGGTAATTGGTGAAGACCGTGCCCGGGTCCACCTGGCGCCAGACGCCCTTCTCCACATCCTCGCCAACGCAGACGCTCAGGATCGACTGGTCCGGCATGTGGATCACTTCGATCGCCCCCTTGTCGCCATGCATGCGCAGGCGCAGCTCGTTCAGGTGGCCGACGGCCCAACGGCTGGCATGGATGACGCCCATCGCGCCATTGGTAAACTCGGCCGACATGGTGAAACTGTCATTGGCGTCGAGATCATATTCGCCGATGCGGTTGCCCGGGACCTTCTCGAAGGTCTTCAGCCGCGCGAAGACATGGCCGATCTCGGTCGCCGCGCCATAGCCGGCAAAGTCGAGAATATGAATGCCGACGTCACCGAGCACGCCGTTCGAGCCATGCTTGGTGGACAGCCGCCAGAGCCATTGCGATTCGGTCGCCCAGTCGCCCCAGGCCTTGGAAACCAGCCAGCTCTGCAGGTAGGAGGCCTCGATATGGCGCACCGTGCCGATCTCGCCACCGATCACCATCTGTCGGGCCTTCTGCACGGCGGCGACATTGCGATAGGTCAGGTTCACCATGGTGACGAGGCCGGACTGTTCGGCAGCCGTCGCCATCTCGTTTGCCTTGGCGAAGCTTTCGGCCAGCGGCTTTTCGCAGAGCACGTGCTTGCCGGCGGCAAGCAGCGCCATGGTCGTCGGATAATGGATGCGGTCGGGCGTGACATTGGCCACGGCATCGAACTCGCCCCAGGCAATCGCCTCCTCGAGCGAGGTGAAGGTTTCGGCGATGTCATGGCGGAGCGCGAAGGCGCGCACCCGCGCCAGATCGACATCCACCGCCGCCACCAGCTTGGCGTCGGAGATGGTCGCGAAGTTCATGGCATGGGTATTGGCCATGCCGCCGGTGCCAAGAATGAGGATCCGGATGGGCTGCATCACTTGTAGCCTTCTTCGCCGGCCTGATGCAGCTTCGGGCCGCGCTCGACGATCGGCTCCAGCGCGCTCTCCACCGGCACGTTCGGCGCATCGTGGATCGCCGCATAGGTGCCCTGCGGATTGTAGGCCCAGCGTACCGCATTCTGAAGCACGCGGTGAACATTGGCGTCGTGATAGGTCGGGTAGGTCTCGTGGCCGGGGCGGAAATAGAAGATGTTGCCGGCGCCGCGCCGCCAGGTCAGGCCGGAGCGGAACACCTCGCCGCCGGCAAACCAGGAGATGAACACGGTCTCGAGCGGCTCCGGCACGGAGAACTGCTCGCCATACATTTCCTCGTTCTCGAGCACGAAATTCTCGCTCAGGCCCTCGGCAATCGGGTGACGCGGATTGATGACCCAGACGCGCTCGCGCTCGCCGGCCTCGCGCCATTTGAGCGCGCAGGGCGTGCCCATCAGCCGCTTGAAGGGCTTGGCGAAATGGCCGGAGTGGAGGACGATCAGGCCCATCCCCTCCCAGACGCGCTTGGCGACGCGCTCGACGATCTCGTCATCGACGGCGCCGTGGTCCTTGTGGCCCCACCAAAGCAGCACGTCGGTCTTGGCCAGCCGCTCGACGGAGAGGCCGTGCTCCGGCTCCTGCAGCGTCGCGGTCGTCGCTTCGATGCGCGGATCGGCATTCAAGGCCGCTGCGATCGTCGTGTGCATGCCATTCGGATAGATCTCCCGAACGACCGCGTTGGTCTGCTCGTGAATGTTCTCGCCCCAGACGACCGCCTGAATGGACATGATGTGCTCCGTCGACATGAAAGGAATGAGGAAGGTAAGCCCGAAAGGGCGGCATTTTCATGAAAGGCTGTTTGCAAAGCACCGGCTTAAAGCGCTTGCAGCCGCCGTCGATAGAATGAAGCCTTGAGGCTGGCAAGAGGGCTCCAAGGGCTGCCGCAGGCGCCGCGATGGCGCGTCTCAGGCGTCATGCAGAAAAAGCATCGTTTTGTGCGGGTCTCTGAAATTATCGTCCATGTCTTTCGCAATCGACTCTAGAAACATCATCCGACCCGTCGAAGCATCTGGCAAGACTCAATAAAATCTATACTCTCATGTGCAGCATCCCCGCAGGCCCTTTCGTCATTCCGCATCCACCCTCTTCGAGAAGGACAGGACAGCATGGCCGGCAAGCGTCTCATCGTGCTTCTCGACGGTACCTGGAACGACCGCGACGAGGGCGTCCACGACACCAATATCGTCCGCCTCCAGCAATGGATCGCCCGCTCGATCGAGAAGGCCCAGAGCAGGCCGCAGGCCATGCCGGAGGGCATCGAGGCGAAGATGGTGCATGGCTTCGTCAGCGACGGGCGGGAAAACATCGTCTTCTACGAAAGCGGCGTCGGCACCGATGCCTTCGACAGGCTGCGCGGCGGCCTTCTCGGCCGCGGCCTGCCGGAGAAAGTGCGCCGTGCCTACAAGTTCCTCGCCGCGAACTATGCCGAAGGCGACAGCATCTTCATCTTCGGCTTTTCCCGCGGCGCCTTCACCGCGCGGTCACTGGTCGGTTATCTCGGTGCGGCGGGCCTGCTGAAGGCGGAATATTGCACGGAGGATCTGGAGCCTCGCGCCTGGGCCTATTACCGCACCGCCCCGCAGGACAGGCTGCCCGGGACCCTGGCCGCGCTCAGCCCCTTCACCCATGATCGGTCGCGCTTCGCCGTCGACTGCATCGGCGTGTTCGACACGGTGGGCGCGCTCGGCGTGCCGCTGGAAGTCTTCAACCGGCTGAACCGCCAGACCTATGCCTTCCACAATGTCGAGATGTCGTCGATTACCCGGGTCAATCTGCATGCCATGGCGATCGACGAGCACCGCCAGCCGTTCCGCAACACGCCGTGGCGCAAGCCCAAGTTCAAGACCTATCAGACGACGACCGAGCAGGTCTGGTTCAGCGGCGCCCATGCCGATATTGGCGGCGGCTACATTCCCGAGGAGGAGCGGTCGACGCGGTTTCCCCACGCGCTCGACGACATCGCGCTCGACTGGATGGTCAAGCGCCTCGCCGCCCTTTGCCCGAACTTTCCCTGCGACCCGGACCTGATGCCGCCCCTCGACGCGCGCTGGGCGCTGGCTCGCCACCACGAGCCGCGCACCGGCAAATATCGCCTCCTTTATCCGGAGGCCTTCCGCTCGATCTCGAACTATCCGGTCGAGGGCCTCAAGGGCCGCCAGGTGGCGGTGTCGCGCGACCGGCAGGAATGGCCCATCGGCGAGATGGTGCATATTTCGGCGCTCATCCGGCTGGGGGAGATGGTGGAGGTGGAGGAGCGCGCCGCGCTCTACCAGCCGCTCAACCTGATCGCGGTCCTGCCGATCATCGCCGCCACCTATGGGGCGGCGAAACCGGATGCGGCTTTCCACGAGATCCTGGTGGTCGGCTGGGACGGCGCGCCGCTCTCAACGCACGAGCCGGAGCAATGCTCGGTCGTCCTCGACCTTATCGCCACGGCGACAGCGCGCCTCCAGCGCTGACGATCTGACCTCGTTCAATGAAAAGTCGACTTCGAGAAGAGGTTGAGCACCAGCACGCCCGCGATGATCAGGGCGAGACCGAGCATGGCCGGGCGGTCGAGCGACTGGCCGAAGACGAAGACGCCGACGGCGGAGATCAGCACGATACCGAGTCCGCTCCAGATCGCATAGGCGATGCCGACCGGAATGACCTTCAGCGTGTAGGAAAGGCAATAGAAGGCCACCGCATAGCAGAAGACCATCAGCAGGGTCGGGCCGAGGCGCGAGAAATGCTGGGCGGCCTGCATGGCCGAGGTCCCGAGAACCTCGAAGAGAATGGCAACCACCAGAAGACCGTAGAGAGCGGGCAGAGACATTGAAGCGATCCTCGCGGGAGGGTGGAAAAGCGGATCAGGACCGGGTGAGCGCCTGCAACCGGACGAGAAGGGCGTGGCGATCCTTGAGGGTGAAATGCGGGCCTCCGGAAACGTCGGCCAGCCAGAGGCCATCGGCCGCCAGCCGCACCAGCCGGCAGTTGGCCGAGGAATCCGTTTCGGCATGAGCGGCCTGCCGCGCCTCGACCCAGGCCTGCCAGCGCGCCCTCAAGGACGGATCGGCGACCAGCGCCGCACAGACCGACGACCAGCCGCTCGGCACCTCCGGCCCCTGCGCATCCAGCATGGCGATGGCGGCTAGATAGGCGCGACTGAAGCGCCCCTGCGGCTCCGAATCCTCTGCCATCGCGGCGTCGATTACGGCATCGAGCCGGGTCAGCAGATCGTCCAGCAGGCTTTCGACCAGGGCCGCTTTGGCCGGGAAATGATGCAGCAGCCCGCCCTTGCTGACCCCGGCACGCCTGGCGACCGCCTCCAGCGTCAGCGGCGCAATGCCCTGCTCCTGCACGAGATCGGCCGCCGCCGCCAGCACATGCCGGCGCACGCCGTCCGGATCCTTGGTTCGTCTGACACGCTCGCTCATAGGCACTCACATAAAACCGTCCAGACGGTTTGTAAAGTGGGGGCGCAGTGTCGCAGGCGAGGCGGCTGTCTGCTTTGCCGTGGCGGCCGGCGGACAATGGCGCTATGGCTGAACCATGAGGACAACAGACGGGCAGACGGGCCATGGAAGTGCTCCAGACGACAACCCTCTATGATGCGATCGGCGGCGAGGCGACGGTCCGCCGTCTGGTGCAGCGGTTCTATGTCATCATGGACACCGCGCCCGAGGCAGCCGCCTGCCGCGCCGTGCATCCCCCGGATCTCGCCGGCAGCGAGGCCAAGCTTTATGACTATTTCACCGGCTGGCTCGGTGGCCCGCCGCTTTATACCAGCAAGCATGGTCACCCCATGCTGCGCCGACGCCACTTTGCCGCGCGCATCGGCCAAGAGGAAATCGAGGGCTGGATCTTCTGCTTCGACCGGGCGCTGGAGGAAGCCGTGCCCCATCCCCGCCTGCGCGAGCTCATCCGCGAGCCGATCCTGAAGCTCGCCCATCATATGCACAATGCCGAAGGCTGAACGCATGCCCCTTACCCGCCTGCCCGCCCTCTTCATCCTCGTAAGCGGGCTCTTCGGCCTTGCCGGCGTGGCGCTGGCCGCGGCCGCGGCGCACGGAACGGACGCTCGGCTGCTCGGTGGCGCTTCCGCCATGTGCCTTGCCCATGCCCCGGCGCTGATCGGCCTGGCGCTCGCCTGTGACAGGCTGCGATTGGCATGGCTTGCCGGGACCGCTCTGGCGTTGGGAACCTCCGTCTTTGCCGGCGATCTCGTCCTCCGCCATTTTTCCGGCCACGGCTTGTTCCCGATGTCGGCACCGACCGGCGGCGTGCTGATGATGGCCGGCTGGCTGATTACGGCCTTAGGCGGCGTTCTGGCGCTGCTTGACGCGCGGGACTGAGCGGATCAGCCGATACTGCGATCCGGCGGGACCAGAAGCGCGGCAACATCCTCCCTCTTCCGCCGGATGGGAAACGACAGAAGCTCGGCCGCGCAAGGCCGGCTCAGCCGTCCCCGGCGCGGGCTGAACGGCAGAACTGTGCCGCCAAGCACGGGCGGCAGGGCAGCGCGCGCAAGGAGCTCGGCCTCTTCACCGGCACCGACCAAGCCGAGCAGCGATGGCGTCTGACGGAAGGACATCGGGAGAGGATCGTCTCTTGTCGGCGGTTCAGTTCGAGCGGGAGCGGCTGGTCTTGATGTCCTGCAGCGCCCGCTCCAGGCTCGACTTGCTGCCATTGCGCAGCGGCACAAAGGCCTTGCCGAACTTCTTGCAGCCGGTCTTCACCCGCAGGCAGGCATCATGGCTGATGCAGTCGATCGGGCAGAAGACGCAATCGACCGAGGGAAGCACATTGTCAATGCGTGAGACCGCCTCACGCAGCCCCCCATCATGATGCAGAAGTTCCGCGCCAAAGGTGCTGGCGATCTGCCGGAGATGGGCGACCTGGCAGTCGCGCCCGCCGACATAGAGAAAGCTGCGCCCCTGCAAACCGTCGCCGGACGAGATCGACGCCTGGGCCTCCACGGCCACGCCCTGGGCCGGCCCGCCTCTGCTCTTCTGCTTGGATCGATTCTGGCGCTTGTCGCCCATGCTGACGGTCTCCGGCTTCATCGCGGTGCGGGCTCTCGCCCTGGGATCTCAGCGAAGCCTAATCGACTTCTCGGAGGGGAACAAGAAAAACATGACTCAAATTCTCATATTAAAACTCAGCACTCCGGCTTGGCCGGCATGTCCGGCGCTCAGCGAAACCGGATGGGCATGGTGAAGGTCCAGGTCGGCCGGGAGTAGCCGGCCGGAAACTTGGGGAAAGACAGGCCCTGGATGCCGCTGACGATGGCAGCGTCGAGATCGGGCGAGCCTGTGCTGCGCGTCAGGCGGACGGCCGTCGCGCCGCCGCTGCGGGTCACGGCGAAGGCGACCAGCGTGCTGCCATTGAGGCCGGTCCGGTTCTTGCGGGCCAGACGGTTTGCCAGCCGGTTCACCCGATCCTGGACCTTGCCCTTGTAGTTGGATTCGGCGGCACTGCCGAGGGGTGCCTGAGTTCTGCCCTCCCCGACGCTGCTCGCAGCGGAGCGGCCGTTGTCCGCGCCGTCCGCACTCCCGCGGATGCTCGCCGTTTCACTTTGCCCCGCCGCCCCGCGCTTGCGGCGCTGTGGCGCAGGCGTGTCCTTGGGTTCCGGCTTCGGCTCGGCCACCCTCTTCGGCTTCGGCTGCTCCTCGACCACCTTTGGCGGCTCGGGACGCGGAAGCGGCACGACCTCGGCCGGCGGCAGAGCGGCGACGATCTCCGGCTCGTCCGCCACGACCGGCGGGCTCTCCTCAGCGGGCAGGATCACGTCCGCCTCGCTGGGCGCCACGTCGGTCATCGATGATTCTGGCAGAGGGTCCACGTTCTCCGGCTGGATGTCGGCGGTCGGCATCTCGGGCGTGACAATCGGATCCTCGGGCGTGACGGCAGCCGTTTCCGCCTCGATCGGCTGCAGCGCGTTCGTCTCCTCCTCGATCGGGGTCACGGCCTCCTCGCCGTCGGGTGTCCCCGCCTCGATCGTGTCCTCGAAGGAATTGCCGAGAAGAGCCACCTCGAACGGTGCAGCGCCGGCGATCATCGACGCCTCCTCCCGCGGCAGCAGCAGCACCGCAGCCCCGGCATGCGCCGCCAGCGAGAAGAGGATCGCCATCGTCCATTTCACGGTTCTGCGCATGCTGGCCTTCCATCCGTTCCGTCCGCGTCGTCGCGCGACGCCATTCAGCCCTTGAGCGCGATGGCGGCCTTGGAGCCCGTCTGCAGGCCGCGCATGCAGGCGGCCTTCTCGATCCCCTCGCCGCTGCAGACCGGCGCGTCATTGATCAACAGGCTGCCCAGCGCTTCGCATTGAGTACCCGGCAGATCGAACTGGCGGACCTTGGTCTTGCCGGCTGGCAGGTCGCGAAAATCAAGCGTCGCCATCCGCTCCACCCGCCCCTTCGGGTCGAACAGCACGAATTCGAACGAGACCTTGGTGAGCGAGGCGGAAAGCGCGTTGCCAGCGACGAAGGTCAGCTTGCAGCCGCGCTCGGAGGCGGCAAGCGCATTGAGTTCGACAGTCAGCCCCTGCGCGACCTCCGCGGCGGGGGCGACCGTCTCGGCCCATGCGGCAGAACTGCCGAAACACGCGGCGAGGACGAGGGCGAGCGGCAGGCGGGCGGGGGTCATCGGGTCGATCTCCGTCATGGGACAGGCGCCATTCGGCGCGGGCAGTTCTTGCGCTCATATTAAAAGATGAGTAGGAAAGTCAAGATAGAGACCCATCTTCTCAGCCGCCTCGCGCAGCGGCGCCTTCGAAACAGGCTCGACAGAGGACCGACATGACCCGCCCGAATCCTGTGCAGATCCGCGCCCTCCTTGCCGACTCTGCTTTCATGCACGGGCCGAACGCCAACGGCCCATGTTCGACCCCACCCCCTTGGACGCGAAGTCTCATCCGCATGAAGGGGCAAGGCCTTGTCGACGTCGGCCCGCGCGCCGCCGAGGCCGTCGACAGGTCCACCACGGCGATCCACGCCGCGTCGAGCACGTGACATGACCCTCAGTATCATGCCTGGCGGGAGCCGGCCGGCGCGCCGACCCACGATGATCGCCGCCATCCGGGATGGCGACCGGTCGGGTCTCGCCCGGCTGCTCATCGCCCTCCTCCTTGTCGTCACGGCCACAAGCTTTCTTGTGTCGGTGATGACCGGCGTCGCCGATGCCTCAGTCGGCAATCTCCTGCGCTTTCTGACGGGAACAGAGACGGCCGAGCAGTCCCTCAGCCTGCGCGATCGAATCATCCTCCTCGACATCCGCCTGCCGCGCGCCGTGATGGGCCTGCTGGTCGGCGCGGCGCTGGCCGTCTCGGGTGCCGTCATGCAGGGCCTGTTCCGCAATCCGCTGGCCGATCCCGGCCTGGTCGGCATTTCCTCGGGCGCCAGCCTCGGCGCGGTGCTCATCATCGTGCTTGGAGGCGCCCTGTTCGGCCCGCTCTTCACCACGCTTGGGCCCTATACCCTGCCGCTCGCCGCCTTCCTCGGCGCACTGGGCTCGACACTGCTTCTCTACCGGCTGGCGACGCACAATCGCGAGACCTCGATCGCCACCATGCTGCTGGCCGGCATTGCGCTGGCGGCGCTCGCCAATGCGGTGACCGGCGTGCTGATCTTTATCGCCGACGACAAGCAACTGCGCGATCTGACCTTCTGGGGTCTCGGATCGCTCGCCGGCGCAAACTGGACGAAACTCGCCGTCGCCAGCCCGGTGATCCTCGCCGGCCTGCTCGCCGCCCCCTTCCTCGCCCGTGGCCTGAACGCACTGACGCTCGGAGAGGCGACGGCCTTCCACATGGGAGTGCCCGTTCAGCGGCTGAAGTCGCTGGCCATCCTCTCGGTCGCCGGTGCGGTCGGGGCGTCGGTGGCGATCAGCGGCGGCATCGGCTTCGTCGGGATCGTCGTGCCGCATCTGCTGCGGCTGGTGATCGGCCCGGACAATCGCTTCCTGCTGCCGGCTTCGGCCCTGCTTGGTGGAACGTTGCTAATCGTTGCCGACATGGTGGTCCGCACCATCGTGCCGCCGGCTGAACTGCCGATCGGCATCATCACCGCCTTTGCCGGCGCCCCCTTCTTTCTCTGGATCTTGATGCGCGGCCGCGGCCGGCTGGGCCTCTGAGCGACGGCCTGGCAGCTCGGTCCAACCGCCAGGATCCTCTCATCTCCCACTCTGCGCCCGACGAAAGCCCGCCATGATCGAAGCCACTGGCCTCTCCCTCCGCCTCGGCGCCACGCCGATCCTGCATGACGTCTCCTTCACCGCCGCCGCCGGGCAACTGACCGCCATTCTCGGGCCAAACGGCTGCGGCAAGACCACAACGCTGAGAGCAATCGCCGGCGAACTTCCCTTCGAAGGCCAAGTGACGATCGGCGGCGAGGATTTGATGCGGCTTGCCCCCATGGAACTGGCGCAGCGTCGGGCGGTGCTGCCGCAGGCAAGCGTTATCGCCTTTCCCTTTACCGTGCGCGAGATCGTCGGCATGGGGGTGATCGCCAGCGGCGCAGCGCCCGGCGCGGCGGAAGATCGCGTCTTCGAGGCGCTTTCGGCTGTCGACCTCGATGGCTTCGGCGGACGGCTCTATCAGGAGCTTTCGGGGGGCGAGCAGCAGCGTGTTCAGCTCGCCCGGGCGCTGACGCAGATCTGGTCGCCCTTGCGCGACGGCAAGCCCTGTTTCCTGCTGCTCGACGAGCCCGTCTCCAGCCTCGATATTCGCCATCAGCTGACCATCATGCGGCTGGCGCAGGATTATTGCCGACGCGGCGGCGGCGTGGTCGCCGTCATGCATGATCTCAATCTCACCGCCATGTTCGCCAACCGGCTGGTGGTGATGAAGCGCGGCCGCGTCGAGGCACTCGGTACGCCGACCGAGGTGCTGACCGACGCGACGCTCGAGCACGTCTTCGGCTGTCCGATGCGTGTCGGCGCCCTACCCGGGCCCGACATGCCCTTTGTCCTTCCCCAGACCGTTGGCCAGGGTGTGCCGCGAAGGCCCGGTTCGGAACAAATCGCTTGATGACGCGTTTGCGATGCACAGGTGAGAGGACGGCCGGAAGGTTGCATCCTCCCCCCCCTCATCGACCACACAATGGCGAAACAAGGAGTTTGTTCATGTCCCTGGGTCTCTTCAACGGCTCGTCCCGTTCGCATCGCTCCCATGGCCTCTTCGGCGGCTCCGTGGAGAGTCAGCTGAGCGATATTCGCGATGAGATCGCCGAGCTCGCTGCGCTGCTCGCCAAGCGCGGCAACAAGGCCTCCGGCCTTGTCCGTCACCGCGCACATGACCTGCGTGGCCAGGCGGAGTCGAGCCTTGGCGACCTGATGGGTACGGCCGAACATGTCGTCGCGGATCTGCGCCACCGCTACGGCGACACCGGCCGCGAGGTAAGCCGCACCGTTCGCCGTCACCCGGTCGCGACCCTTGGCGCGGTTGCCGCCGTCGGCCTGATTGCCGCCGCCCTGCTGCGCCGCTGAACAGGCGCGACTGCGGGGCCACCCGCCCGTTTGCTCCGATCGCGGTGCGGCCCCAGGGCCTGCCGCGATCTTTTCATGATTGAACCTTCCTAAAATCGATGGGGTATAGAACGCATGGGTGCTCTGGCTGGCTTGCTGTCCGGGATTGCGGCGACGAATTTTACGGTCATGTTCGCGCGGCTGAAGCGCAATGCCGTGCTCTGGGCCGTGATCGGCCTCTTTCTGCTCACCACCTATGTGCTGCTGATCACCGCGGCGGCCTTCGCGCTCTCTACTCTCTACGGCCCGGTCTATGCGACGCTGATTCTCGCCGGCGTCTCCTTCGTGCTCGTGCTCATCGTGCTGGTGATCATGGCGCTGATCAGCGGCCGCGAAAAGCGGATGGCGCTGGAGCGCCGTCGGCAATCGCAGCTGCAGAGCAATGTCGCGATGGCCGGCGCGATGGCGCTCTTCCAGAAGCGCCCGCTGGCGGCCGCTGCCGCCGCCGTCGCTATTGGCGGCCTGCTTGGTCTGACGCGCGGACGCAGCCACGACTGACGGGAAACACCACCTCGAGTGTCGATCGGGCCCGGTTTACGCCGGGCCTTTTGTTGCCGGTCAGGTCAGCGGCATGCGGACGATGGCCGTCACCCCGGTCGGCAAATATTCGACCCTCACCTGGCTCCCCATCACCTTGTCCAGGCTGCGCTCGATCAAAATCGAGCCGAAACCGCGACGCGACGGTTCCTTGACCGGTGGCCCGCCGACCTCCACCCAGGTCAAGTGCAGGACCCGCGCCTCATCCTCGATTATCTTGCGCGCCGTGATGACCACGCGGCCGCGGGCATTGGAGAGCGAGCCGTATTTATAGGCGTTGGTGGCGAGCTCGTGCAGCACCAGGCCCAAGCCCACTGCCTGATCGGGCCCAAGCGAAATTTCGTCCTTGTGGATCTCCACCTGCTTCTCGTAGTCGCGCACATGCGGCGCCAGTTGCTTCTGGAGCAGCGCCGACAGCCGGATTTCGCCCCATTCATGGTCGGAAAGCAGGCCATGGGCTTCCGAGATCGCCTGGAGACGGCCAGCGAACGCGGTCATGAATTCCTGCGGGTCGCTGGTCTGGCGGAGTGTCTGGCGGGCGAGCGACTGCAGCATGGCCAGCGTGTTCTTCACGCGGTGGTTGAGCTCGCGCAGCAGAAGCTTTGTGCGCTGCGCCGTCATCTGCTCGGCGGTCACGTCGATATTGACGCCGAGAAAAGTTTCCGGCCGGCCGGTGGGCCCGCGTTCATGAACGCGACCGCGGCCCTGAACCCAGCGCCCGCTCCCCTGAACGCGGAAGGTGCTGCTATATTCGGCATCCTCGGCTATGGCCGCGCGCAGAGAGTCGAGCATGGCGCTGCGATCATCAGGATGCACCGCCTCGAAGACTTCCCGCGAGGTGAGCGATCGGGTCGACACGCCGAACATGCGAGCCATGGCGGCATTGAAGCTGATCACTCCGCTGCCGACATCCCAAAGCCAGCTGCCGACATTGGCGGCCTCGAGCGCCATGGCATGGCGGTGCTCGTCGCGCGAGAGCGCCCGCTCGGTCTCGGCGCGCCGGCGCGCTTCCTCCTTGAAGGCAAGCAGCCGTGCAGCGAGTGCGGCGAGGCGGCGAAGCTGGGCGGCGGCGCTGTCGTCCACATCCATTCGGGGCGCGCTGTCCATGATGGCGACCGTGCCGACCGCATGATTGTCGATGATGATCGGCGCGCCGGCATAGAAGCGTAAGTGCGGCGGATTGACGACGCAGGGTTCGCCTGCAAAGCGCGGATCGCGGCTGGCGTCGCGCACGATCAGCGGCACGCCGGCTGGATCGGCAATGACATAGGCGCCGAAGGTGCGCTGGATCTCCAGCTTGTCGAGATCGGTGCCGACGCGGGCGACGAACCACTGATGCGTGGCATCGATCAGCGTGACGACGGCGATCGGCGCATTGAGGGCGCTCGCCGCAAGCTCGGCGATGTCCTGGAAGTCGGGGTCGAAATGCGGCGTGCCGGAAACCAGCGTCTTCAAAACGGCCACACGATCCGCATCCTTGATGACGGCCGGCAGGTCCGGCAGCAAGTCCGATCGTTGTTCGCTCATCCCACTCACGGCCTGGCAGGAGACGGTCAAGCGCTGCGGTTGCAGACGTCCGTCCTTTGATTCATTGTCCGGGCAGAGTGCGCATGATCCTCGCCTTTAAGCAACCCGCAAGTCACAACGGGTGAACCGCAGCGTGCGGCTGCGGTCCTTCGCGATCGACAGATAAAGGCTGGCTTACGAAACGAAAGCCCGGGACGTCAGCGGTGCCGACGTGGAATCCGGACCATATTCGTTCTCGCCCGTCACCTGAAGAATATCCGACAGACGCTGCCGTGCGCGGTTGACGCGGCTCTTGATCGTGCCGAGCGCGCAGCCGCAGATTTCCGCCGCCTCTTCGTAAGAGAAGCCTGACGCACCAACGAGGATGATCGCCTCGCGCTGGTCGGGCGGCAGCATGTTCAGCGCCCGCTTGAAGTCCTGCAGGTCCAACGAGCCATATTGCGAAGGATGCTGGGCGAGCGATTCGGTAAAGAAGCCATCGCTGTCCTGCACCTCGCGTCCACGCTTGCGCATCTGGCTGTAGAGCTCGTTGCGCAGGATGGTGAAGAGCCAAGCCTTCATATTGGTGCCCATCTCGAAGTGGTCCTGCTTGGCCCAGGCCTTCATGATGGTGTCCTGCACCAGATCGTCGGCGCGGTCGTGGCGGCCGATCAGCGACATGGCAAAGGCGCGCAGGCTGGGGAGTGCAGCCAGCATTTCGCGCTTGAAGCTCGGTTCTTCCGAAGACATCGTCTTGTCGCTCATTCGGCTACATCCGGCAGGGATTTGCGCTCGACGGCATCGAGCTTTTCAAGAAGATCAAGAAAGCGATCCGGAATTGCCTCGTCCTGGACAGAGAGATAGAGTGCGCGCAGCTTTGTTGCGATCTGCGCATGAGGATTTTCGGCCCGCAGCGGCTCTCCCGCGCTGGGACCAATCCCTTTTTTCGTCGTCATTGGATACGATGCCCTCGTAAACTCATCAGATTGGAAATGCGCGAGCGAAAATTTTGTTCCCCTTATGGAACCTTTTTTTCGCAACTTGCGTTTCCCCGGCGTCATGCCCGGCCTTGTGCTGGAAAGAGGGAGTTGTTTGATGTCTTTATCCACCCGGATTGCCCCGTTCCTGCCTTACCTGCGTCGCTATTCTCGCGCGCTTACGGGCTCGCAGACTTCGGGTGATGCCTATGTTGCGGCCGTGCTCGAAGCGCTGATCTCCGATGTCTCGATCTTCCCCGAGGCGAGCAGCGACCGCGTAGCCCTGTTCCAGCTCTATACCAAGCTCTTCGGCAACTCGTCCGTCCTGATCCCCGAGCCGGTCTCGCCCTTCGCCTGGGAGAAGCGCGCTTCGGTCAACCTCGCTTCGGTCTCCCCGCTCGCACGTCAGGCCTTCCTGCTCGTCTCGGTCGAGGGCTTCCGCGCCGATGAGGCGGCGGAGGTGCTGAGCACCGGCCATCAGCAGGTCAACAAGCTGCTCGAACAGGCGTCCGAAGAGATATCCCGCCAGGTCGCCACGGACATCATGATCATCGAGGACGAGCCGTTGATCGCGATCGATATCGAACAGATGGTCGAAAGCCTCGGCCACCGCGTGACCGGTATCGCCCGCACGCGGGATGAGGCTGTCGCGCTCTTCAAGTCCAGCCAGCCGAGCATGGTTCTGGCTGACATTCAGCTTGCCGATGGTTCTTCCGGCATCGATGCGGTCAACGAAATCCTGCGCACCGCGCCGATCCCGGTCATCTTCATCACCGCCTTCCCAGAGCGGCTTTTGACCGGCGAGCGGCCGGAACCGACCTTCCTGGTCACCAAGCCATTCAACCCGGACATGGTCAAGGCACTGATCAGCCAGGCGCTGTTCTTCAACGAGTCGACCAAGGCTGCTGCCTGAGTTTCGACGTCCGATCGGCTGCGATAGCCCGCCAATGGCGGGCCACGTTTTTCATCCTGTCCTGTGGATGATGGCCTTGAACGTCGAAGACGATGGAACGGACATCATTCCCTTTCGTTAACTGCGGAAGCTTCCCTTGCCGTCGCCGAAAACGAAAAGGCCTGCCGCGTGACCCCTGTTCGATCTTCCCTCCTGTCGAGCAGCCGGTCCGCCGACGAGACGATCAGTCTCCTGGACCTCGTCCTGCGCAAGACCGGAACTGGCTATCTCGTCCAGTCACCGGAACTCGACACCTTGAAGTCCGGCAACCTGCCGGGCGTGCTTTCGCCACTGGTCGAGCGCGACGGCGATGAGCGCGTCTTCGGCCAGTCCGCGCCAGCGCTCCGCACCCTGAAGCAACAGGTGCTCTCGTCAGGCGAACCGGAGACGACCGAGCTCGACCTCCCCTCCCCAACCGGCCTGCTCACCTTCAAGATCGACCTCGAACGTATCCCCTCGGCGAGCGGCGATGCGCTGCTGACCGTCATCACCGATGTATCCGAAACCCGCCACCGCGAGCGGGTGCTGAAGACGCTGCTGCGCGAGCTCAGCCATCGCTCCAAGAACCTGCTCGCCATCATCCAGGGCATCGCCACCCAGACCGCGCGTCAGGCCTTCTCGCTCGATAGCTTCCTCGTCAAGTTCCGGGGGCGGATCCAGTCGCTCGCCTCGTCGCAGGATCTCGTGACGGAATCGAGCTGGCGCGGCGCCTTCCTGTTCGAGCTGGTGGAAAAGCAGGTCGCGCCCTATTGGCACGGAACGACCCTGCCGATCGCCATGACGGGGATCAACGCCCACCTCTCCCCCAATGCAGCCCTGCATATCGGCCTCGCCATGCATGAGCTCATCGTCAACTCCGCCTCGCATGGCGTTCTCGCGATCGGCATGGAGGGGTTGAAGCTCGACTGCGTCGAGATCGAGCATGAAGAGCGGAGAGTGCTGGAACTTACTTGGGCGGAAACGCTTCCCGCCCATCGCGAGGGAGCGGAGGGCGAGGAACCGGGCTTTGCCCGTACCGTGCTGGAGCGCGTCGTGCCGATCGCCATTGGCGGGACTGCGCACTATGTCTTGACCGCCGAGCGGGTCGACTACCGACTGACCATCCCCGCCCATGAATATGAGATCATCACCCTCGCCGAAGAGTGACGCGTCGCGATGCTGGAGCGGCATATTCTCGCTGGGAAAGGCGTGTCATTCTGCTGAAACGAAAAACGGCCAGTGCCCGGGGGATGGGCACTGGCCGTGTTCATCAACTCACCGAGGGGGCATGTGAGTTGGAAAGCCGGAATTTTTAATTGGTTCGCATTGGGGGCGATGTGAACCACGCTCCGGACAGCGATAAAACGGACGGCCCAAACAAAGGTTCCGGCGCCGCGGAAAAATTTGAGAACTTTTTTCGCGCTTCGGATCGCGGTGCCGATCAGTCCTGTTCGAGCTCGGCGCGATGTGTGTAGAGGCTCAGGAATTTGCGATAGTCGCGGTCATAGCGGGGGCGCAAACTAGCGTCCGGCAGACGTTCCAGCGCGCCGCTATCCATCGCCCGCCCGGCGGCGCCAAGGTCGGCATGGACGCCACCTGCGACTGCAGCCACCATGGCCGTGCCGAGCAGCACCGCGTCGAGCGCCTTCGGCACCTTGACCCGGCAGCCGGTCGCATCGGCATAGAGCTCCATCAGCAGAGGATTGCGCAGGTGGCCGCCGGTGACATGCAGCGTGTCGACGGTGTAGCCGGCCTGCTGCATGAGATCGAGATTGTGGCGCACGCCGAGCGCGATGGCGACGCAGGCACGCCAATAGAGCCGGCAGAGCGCATCGAAGGAACTGTCGAGCGACAGACCGCTGATGACGCCGAGCGCATGCGGATCGGCGAAGGGCGAGCGATTGCCGTGGAAGTCGGGAAGGATATGCAGCCTTGCGCCGAAGGTTTCACCGTGAAGCGCACGCAGTTCCTGCACGCGCAGCACGATCCGCTGATGCAGTTCCGCATCCGGCTCGCCGCCCGCCGAATGGCTGCGAACGATATGGTCGAGCAGGGCACCGGTCGCCGACTGGCCACCCTCGACCAGCCATTGGCCGGGAAAGGCCGCTTCATAATAGGGTCCCCAGAGGCCGAAGCCGGGCTTCATGGTCTGGTCGAAGGCGACGATGCAGCTCGACGTGCCGGCGATCAGCGCCAGCTGGCTGGAGAGCCGTTCCGGCGCGCCGGCATAGGCAGCAAGGACGCCAACGGCGCCGGCATAGGCATCGATCATGCCGGTCGCCACCCGGCAGGCTTCCGTCAGGCCGAGATCGGCCGCCGCCTGGGCGGTCAACGGTCCGACCGCAGCGCCGACGGGAAGCGTCTCGTCGGGTACCGACGCCTTGTCGCGCAGGTCGGCAAGGCCGATGAGACTGAGGAAATCGTTCTGCCAGCCGCCGGCATGGGAGAGATAGTTCCACTTGGCGGTCAGCGTGCAGCGCGAGCGCGCCGGGCTGCCGGTCGCCCGCCAGGACATGAAATCGGCGAGGTCGAAGATGGCCCCGGCCCGTGCCCATTGCTCCGGCAGCCGCTGCTTCAGCCACATCAGCTTCGGCATTTCCATTTCGGGCGACATGACCCGGCCGGCATGAGTCAAGACGGGATGCTTCGTGGCCGTGCAGAAATCCGCCTCTGCAAGAGCCCGGTGGTCGAGCCAGACGATCGTATCCCAGCGAGGATCGCCCTTGCGATTGACGGAGAGCGGCAGGCCCTCCCTGTCGCGCACCACCAGCGAGCAGGTGGCATCGAAACCGATGGCGACGATCGTCTCCGCTGCAACACCGGCCTTGGCCCGCGCGGTCTTCACCGCGATGCAGACGGCCGACCAGATATTTTCGGAGTCATGTTCCGCGTGGTTTTCTTCCGGCCGGTTCATGAGAATCGGATAATCCGCACGCGCCAGCAGCGCCCCTTCGGGATCGAAAATGCCAGCCCGCGCGCTCCCCGTCCCGATATCGACAGCAACGACAAGGTCACGCATGCAAGGCCTGCGGGGCTACGAGACGATGGGGCAGACGCTCGCCGCACGGTCTCTCCCCCCTCGTGGGCGAGATGGGCGGCAGCCCAGAGGGAGTCTTGGCGACGGTCGCGACATGACCGATTGCCCCTTGTAGGGGAAAGCGTGATTGGGAAAGCGGGCGTTGATATCGGCGAAGAATGGTCCTCGATCGGACATGGCTCACATGCCCCGCCCCACCCTCTGGCACCGCTTTTAGCAGACAAGCGACCACGGGCGAGTTTCCGGTCGCCACGCTGCCCGGCCGTCCTTCCTCGCCTCTCTTCAGTGCCTCAGCCCTCGTTCCCGGTCGACAAGATGGACGAGTTCCCGCATGTCGTCAAACAGGGCATCGGGCTCTAAGGCCCGCAATGCCGCGAGGTGGCGCTCGGTACGGGCGTGCGAGGCGCCGGCAAAGGCAAAGACGCGCATGCCGGCGGCCTTGGCCGCCTGGATGCCGGCGGGGCTGTCCTCGATGACGATGCAGGCGCAGGGCGGCGTTCCCATCTGCTGCGCGGCATGCAGGAAGAGATCCGGTGCCGGCTTGCCGTTTTGGACCATCGCGGCGCTGAAGAGATGCGGTTCGAGCTTGCCGATCAGGCCGGTAATCGTCAGCGACAGGCGGATCCGCTCCATCTGGCTCGAGGAGGCCACGCATCGGGGAATTGCGAGATGGTCCAGCGCGGTCGAAATGCCCGGAACCGGCTGCAACTCGGTCTCGAAGCGCTGGTAGAGATCATGACGCATGGCTTCCAGAAACTGGTCGTCGACCTGCAGACCATAATCCTCGTGCAGAATGTCGGACATGGTCTTGAGGCTCTTGCCGAGAAATCGTTCGATCGCCTCCTCGGCATCCATGGTGACGCCTGCCGTACGTAGCACCCGAACCAGCACATCGATCGAAAGCGGCTCGCTGTCCACCAGGACGCCGTCGCAATCGAAGATCACCAGTTCGGGGGCTGCCGTCATTCGCCTACTCCGTGAGCTTGCCGTCGAGATAGAGCTGCAGCGTCCGCCGCGTTCCCTGTTCCGATAGCGTGTTCAGCGCGTGCGCGAAACGGCTTCTGAAGATCTCCGACTGGCCAACCTCGCCAAAAATATCCGAGAGCGCCAGGAAGGCCATCGGATCGTCCTTGGCCTTGACGGCGGCCGCATGCAGCCGGTCGGCGCTGGCATCGTTGAAGGTGATCGGCTTGCCGCTGTCGGTGACGCCGAGGAAGTAGCGGCACCAAAGCGCCGAGACGAGCGACAGGCCGGTGACGTCGAGCCCCTGGCGCAGCCGATCGAGCGTCGACGGCAGGATGAACTTCGGCTGGCGGTTGGAGCCGTCCTGGGCAAGGCGCGGAATGGTGTCGCCGATCTTCGGGTTGAAGAGCCGGTTTTCCACCTGCTTGTAATAGGCCTTGAGATCCGTATCCGGCACCGGCGGCACGATCGGGATGATCTCGTCGGTCTCCAGCTTCTCGAGGAATGCCTGAATGATCGGCTCCTGCATCGCCTCATGCACGAAATGAAGATCGAGCAGGGCAGCCGGATAGGCGATCGCCGCATGGCCACCATTGAGGATGCGGATCTTCATATGTTCGTAGGGCGCGACATCCGGCACGAACTGGACGCCAACCTCTTCCAGCGCCGGACGGCCGGCGGGGAAGTTGTCCTCCAGCACCCATTGCTTGAACTCTTCGCAGAAGACCGGCCAGGCATCCTCGATGCCGTAGTCGTCGGCAGCGATGCCGATTTCGCGCGGGCCGGTGGCCGGCGTGATGCGGTCCACCATCGCATTCGGGAAGGCGACATGGGCATCGATCCAGTCGGCGAGCGCCGGATCGGACAGCCGGGCGAGACCCGAGACCGCCGCATGCGTCACTTCCCCATTGCCGGGGATGTTGTCGCAGGACATGACGGTGAAAGGCTCGAGACCGGCCGCGCGCCGCGCCTTCAGGCCGGCGATGATCAGGCCGAAGACGGTCTTCGGCTGGTCGGGGTTCTGCCCGTCGGCGACGATGGCCGGATGGGCGGCGTTGAAATGGCCGCTCGCATCGATGAAATAGCCGCCCTCGGTGATCGTCAGCGAGACGATGCGGATGGCGGGATCGGCAAGCCGGGCAATGGTGGCGGCCGGATCGTTCGGCGTCAGGAAGTCGATCATCGGCCCGGTCACGCGGGCGGCCGAGCGGTTGTTGTCCTGTTCGACGACCGTGGTCAGCAGGTCCTGGGCGGCGAGCTTCTGGCGCATGGCCTCGTCGGACGGCAGGACGCCGGCGCCGACGATCGCCCAGTCATGGTCGCGGCCGGTGTTGAAGAGGTCGTCGAGATAGATCGCCTGATGGGCGCGGTGGAAATTGCCGACACCGAAATGAACGATGCCGGCCGAGAGGTCGGCGCGCTCGTAGTTCGGGATCGTGGCGGTCGCCTGGATGGCATCCAGCGTGGCGAGCGAGAGCTTGGTGGTCATGGTCGAACCCTTTTTGACGAGAGAGAACTGGCGTGACGGGCGCGCTCAGCTCATCCAGTTGCCGCCATCGACGTTGTAGGTCTGCGAAACGATGTAGTCGCTCTCGGCGGAGGCGAGGAAGATCGCCATGCCGACGAGATCCTGCGCCGTGGCCATGCGGCCAAACGGCACCTCGGCGCCGACGAGCTTCTTCTTCTCGCCGAGCGGACGGTTCTCGAACTTGGCGAACAGCGCATCGACGCCGTCCCAGTGCTCGCCATCGACGACGCCGGGCGCGATCGCATTGACGTTGATGCCATGCGCGATCAGGTTGAGACCGGCGGACTGGGTCAGGCTGATGACGGCCGCCTTGGTGGCGCAATAGACGGCGACGAGCGCCTCGCCGCGTCGCCCGGCCTGGCTTGCCATGTTGATGATCTTGCCGCCGCGGCCCTGGGCGATCATCTGCTTGGCAGCGGCCTGCAGCGTAAAGAGCGTGCCGGAGACATTGATCGCAAACAGCCGGTCATAGCTCTCGCGGGTTATCTCGACGATCGGCGCGAGGTCGAAGAGCGCGGCATTGTTGACGAGGATGTCGAGCCCGCCGGCCTTTGCGACGACGGTTGCGATCGCGGCGTCGATCGAGGCCTGGCTGGTGACGTCCATCTCGACCGCATAGGCCTGCGGCCCGAGTTCGTCGGCGGTGGTCGTGGCGCGCTCGAGGTTGATGTCGGCGATCGCGACGCGGGCGCCTTCGCGGATATAGGCCTCGGCGAATGCGCGGCCGATCCCGCGAGCCGATCCTGTGATCAGCGCGCTCTTGCCTTCAAGACGTGTCATCGGATTGCCTGGCCCTTTTCATCGAACTTATGAATGCGTCCCTCTTCCGGGGTGAGGAAGACGGTGTCGCCGTGGTTGACCGGCAGATCGCCGCCGACACGGGCGGTCATCTGGCCGATGCCGTCGACATGGATATGCAGGAAGGTGTCGGCGCCTAGATGTTCGGCAACGCTGACCGTGCCGGTCCAGGTGCCGGCATCGCGCGAGAGCTTGAGATGCTCGGGACGGATGCCGATCGTGTGAGCATGGTAGGCAGCGGCCTTCGCGCCCGTCACGAAGTTCATGCGCGGCGAGCCGATGAAGCCGGCGACGAAGAGATTGTCGGGACGGTGATAGAGATCGAGCGGCGAGCCGACCTGCTCGATATTGCCGGCATTGAGCACGACGATCTTGTCGGCCATGGTCATGGCTTCGACCTGGTCGTGGGTGACGTAGACCATCGTCGTCTTCAGCTGCTGGTGCAGCTCGCTGATCTCGAGCCGCATCGTGCCGCGCAGCGCGGCATCGAGGTTGGAGAGCGGCTCGTCGAACAGGAAGGCGGAGGGCTCGCGCACGATGGCGCGGCCGATCGCCACGCGCTGGCGCTGGCCACCCGACAGCTGGCCCGGCCGGCGGTCGAGATAGTTGGTAAGGTTGAGGACGCGTGCGGCCTCGGTGACCTTCTTGTCGATGACGCTCTGGTCGAGCTTGGCCATCTTCAGCGGGAAGGCGATGTTGTTGCGCACGGTCATATGCGGATAGAGCGCATAGGACTGAAACACCATGGCAAGCCCGCGGCGGGCTGGCGGTGCGCTGGTCACGTCGCGCCCGTCGATCTCAATCGTTCCGGCGCTCGCATCCTCGAGCCCGGCGATGATGCGCAGAAGCGTGGACTTGCCGCAGCCCGACGGGCCGACGAAGACGACGAACTCGCCGTCCTCGATGACGAGATCGATGCCTGGGATGACCGTGGTCGATCCGAAGGTCTTGTTGACGTGCTTGAGCGTGATGTTGCCCATCTGTGCCTCCCGCTTGTTCTTTTGTGTTCGTTTACTTGACGGCGCCGAAGGTGAGCCCGCGCACCAGCTGCTTCTGGCTGAACCAGCCCATGATCAGGATCGGCGCGATGGCGAGCGTCGAGGCGGCCGAAAGCTTGGCCCAGAACAGACCCTGCGGACTGGAGAAGGACGAGATGAAGGCGGTGAGCGGCGCGGCATTGGTGGTCGTCAGCCGGATCGTCCAGAAGGCCTCGTTCCAGGCGAGGATGATGTTGAGCAGCATGGTGGAGGCAATGCCCGGCACCGCCATCGGGGTCAGGACATAAACGATCTCCCCCCAGAGCGAGGCCCCGTCCATCCGCGCGGCTTCCAGAATCTCGCCCGGAATTTCGCGGAAATAGGTGTAGAGCATCCAGACCACGATCGGCAGGTTGATCATGGTCAGCATCAGGATCAGGCCGAGACGACTGTCGAGCAGGCCGAGATTGCGGAAGATCAGATACATGGGGAAGAGGACGGCGACCGCCGGCATCATCTTGGTGGACAGCATCCACATCAGGATGTCCTTGGTCCGCTTGGTCGGCGAGAAGGCCATGGACCAGGCGGCTGGGATGGCGATCGCCAGCGCCAGGATGGTGGAGCCGACAGAGAGCAGCACCGAATTCATGAACGGCTTGAAGTAGTTGTACTGCGTCTGCACCGCCGCGTAGCTTTCCGTCGTTCCCGAAGGAATGATATTGAAGCCAGCGATCGCCTCCGTCTCCGACTTGAAGGAGGTGATGATCGTGTAGAGGATCGGGAAGAAGATGACGAGCGCAACGATCCAGGCGGCAAGCGTGGCGAAGGCCTTGTGTCTATTTGTGACGGCACGAGCCATGACGAAGTCTCCTCTTTAGCGATCCAGATTCTTGCCGACGTAGCGCATCACGAAGAAGGCGACGATATTGGCAAGAATGACCGCGATGACGCCGCCTGCCGAAGCCTGGCCGATCTTATATTCGAGCAGGGCCTTCTGGTAGACGAGGAAGGGAAGGTTGGTGGATGCAAAGCCCGGGCCGCCATTGGTGGTGACCAGGATTTCCGCATAGACCGAAAGCAGGAAGATCGTCTGGATCAGGACGACGACGGTGATGGCGCGGGCCAGATGCGGCAGCGTCAGATAGACGAAGCGGTTCAGGAAACCGGCGCCATCCATTTCCGCCGCTTCCTTTTGCTCGCCATCAAGAGACTGCAGCGAGGTAAGGAGGATCAGCGTGGCGAAGGGCAGCCACTGCCAGGCGACGATGATGATCACCGAGAAGAGCGGGTACTGCGCGAACCAGTCGATCGGCTGCGCGCCGAAGAAGCGGGCGATATCGGCGAAGACGCCGTAGCCCGGATGCATGATCATGTTCTTCCACACCAGCGCGGCGACCGGCGGCATGACGAAGAAGGGCGAGATGACCAGGATGCGCACGATCCCCTGGCCCCACATGGGCTGGTCGAGCAGCAGCGCCAGCAGGATCCCGCCGATGACCGTGATCGCCAGCACGCTGACGACGAGCACCAGCGTGTTGATGATCGATTGCAGGAAGGCCGGGTTCGAATAGAAGAGGACGTAGTTGGAGAAGCCGATGAAGCCGTCGCGGATCGGGTTCAGCGGGTTGTACTGCTGGAAGGAGAACCACAGGGTGATCACCAGCGGCACGATCATCCAGATGAAAAGGAGAACGACAGACGGCGCCATCATCAGGCGCGCGAGGCTGCGTGTGTTTTGCGTGGCCATCTCGTGAACCCTCCCGGTTTTACGAAGCTCTTCTGGCAGCTCGTGCGCACGCACGAACCTTGATGCCGGCTTCTTGACGTTTTTGAATGGTCATCGATGCGACGAGAACAGGCAAGACGCCCGGCCGCGTGTCCCCCGCGGACTTTTTGAAATCCGCCGCCCGCGGGATGAGCGGGCGGCGGCTGGGAGGATCGGCTTACTGAATGTAGCCGCCTTCGGTCATGGTCGCGGTGGCCGCGTCCTGAGCCTGCTTCAGCGCATCATCGACGCTCATCTGGCCGGCAAGTGCGGCGGAGAAGAGCTGGCCGACCGTGGTGCCAAGGCCCTGGAACTCAGGAATGGCCACGAACTGCACGCCGACATAGGGGACCGGCTTGACCGACGGTGCCTTCGGATCGGCAGCGTTGATCGAGTCGAGCGTCATCTTGGCGAAGGGTGCAGCCTTCTGGTACTCGGCATTCTCGTAGAGCGAGGTGCGCGTGCCCGGAGGAACGTTGGCCCAGCCTTCCTTGTCGGCAACGAGCTTCAGATAGTCCTTGCCTGTCGCCCAGGCGATGAACTTCTCAGCCGATGCCGACTTCTGCGAACCGGCGGGAATGGCGAGGTTCCAGGCCCAGAGCCAGTTGCCGCGCTTGCCAAGGCCGGTATCCGGAGCGAGTGCGAAGCCGACCTTGTCGGCAACGGTCGAATCCTTCGGGTTGGTTACGAAGGAGGCTGCGACCGTGGCATCGATCCACATGCCGCACTTGCCCTGCTGGAAGAGCGCCAGGTTTTCGTTGAAGCCGTTGGAGGAGGCGCCCTGCGGGCCGGCATCCTTCATCAGCGACACATACATGTCGAGCGTCTTCTTCCATTCCGGCTGGTCGAACTGCGGCTTCCAGTTCTCGTCGAACCAGCGAGCGCCAAAGGCGTTCGAGGTCGCCGTCAGGAAGGCCATGTTCTCGCCCCAGCCGGCCTTGCCGCGCAGGCAGATGCCGTTGATGCCGGCCGCGCGGTCGGTCATCTTGCGGGCCGCATCATTGATGAAGTCCCAGGTCGGGGCGTCGGGCATCGTGAGCCCGGCCTTTTCGACCAGATCCTTGCGGTACATGACCATGGAGCTCTCGCCGTAGAAGGGTGCGGCATAGAGCTTGCCGTCTTCACCGGTCAGGCCGGAGCGGATGGCGGGCAGGAGATCGTTGACGTCGTAGGAGTCGCCGAGATTGTCGAGCGGCAGCAGCCAGCCCTGCTTGGCCCAGATCGGCACTTCATAGGTGCCGATGGTCATGATGTCGTACTGGCCGCCCTTGGTGGCGATGTCGGTCGTCACGCGTTCGCGCAGTACGTTTTCTTCAAGAGTAACCCACTGGATGTCGATGTCCGGATTGGCCTTCTTGAACGCGTCCGTGTAGCCCTGCATGCGAACCATGTCGCCATTGTTGACGGTCGCGATGGTGAGGGTTTCGGCCTGTGCGAAGCCAGCGAGAACCATTGCCGAGCACGCGCCCAGCAGCAATGTTTTGAAAGTCATACTCTTCCTCCCGAGAAGAAACATGAGCATTTGCCTTGCTCGCGGGCAATTACTCACCGAAGCATGTAAGTTGTCAACTGCCAATCGTTGCTGCAACGCCGTAAGGCGGAGCAAACCCTTGATCAGCAAGCGAAATTTTTGAGGAATCAGGAGGCCAGAAGGTGCTCGGCGGTCAGTTCGTCGGTGATGACGCCGTTCAGCAGGCCGCCGGTCAGCGCCGCTTTCAGAGCGCGGCGCTTGCGCTGGCCTTGAGCGATTCCGATCACGGTTGCCTTGTCGCGCGAAGGCAAGGGCACGCTCGCCACCCGGCTGTTGATGTCGCCGGCAAGCAGCGTTCCGTCCTGATCGAACATCCAGCCGCAGATCTCGCCGGCGGCCCCCTTCTCCAGCAGGCGGGACATCTCGTCACGCGCGAGGAAGCCGTCGATGCAGAGCGGCGCGTCGAGGCCGAGTTCGCCGATACCGACAAAGGCGACATCCGCCTTGGTGCCGAGCGAAAGGGCCGATTGGACGAGCAACTGGTTGTGCAGCACGTCACGCTCCTCAGCCGAGGAGACGAGCACCGGCAGGGGCATCGGGAAATGGCGGGCATTGACCGCGTCCGCCATGGAGAAGATGACGTTATAGACGGCAGCCGAGCCATCGACGCCGATGCTGCCGGTCAGCGAGACGATGCGGTGCTGCGGACAGTTGATCGCCGGCAGCTGGTCGATGGCCGCCTTCAGCGTTCGCCCGGTGCCGATCGCCATGATGATCGGATCGGCTGATTTCAGCCAGCGTTCAATCTCCGCCGCCCCCGCCTCGGCGATGCCGACCGTGGTCGAGGAGGAGGACGGATCGCTTGGCACCACCTCGGCCTGACGCAGGCCGAACTTGTCCTTGAGCGCCCGGCCAAGCTCCAGGCAGGCCGCGATCGGATGGTCGAGACGAACCTTGATCAGGCGCTCCGACATGGCGAGCGAAACCAGGCGCTGGGCGGACTGGCGCGAGATGCCCATGGTTTGCGCAATCTCGTCCTGCGTGCGGCCGGCCACATAATAGAGCCAGCCGGCGCGTGCCGCATCGTCCAACCTGTTTGCCGCATCCGCTCTGCGCGCCATGCCGAAGCTCTCCCGTGGCCTTCTCTGCTGCCACCGAAGGGGCCAGGATGTCAATTCAGGCTGCGGACTTGCCCCGCCTGCCCTGCGCGCAAAGCCTACGCGCCCGGGTTTTCCAGCAGAAGTTTTACCGTTTGATAAAAAAATTTTCCGTGTTAGCCTTCGCTCATCCTGAGGCTACATTGGGAGCAATAAAATGGGAACGACTGATGCATCCGCACCAAAGGCGGGCATTGTAGGCGGGCGCCTCTCGCCTGCCGATTATCAGGCGAATTTCGCCGATCTCCATCCGCGCCTCGACGAGCACGAAGCGCTGGTTGCAGCCGACCGCTGCTACTTCTGCTATGACGCGCCCTGCATGACGGCCTGTCCGACCTCGATCGACATTCCGCTGTTCATCCGCCAGATCGCGACCGGCAACCCGCTCGGCTCCGCCAAGACGATCTTCGACCAGAACATCCTCGGTGGCATGTGCGCCCGCGTCTGTCCGACGGAGACGCTCTGCGAGGAGGTCTGCGTGCGCATGACCGCCGAGGGCAAGCCGGTGGAGATCGGCCGGCTGCAGCGCTATGCGACCGATATCGCCATGAGCGAGAACGCCCAGTTCTACGAGCGGGCCCCCGCCACCGGCAAGACGATCGCCGTGGTCGGCGCCGGACCGGCAGGCCTTGCCTGCGCCCATCGTCTCGCCATGCAGGGCCATCAGGTGGTCATCTTCGACGCCCGCGAAAAGGCCGGCGGCCTCAACGAATATGGCATCGCCACCTACAAGGCGGTCGACGATTTCGCGCAGAAGGAAGTGGCCTATCTGCTGGCGATCGGCGGCATCGAGATCCGCAACCGCCAGACGCTTGGCCGCGACATCACGCTGGCCGATCTCACCGCCCGTTTCGACGCGGTCTTTCTCGGCATGGGCCTGCAGGGCGTGAACGCGCTGATGGCGGAAGGCGAAGCGGCCGAAGGTGTCGAGGATGCGGTGGACTTCATCGCCCGGCTCCGCCAGTCCTCCACCAAGACCGATGTGCCGGTCGGTCGCCGCGTCGTCGTCATCGGCGGCGGCATGACGGCGGTCGATGCGGCCGTCCAGGCCAAGCTGCTGGGCGCCGAGGAGGTTACCATCTGCTACCGCCGCGGCAAGGCGCAGATGAACGCATCCGGCTTCGAGCAGGACCTCGCCGCCTCCCGGGGCGTCATGATCCGCCACTGGCTGCAGCCGAAGCGCATCCTGACCAAGGATGACGGCACCGTGGCCGGGATCGAGCTCGACTATACCCATGTGGTCGACGGCCGCCTCGTCTCGACCGGCGAGACCGGCATCATCAGCGCCGACCATGTCCTGAAGGCGATCGGCCAGACCTTCGAGGCGGAGTCGCTCGGGCTCATCGCCCTTCAATCCGGCCGCATCGTCGTCGACGAGGAAGGCCGCACCTCGCTGCCCAAGGTCTGGGCCGGCGGAGACTGCGTGCTCGGTGGCGAAGACCTGACGGTCCAGGCCGTGGCACATGGCCGCGACGCCGCCGAATCGATCAACCGCATGCTGCAGGAAGCGCAGCAGCCGGCCGCGGCCGTCGCGTGAGGGGATAAGGACATGGCTGATCTTCGCAACAATTTCGTTGGCATCAAGTCGCCCAACCCCTTCTGGCTCGCCTCCGCGCCGCCGACCGACAAGGCCTATAATGTCGAGCGGGCCCTTAAGGCCGGCTGGGGTGGCGTCGTCTGGAAAACGCTCGGCGAGGAGGGCCCGCCGGTCGTCAACGTCAACGGCCCGCGCTACGGCGCGATCTGGGGCGCCGACCGCCGCCTGCTCGGCCTGAACAATATCGAGCTCATCACCGACCGAGACCTCTACACCAACCTGCGCGAGATGAAGCAGGTGAAGATGAACTGGCCGGATCGGGCGCTGATCGCCTCGATCATGGTGCCCTGCGAGGAAGAGAGCTGGAAGGCGATCCTGCCGCTGGTCGAGGAGACGGGCGCCGACGGCATCGAGCTCAATTTCGGCTGTCCGCACGGCATGAGCGAGCGCGGCATGGGCTCGGCCGTCGGCCAGGTGCCGGAATATATCGAAATGGTCGTGCGCTGGTGCAAGCAATATACCCGCATGCCGGTCATCACCAAGCTGACGCCGAATATCACCGACATCCGCTATCCGGCGCGTGCCGCCAAGCGCGGCGGAACCGATGCCGTCTCGCTGATCAACACCATCTCCTCGATCACCTCGGTCAATCTCGACACCTTCTCGCCGGAGCCCTCGATCGACGGCAAGGGCAGCCATGGCGGCTATTGCGGCCCGGCGGTCAAGCCGATCGCGCTCAACATGGTGGCCGAGATCGCCCGCGATGCGGAAACCTACGGCCTGCCGATCTCCGGCATCGGCGGAATCACGACCTGGCGGGATGCGGCGGAGTTCCTGGCGCTCGGGGCGGGCAATGTGCAGGTCTGCACCGCCGCCATGACCTATGGCTTCAAGATCGTCCAGGAGATGATCACCGGCCTCTCCGCCTGGATGGATTCGAAGGGCCACCGCTCGCTCGACGACATCACCGGACGCGCGGTGAAGAACGTTACCGACTGGCAGTATCTCAACCTCAACTATGTCGCCAAGGCGAAGATCGACCAGGATCTCTGCATCCAATGCGGCCGCTGCCACATCGCCTGCGAGGACACCTCCCACCAGGCGATCACCGCCTATGTCGATGGCAAGCGCCATTTCGAGGTGATGGAGGACGAGTGCGTCGGTTGCAATCTCTGCGTCAATGTCTGTCCCGTGCAGGACTGCATCACCATGGTGCCGCTCGAACCCGGAACGCTGGACGAGCGCACCGGCAAGGTCGTCGAACCGACCTATGCCAACTGGACGATGCACCCGAACAACCCGATGAAGCGGGAAGCCGCGGAGTGAGCAAAATGGGAGCCCGTCGCCGCGGGCTCCCCCACTCAAAGGGTCACGACGATCTTGCCGAAGGGACCTTCGGCCAGACGTGTGAAGGCCTCGGGCACTTGGTCGAAGCTGTAGCTGTGCTCGATCACCGGCTTGATCCCCTTCTCATCGATCGCGGCCACAAAGTCCTCGAGCGCACGGCGATGGCCGACCATGATGCCCTGAAGCACCGGCGCCTTGAGCAGAAGCGGGCCGACCGAGGTTGAGATCGTGAAGCCGTCGAGAACGCCGATCACCGAAATGCGGCCGCCGACCGCCACCGCCTCCAGCGCGCGGCCGAGATGGTCCCCGCCGACCAGTTCCAGAATATGGTCGATGCCGCGATCGCCGGTGATCCGATAGACCTCCTCGACCCAGCCTTCGCGCGCCAGCGCATGGTCTGCCCCGAGCGCCAGAGCCCGTTCCCGCTTTTCCGCCTGTCCGGACGTCACGAAAATTTCGGCGCCATAGGCCTTGGCAATGGCGAGGCCGAACAGCGCCACACCGCCGGTGCCTTCGACCAGCATGGTCTCGCCTTGCGCGATCCGGCTCTTCTCGCGAAGGGCGAACCAGGCGGTCAGCCCGGCACAGGGCAAGGTGCTCGCCTCCTGCGGTGACAGGCTTTTCGGCGCCTGGACGAACCAGTCCTGCGGGAAGGTCACCGCCTCGGCAAGAACGCCGGGATGGAAGCCGCCGAGCGTCTTGTAGTTCGGATTGCGCCCGCTGCCTGGGCTCTCCCCGTCGATCCAGCCCGGCACGAAGGTCGAGATGACCTTGTCGCCCGGGCGGAAGCGGGTGACATCCGGACCGACGGCCTCCACCTCGCCCGCCATGTCGGAACAGGGCACGAAAGGAAAGGCGAGGTCCATGCCCATGCCGTTGTCGAGAACCAGAAGGTCCCGATAGTTCAGGGACACGGCCTTCGTCCGCACGCGAACCTCAGCCCCGGTTGGCGCGGCGATCTCCACCCTGTCCTGAACCAACCCCTTTGCCCCCTGCCCCAAACCGGCAAGGCTCCACCGTATGGCAGTCATTGCGGTCATCGTCATCTCCTTTGCTTGATGTCTGGTCAGAGGTTATCGTAGAACCCTAGGCAGCAGTCGCGACTAATGGTCGACAGACTGTAGATCTGAAAGCGCCAATGCGGGAGAACTGATGGACAGGCTGACGGATATTCCGGTGTTCCTGCAGGCTGCGGAAGCGGGCAGCTTTTCGGCCGCGGCGGAGCGGCTCAATCTTTCGCGCTCAGCGGTGGCGAAGGCGGTTGCGCGGCTGGAGGCCGATTGGGCGTTCGGCTCTTCAACCGCACCACGCGCAGGCAGAACCTGACGGAGGAAGGCCTGCTCTTCCACGAGCGCTGCCTGCGGGCGGTCGAAGAGATCAGGCTCGGCGAGACCATGCTGGAAAGCGGCAAGCGCGAGGTGCGTGGGCGACTGCGGATCTCCATGCCGGTGATCTTCGGTCGCCGCATGGTGGCACCCGTGCTGTCCCGCCTGGTGCGAGATCATCCCGGGCTGGAGCTGGAACTGGCCTTCAGCGACCACGTGGTCGACCTGGTGGAGGAAGGCTTCGACCTCGTCGTACGCAATGGCAACCTTCCCGACACGTCCGATCTGGTCGCACGCCGGATCGCGCGGCAGCGCATGACGATCTGCGCGGCGCCCGCCTATCTCGAGGGCTGCCCGCCGCTTGAGACGCTGGCGGATGTCGCAGCGCATGACGGCGTCGTCTATGCCCGGCGCGGCCTTTTGAAAGGCTGGGTCTTCCCGACCGACACCGATCCGAACCGGGTGATGCGTCCCCGGGCCCGGTTGAGGCTGGATGATCTCGAAGCGATTGCAGACGCGGCCTGTGCCGGTCTCGGCTTTGCCTGGCTGCCCTGCTGGCTGGTGCGCGACCATATCGCCGCCGGCCGCCTTCGCCCGCTCTTGACGATGGTGCCGAGCCTGACCTTCCACGTCTGCGCCGTCTGGCCACGCGCACCGGTGATGACGCCGAAGCTCCGCCTTGTGGTGGATACGCTCGCAAGGGAGCTATCCTCTACCTTGAGCTGAAATCCACGCTCAAGAGTGCTCGGGTCTCGGTGACGCAGCGTCCTCGAAAACGTGCATTGCCGCAACGGCTGAAACAGCGGATAAGACGCGGGTGAGGCAATGGCGACAGGGGAGCGCGCCGGCGAGTGCTTGTCGACCCGACCTTGATCCGCAAGCGGCTGCATCTGTGGAGCGGCCTCTTCCTCGGCCTCTTCGTTCTGACCCACCTCCTCAACCACATGCTCGGCCTCGTCTCGGTCGAGGCGATGGAGTGGGGCCGCAACCTCTTCAACCGGCTCTGGCGGACCCTGCCCGGCACCATCGCGCTTTATGGCGCGCTCGTCCTGCATTTCGTCCTGGCGCTCGAATCGCTTTATCGCCGGCAGACGCTGCGCATGCCGATCAAGGAAGCCGCCAAGATCGGCCTTGGCCTGGCGCTGCCCTTCCTGCTGATCGGCCATGTCACGGCGACACGCATCGACTGGATGCTCTCCGGCTATTCGGCGAGCTATCACGATATTCTGCCGCAACTCTGGGGCCGATGGTCGAACCTGGTCAGCCAGACGCTGGCGCTGATCGTCGCCTGGCTGCATGGCTGCCTCGGCATCTGGTTCTGGATCCGCGGCCGCGACTGGTACCCGCGCGCCGTCTTCCCGCTCTTCGCGCTCGCCCTTCTCGTTCCGCTGCTGGCCTGGCTCGGCTTCGCCATTGCCGCGCGCAGCCTGCCCGCCGCCACTCCGTCGCTCGCCTGGTTCATGAAAGGGCGATCGAACCCTGCTTTGCTCAGCGAAATCCGTCAGGGGCTGACCCTGTTCCTCACCTTAGCCATCGGCGCGGTGCTCGCGGCGCGGGCCTGGCCGATCAATGGCCGGATCCGGATCCGCTATCCCGACGGGCGGACCGTCGCGGTCGCCCGCGGCTTCTCGCTGCTCGAGGCCAGCCGTTCCGCCGGCGTGCCGCATGTGGCGGTCTGCGGCGGGCGTGGCCGCTGCTCCACCTGCCGCGTGCGCATCACGGAAGGGCTCGACGGCCAGCCGCCGCCGGAGGCCGGCGAACGGGCGACGCTCGCTCGTATCCGAGCCCCGGCCGATGTGCGGCTCGCCTGCCAGATGCGGCCCAATCATGATCTCGCCATCGCGCCGGTGCTCGCCGGCGAGGCAGTCGGCATTCGCCAGCAGACGACCGAGGAAGAGGCGGCGGGGCGCGAACGGCCGATCGCCGTCCTGTTCTGCGACCTGCGTGATTTCACCCGCATGTCGCAAAGGCAGCTGCCCTTCGACACCGTCTTCCTGCTCAACCGCTATTTCGAGATGATCGGCGAAGCCGTGGAAAGCGCCGGCGGCATGATCGACAAATTTATCGGCGACGGCGTCCTCGCCATCTTCGGGCTGGGGACGACCATCGAACAGGGATGCCTGGAAGCGCTGGTGGCCACCACCCGCATCGCCCGGCGCGTGGAGATCCTGAACGAGACCTTCATGAGCGAGCTGGACCAGCCCCTGCGCATCGCCATGGGCATGCATGCCGGCTCCGCCATCATCGGCCAGATCGGCTATGGCCGCGCCTCCTCGCTGACCGCCGTCGGCGACACGATCAATGCGGCGAGCCGGCTCGAAGGCTTTGCCAAGGAATATGACGCGCAGCTGGCGGTCTCCGCCGAGACCGTGCGGCTGGCGGGTCTCGCGATCCAGGACTGGCCGAGCTACGACATCACCATCCGCGGTCGGACCGGGACGCTCGAAACGCTGATCATCGAGAAGGCCGCCGAGCTCGAACCGCTGATCGTCGCCGCCCGCCGCCGCGCCGCCACCCGCGAGCCGGCGTAAGGGGCCGCAAGGCTCGGGCACAGCGCAACCGTACGCCGATCTAAGGCTCCGACGCCGTCTCGATTGCAAGGCCGCGCAAGAACATCTGCTCGAGGAACCGCGCCGCATCCTCGAAGCGGCCGTCGCCCGCTCGTCCAGGGCCGAGCACGGCCTGAACCTGCACGTCGAAATCGGCATAATGCTGGGTGGTCGCCCAGATCGCGAAGATCAAGTGATAGGGATCGCAGCGAGCGATCTTGCCGGCGCGCGCCCAGGCGCGGATAACCTCCGCCTTCTCGTCCACCAGGGTCTTCAGCGGTCCCTTCAGCTCGTCTTCGATGCGCGGTGCGCCCTGCAGCACCTCATTGGCGAACAGCCGGCTTTCGCGCGGGAAATCGCGGGCCATTTCCAGCTTGCGGCGGATATAGCTGCGGATCTCGGTCTCCGGATTGCCCTCGGCGTCGAAATCGCGCAGCGGATCCAGCCAGCTATCAAGCACGCGCTCGATCAGCGCGCGATGCATGGCCTCCTTAGTGCGGAAGTAATAAAGCAGGTTCGGCTTCGACATGCCGGCCACCTCGGCGATCTGATCGATCGTGCTGCCGCGGAACCCATGCGCCGAGAACACGTCCAGGGCGGCTTCGAGGATCCGCTCCTCCTTTTCCTCCTGGATGCGCGTGCGCCGCTGCGTTCTCGCTGCGCGAGGTAATGCCATGGACCCCCGTCCCCCCGACCAACTGCCGCCCCGTTGTCTTTCGGCTTTTTTTCAAATTCCGTCTTGAGTGCGGCAAGGGAAGTTGTAATGTTTACCAACCGGTCAAATTATCAGTCACTTCAATGCCAAAGGCAACGACTGATCACGAGGGCACAAGAAAAAACGAGCCCCGATCCGACCGGTGGGAACAGGGTGCCGACGCGGCCGTAGGGCTGCGATCCGGCACGGATATGATCGGAGGACGCCAGGCGCGGCTCGACCCTGCGCGCGTTCTCGACTGAGAGGGACAATGCATGGCCGCACCCGGCGAGAACCTGCGCATCAATGCAGACCGGCTCTGGGATTCGCTGATGGACATGGCGAAGATCGGCCCCGGCATTGCCGGCGGCAACAATCGTCAGACGCTGACCGATGCCGATGCCGAGGGTCGGCGCCTCTTCAAGAGCTGGTGCGATGATGCGGGCCTGTCGATGGGCGTTGACGCCATGGGCACGATGTTCGCCACCCGCCCCGGCACCGACCCAGACGCCCTGCCCGTCTATGTCGGCTCCCATCTCGACACCCAGCCGACCGGCGGCAAATATGACGGGGTGCTCGGCGTGCTGGCCGGGCTCGAAGTGGTTCGCACGCTGAACGACCTCGGCCTGCAGACCCGCCATCCCATCGTCGTCACCAATTGGGCGAACGAAGAAGGCGCCCGCTTCGCCCCCGCCATGCTCGCTTCCGGCGTCTTTGCCGGCATCCATGCGCTGGACTGGGCCTATGCCCGCCGCGATCCGGACGGCAAGACCTACGGCGAGGAGCTGGAGCGCATCGGCTGGCGCGGCGAGGAAGAGGTGGGCGCGCGCAAGATGCACGCCTATTTCGAGTATCACATCGAGCAGGGGCCGATCCTCGAGGCGGAGAACAAGGCAATCGGCGTCGTCACCCATGGCCAGGGCCTCTGGTGGCTTGAATTCACGCTCGCCGGCCGCGAGGCCCATACCGGCTCGACCCCGATGACCTTGCGCGTCAATGCCGGGCTGGCCATGGCCCGCATCCTCGAAATGGTGCAGACGGTTGCCATGGAAAGCCAGCCCAATGCGGTGGGCGGCGTCGGGCAGATCTTCGTCTCGCCCAATTCGCGCAACGTCCTGCCGGGCTCCGTCACCTTCACCGTCGATATCCGCTCGCCCGAGCAGGCGAAGCTCGACGTGATGCGCGCTCGCATCGAACGGGAAGCAGCGGCAATCTGCGAAGCGCTCGGCGTCGGCTGTTCGGTCGAACCGGTCGGCCATTTCGATCCCGTCACTTTCGATCCGACGCTGGTCGATACCGTGCGTCGATCCGCCGAACGGCTGGGTCTGTCCCATATGGATATCGTTTCCGGCGCCGGCCACGATGCTTGCTGGACGGCACGCGTCGCCCCCTCCACCATGATCATGTGCCCCTGCGTCGGCGGCGTCTCCCACAACGAGGCCGAGGAGATCTCCAAGGACTGGGCGAGTGCCGGCTGCGACGTGCTCTTCCACGCCGTCGTGGAGACGGCGGGGATTGTGGAGTAGGATCGAGGAGGACCGACAGGAGGGAGCGCGCGATGGGACGTCCAAGAGAGCTTTCGCCGGAAGAACGCGCCGATCTGCTGCGCCAGGGTTATCGGCCGATCGAGATTTGGGTACCAGACTTTTCGAGCCCCACCTATCGGGCGGAGGCCGCTCGACAAGCGCAATCGTCCGTCCAAGCGGATCGGCGCGAAGGCCTGACTGATCTCCTTGGCGAGGCCGACTATCAGGATTGGGACGAAGCGTGACACCCAAGCGCGGCGACATGGTGACGGCGGCCTTTCAAGGCGATCTTAAGAAACCGCGCCCGGCCGTCATCCTCCATGCGGACGAATTCATAGAAGCGCATGAAAGCCTGATCCTCTGTGCCTTCACGTCCTCGCTTGCGGACGCGCCGAGCTTCCGGCCGACGATTGAACCTTCGGCTGAGAACGGCCTCGAAGTGACCTCGCAGATCATGGTCGACAAGATTACCCATCTTCGCAAGACCGCCATCCGACAGGTGATCGGCCGGTTAAGCGACGAGGATATGCAGCGGCTGGAAGCTGCTCTCATCACCATCACCGGATTGCATCGAACCAGTCTGCCCCTGCTGGCAGCGGGAAGATAGGAGAGCTCATGACCACCATCATCAAGAACGGCACCATCGTCACCGCCGACCTGACCTACAAGGCGGATCTGCGGATCGAGAATGGGGTGATCGCCGAGATCGGGCCGCACTTGTCCGGCGGCGAGGAGCTGGATGCGACCGGGTGCTATGTCATGCCCGGCGGCATCGATCCGCATACCCATCTCGAAATGCCCTTCATGGGCACCTATTCCTCCGACGATTTTGAAAGCGGCACCAGGGCCGCCCTCTCCGGCGGCACGACCATGGTGGTGGACTTCGCGCTCCCCAATCCCGGCCAGTCGATGCTCGACGCCCTGACCATGTGGGACAACAAGACCTCGCGCGCCAATTGCGACTATTCCTTCCATATGGCCATCACCTGGTGGGGCGAGCAGGTCTTCAACGAGATGGAGACGATCGTCCGCGACAAGGGCATCAACACCTTCAAGCACTTCATGGCCTATAAGGGCGCGCTGATGGTGGATGACGACGAGATGTTCTCCTCCTTCCAGCGCTGCGCCGAGCTCGGCGCGCTGCCGCTCGTCCATGCCGAGAATGGCGACGTGGTGGCGCAGATGCAGGCCAAGCTGATGGCCGAGGGCAATGACGGGCCGGAGGCGCATGCCTATTCCCGCCCGCCCGAGGTCGAAGGCGAAGCCACCAATCGCGCGATCATGATCGCCGACATGGCCGGCTGCCCCGTCTATATCGTCCATACCTCCTGCGAGCAGGCCCATGAAGCGATCCGCCGGGCGCGGCAGAAAGGCATGCGCGTCTATGGCGAACCTCTGATCCAGCACCTGACGCTGGACGAAAGCGAATATGCCCATCCGGACTGGGACCATGCCGCGCGGCGCGTCATGTCGCCGCCCTTCCGCAACAAGACGCACCAGGACAGCCTGTGGGCCGGGCTCGCCTCCGGCTCGCTGCAGGTGGTGGCGACCGACCACTGCGCATTCACGACCGAGCAGAAGCGCTTCGGCGTCGGCGATTTCCGCAAGATCCCGAACGGCACCGGCGGGCTTGAAGACCGCATGCCGATGCTCTGGACGCATGGGGTGGCGACCGGGCGCATCACCATGAACGAGTTCGTAGCGGTCACCTCCACCAATATCGCCAAGATCCTGAACATCTATCCGAAGAAGGGCGCGATCCTCGTCGGCGCCGATGCCGACCTCGTCGTCTGGGATCCGAGCCGCTCCAAGACCATCACCGCCAGCACCCAGCAATCGGCGATCGACTACAATGTCTTCGAGGGCAAGGTGGTGACCGGCCTGCCGCGCTTCACGCTGACGCGCGGCGTGGTGGCGATCGAGGAGGACACGGTCAAGACCCGCGAGGGCCACGGCGCCTTCGTCAAGCGCCCGCCGGTCACCCCTGCCGCCAAGGCGCTCTCGACCTGGAAGGACATCACCGCGCCGCGCAAGGTGACCCGCAGCGGCATTCCGGCGAGCGGGGTTTGACAGTCATGAAGCTTGCCGCCCTCCTGCTCGCGTGCGGCTGCGTCATCGATGCAGCCGTCGCCTCGCCGAGCTTCCTCGACGGTGCCTATGGCAATGCGGAGGGCTGCCGCTATGCGAAGACCGGCGAGTCGAGCGGCGCAGACGTGTTCTTTCTGCTCAACGACGAGGGCGTGACGACGGCGGCCTCCTACTGTCAGTTCAAGAGTACCGCCAAAAAGACGTCGAAAGGCTTTTCGATCCGCATGCAGTGCGAGTCGGAGGGCGAGACTGGGGACGAGGAAACCGTGACGCTCGAGAAGACCAAATCCACCTACCTCGTTCGCTTCGCGGACGGCACCAGCTGGGGGCCGCTCGCACAATGTCGATGATCTCCCGCGAACAAAGCGTTGCAGCGTCCGCGCCCTCCGCTTCTTCCGTCGTCTCCGCCCGCGATCTCGGCCTGGTGTTTCAGACCAATGACGGGCCGGTAACGGCGCTGACGGGCGTCAATCTCGATATCCGCAAGGGCGACTTCGTCTCCTTCATCGGCCCGTCGGGTTGCGGCAAGACGACCTTCCTGCGCGTGATCGCCGATCTCGAGAAGGCGACCTCGGGGACGATCACGGTCAACGGCACCACGCCGGAGGATGCGCGGCGCAACCGGTCCTATGGCTATGTCTTCCAGGCGGCAGGGCTCTATCCCTGGCGCACGATCGAAAAGAACATCGCCCTGCCACTGGAGATCATGGGCTATCCGGAGGCCGAGAAGCGCGCGCGCATCGAGCGCACGCTGGAACTCGTCAACCTCACCGGTTTCGGCAAGAAGTTCCCCTGGCAGCTGTCCGGCGGCATGCAGCAACGCGCCTCGATCGCCCGGGCGCTGGCCTTCGATGCCGATCTCCTGCTGATGGACGAACCCTTCGGCGCGCTGGATGAAATCGTCCGCGATCACCTGAACGAACAGCTGCTGAAGCTCTGGTCACAGACGGAAAAGACCATCTGCTTCGTGACCCATTCCATCCCCGAAGCCGTCTATCTCTCGACCAGGATCGTGGTGATGAGCCCGCGCCCCGGCCGCGTCACCGACATCATCGACTCGACCCTGCCGCGCGAGCGCCCCCTCGACATCCGCGAAACCCCCGAATTCCTCGACATCGCCAGCCGCGTCCGCGACGGCCTGCGCGCAGGGCACAGCTATGAGGAATAGTCAGGGTTTGACGATCCGCTCGGCGAACTTTGGGGACATGCGATCCTGCGCCTCGATCGTGAACGACTGGATCGACGGCACTCCCCGGATGCCGCGGTGTCATGACCATCACGATGTTGTTCGGTTCTACGAGAACGACGTGTTTAGGGACGGTCGCGTTTTGGTGGCACAGATCGGCACGGAAATCTGCGGCTTCACCAGCTTGGACGACGACGGCACAGTTACAGCTCTCTACGTCGATGAAAGCCAGCGTGGCTGCGGCATTGGTAAGGCGCTTGTCGATCGATTGAAGCGAGAGCGCGCTGATGGACTTAAGCTCTGGACGATGCAGGCGAATCGTTCTGCGCAGCGCTTCTATCTACGGGAAGGTTTCAGCGAGGTTCGACGCACTGACGGCGACAATGAAGAGGGGCTCCCGGATATCCTTTATGGCTGGGGGCCCCTAGCGAGGGTATCAGCATGACCCTGCGCGAAAAAATTATCCCCGTCCTCACCGTCCTCGCCGCGCTGCTGATCCTCTGGTACGCCGCGGTCGTCTTCCTCAACGCCCCCTTCGAGCGCGACACGGCCGCACGGGCGGGCACCACGATCGGGTTTGCCGATCTCGTCAAAAACACCATGGCACAGGCCCGGCCCGTTCTGCCGGCGCCGCATCAGGTCATGGCGGAACTGTGGGATACGGTGGTCGACAAGCCTGTCACCTCCAAGCGCAGTCTCGTCTACCATGCCTGGATCACGCTTTCGGCGACGCTCATGGGCTTCGGCATCGGCACGGTGCTCGGCGTCCTGCTTGCCGTCGGCATCGTCCACAATCGCGCCATGGACCGATCGCTGATGCCCTGGATCATCGCCAGCCAGACGATCCCGATCCTCGCCATCGCGCCGATGATCATCGTCGTCCTGAACGCCGCCGGCGTCTCCGGCCTGTTGCCGAAAGCGCTGATCTCGACCTACCTCTCGTTCTTCCCCGTGGCCGTCGGCATGGTGAAGGGGTTGCGCAGCCCGGAGCAGATCCAGCTCGACCTGATGCGCACCTATCATGCGAGCGGCGCACAGATTTTCTGGAAGCTGCGCTGGCCCTCGGCCATGCCCTATCTCTTCGCCTCGCTGAAGGTGGCGGTCGCCATCTCGCTGGTCGGCGCCATTGTCGGCGAGCTGCCGACCGGCGCGGTGGCCGGCCTCGGCGCGCGGCTGCTCGCCGGCTCCTATTACGGCCAGACGGTGCAGATCTGGGCGGCGCTCTTCATGGCGGCCGGGCTGGCGGCGCTGCTGGTGCTTCTCGTCGGGGCGCTGCAGTCCCTCGTCAATGCCCGCATGGGAGCACGGCCATGAGCGCGATCCTGCCGGCTGTCGCCTTCTGGCTTGCAGCCTGGGCGCTGAACGAGTGGCTGGTGCGGCTCAAACCGCGCCATCGGGCCGTGGACCGGGCGATCCGGCTCGCCGTGCCACTTCTCTTCGGGCTCAGCATCCTGATCCTCTGGGAAGGGCTGGTGCGCGGCTTTAACGTGCCGAGCGTGCTGCTGCCGCCGCCGTCGATGATCTGGGCGCGGCTCATCACCTCGCTCCCCATCCTCTGGGCCGATTTTCGGCAGACCTTCCTGAAGTCCGTACTGACCGGTTATGCGCTCGGCTGCGGCCTCGGCTTCCTGGTCGCGATCGCCATCGACCGCTCGCCCTTTTTGCAGAAGGGCCTGCTGCCGCTCGGCAATTTCGTCTCCGCCCTCCCCGTGGTCGGCGTCGCGCCGATCATGGTCATGTGGTTCGGCTTCGACTGGCCGTCCAAGGTGGCGGTGGTGGTGATCATGACCTTCTTCCCGATGCTGGTGAACACCGTCACCGGGCTGGCGGCGGCGAGCAGCATGGAGCAGGACCTCATGCGCACCTATGCCGCCTCCTGGTTCCAGACGCTGGTCAAGCTCCGGCTTCCGGCGGCCTGGCCCTTTATCTTCAACGCCTTGAAGATCAACTCGACTTTGGCGCTGATCGGCGCCATCGTGGCGGAGTTCTTCGGCACGCCGATCGTCGGCATGGGCTTTCGCATCTCCACCGAGGTGGGGCGCATGAATGTCGATATGGTCTGGGCGGAGATCACCATCGCCGCACTGGCCGGATCCTTGTTCTATGGGGCGGTGGCGCTCATCGAGCGCGCCGTCACCTTCTGGCATCCGTCGGTCCGCGGTGGGCAGACGTAGGACGACCCCAATAACAAAAGAGGGAACTGACATGACCAAAACATTTGCATCCCTGCTGCTGGCGAGCGCGCTCTCGCTCGGCGCCTTCCAAGCGAATGCCGCGGACAAGGTGACGCTACAGCTGAAATGGGTGCCCCAGGCCCAGTTCGCCGGCTATTACGTGGCCAAGGACAAGGGCTATTACGAGGAAGAAGGCCTCGACGTCGAGATCAAGCCGGGCGGCCCGGATATCGGCCCGGCCCAGGTGATCGCCGGCGGCGGCGCTGATGTCGTGGTCGACTGGATGCCCTCCGCGCTCGCCACCCGCGAAAAGGGCGTGCCGCTCGTCAACATCGCTCAGCCCTTCAAGAAGTCCGGCATGATGCTGACTTGCCTCAAGGAAAGCGGGGTCGCGACGCCGGCCGACTTCAAGGGCAAGACGCTCGGCGTCTGGTTCTTCGGCAATGAATATCCGTTCCTTTCCTGGATGAGCCAGCTCGGCCTCAAGACCGATGGCGGGCCGGATGGCGTCACCGTGCTCAAGCAGGGCTTCAACGTCGATCCGCTGATCCAGAAGCAGGCCGCCTGCATCTCCACCATGACCTACAACGAATATTGGCAGGTGATCGACGCCGGCATCAAGCCGGAGGATCTGATCACCTTCAAATATGAGGACCAGGGCGTCGCGACGCTCGAAGATGGACTCTATGTGCTCGAAGACAAGCTCAAGGATCCGGCCTTCAAGGAGAAGATGGTTAAGTTCGTCCGCGCCTCGATGAAGGGCTGGAAATATGCCGAGTCCAATCCGGACGAGGCAGCCGGGATCGTGCTCGAAAACGATGCGACCGGCGCCCAGACCGAAGAGCACCAGAAGCGCATGATGGGCGAAGTCGCCAAGCTGACCGCCGGCTCCAACGGCGCGCTCGACGAGGCCGACTACAGCCGCACCGTCGCCTCGCTGATGAAGGGCGGTTCCGACCCGGTCATCACCAAGGAGCCGCAGGGCGCCTGGACACATGAGATCACCGACGCCGCACTGAAATAGACCATCCCGCGGGGCGACCCGCGCGATCCTGCCTGAAAAACGCCTCGGAGCTCTGTCACGACGCTCCGAGGCGTCTTCAATTCCGCTGTCGTATAAAATAGTGAGGCACCATTCTTTCTTCTTGCGGCAAGCGGAAATGCTGCTTAAATGCGCAGAGCTACGGTGCCGTCTTATGGGCTGGAGGGGCGTTCCGAGCAGCAGCACATCCGAATGGATGGTGCGGGCGTATATACGCCCAGTCGAAATGACGCAGATTCTCAGACAATGGGACGAACTGGCCGATGGCTGTCTTTAGAACCTATGCACCGGGCGCCTTCATCGCCCTTTCGCTCCTTGCCGGCGTGGCGCTTGCAGAGGAGCAGAAAGCGGCCGCACCGGCCGAGCCCTTGCTTCCATCGATCGTGGTGACCAAGGCGACGCGCACGCCGGTCGTTGACCGCGTTGTGGCGACGGGCACGATCCAGGCCGTTGAGGAAACCTATGTGGCGCCGCTGGTCGATGGGCTTTCGATCCAGAGCCTTGCCGTGGATATCGGCGATCGCGTCCAGGCCGGCCAGGTGCTGGCGGTGCTGAATTCCGATGCGCTGGTTCTGCAGAAGAGCCAGAACGAGGCCAGCTTGGCCAAGGCGAAGGCCGCTCTTTCGCAGAACGAGGCGCAGCTGATCGAGGCGCAGGCGAATGCCGAGGAAGCCGAGCGGGTGGCGCAACGCAATGCGCGGCTCAAAGAGACCGGCTCGGTTTCGACCGCGCTCGCCGACCAGACGGAGTCCGCCGCCGCCGTCGCTCGCGCTCGCGTTCGCTCGGCCGAACAGCTGATCGACGTCGCGAAGGCGGACATCCAGGTTTCCGAGGCACAGATTTCCGACGTGGACCTGCGGCTTGCCCGCACCGAGGTCAAGGCGCCGGTCGCCGGCACCATCTCCGCCAAGACCGCCAAGGTCGGTGCGATCGCCAATGGCAATGACGATCCGCTCTTCACCATCATCCGCGACAGTGCGCTCGAAATGCGCGCCGATGTGACCGAGGCGGATCTTCTCAAGATCGCCGTCGGCCAGAAGGTCGCGCTGCGCTTGACCGACAGCCGCGAGGTGCTGGAGGGAACGGTTCGTCTCATCTCTCCGATGGTCGACAGCCAGACCCGGCTCGGCACCGTCTATCTCTCCATCGCCAAGCCCGAGCGCGCCCGGATCGGCATGTATGCGACCGCCGATATCATCGTCGCCGCACGCGAGGGCCTGGCCCTGCCGCTGACCGCTGTGACCAGCGGCCGCGAGGGCACCACCGTGCGCAAGGTGGAGAACGGCATCGTGCAGATGGTCAAGGTCACGACCGGCATTCAGGACGGCAGCAAGATTGAGATCCTTTCCGGCCTGTCGGAAGGCGAAGCCGTTGTCGCCAAGGCGGGCGCCTATGTCCGCGACGGCGATCACATCAAGCCTGTGGACGCCGTGGCCTCCGCCGCGCCGAGCACCAACTGAGGAGAATGGACCCATGAATTTCTCCGCCTGGTCGATCCGCAATCCGATCGCCCCTCTCCTGCTCTTCGCGCTGCTGATGGTACTCGGCTGGCAGTCCTTCAACTCCCTGCCGATCACCCGCTTTCCCAATATCGACGTGCCGATCGTCGCGATCAGCGTGACGCAGAGCGGTGCGGCCCCAGCCGAACTTGAAAGCCAGGTGACCAAGGAGATCGAGGATGCCGTCGCCGGCGTCACGGGTGTCAAGCATGTCACGTCGACGATCACCGATGGCCTTTCGACCACGGCTGTCGAATTCCAGATCGAGATCCCGACCGAACAGGCCGTGCAGGACACGAAGGACGCGATCGACCGCATCCGCGGCGACCTGCCCGCCTCGATCGAGGAGCCGATCGTCTCCAAGATCGACGTCGAAGGCCAGGCGATCCAGACCTTTGCCGTCTCCTCGCCGGGCATGACGCTCGAAGAACTCTCCTGGTTCGTTGACGACACCGTCAAGCGGGCGCTGCAAGGCCAGACCGGCATTGGCCGCGTCGATCGCTATGGCGGGTCGGACCGCGAAGTGCGCGTCGAGCTCAATGCCGAGCGCCTGAACTCCTATGGGATCACAGCGGCGGATGTGAACACGCAGTTGCGCCGGGTCAATGTCGATCTCGGCTCCGGCCGTGGTCAGGTTGGCGGCGCTGAACAGGCGATCCGCACGCTGGGCGACGCCCGCTCGGTCGAGACGCTGTCGCGCACGATGATCGGCCTGCCGAACGGCCGCTTCGTCCGCCTGTCCGAGCTTGGCTCCATCACCGACACCTATGCCGAGCCGAAGAGCTTCTCGCGCTTCGACGGCAATCCGGTCGTCACCTTCGCCGTGTTCCGCTCCAAGGGCGCCAGCGAGGTGAGCGTCGCCGAGACGGTGGCGAAGACCTTGGACAAGGTGCGCGCCGCCAATCCGAATGTCACGATCAGCCTGATCAACGACCTCGTCTATTTCACCTATGGCAATTACGAGGCGGCGATCCATACGCTGATCGAAGGCGCGCTGCTGGCCGTGGCGGTGGTCCTGCTCTTCCTGCGCAACTGGCGCGCGACGCTGATCTCGGCCGTGGCCTTGCCGCTTTCGGCGGTGCCGACCTTCTGGGTCATGGACCTTCTGGGCTTCTCGCTCAACCTCGTCTCCTTCCTGGCGCTGACGCTGGCGACCGGCATTCTGGTCGACGACGCGATCGTCGAGATCGAGAACATCGCCCGCCACATCAAGATGGGCAAGTCGCCCTTCCGGGCAGCGATCGAGGCGGCGGACGAGATCGGCCTCGCCGTGATCGCCACCACCTTCACGATCATCGCCGTCTTCGTGCCCGTTTCCTTCATGCCGGGTATTCCGGGGCAGTACTTCATCCAGTTCGGTCTCACCGTCGCGGTCTCGGTCTTCTTCTCGCTGATGGTCGCCCGCCTGATCACACCGGTCATGGCCGCCTATCTGATGCGCTCCAGCGATGCCGACGGCCATGAAGAAGGCCATGAGGGCGCCTTCATGCGCGGCTATAGCTGGCTCGTCTCGGCAACGACGCGGCGTTGGTATATGCGCTATGTCACGCTCGCCTGCGCCGTCGCCTTTCTGGTCGGCTCGGTCATGTTGCTCGCCACCGTGCCCGGCAGCTTCCTGCCGCCGGAAGATGCCTCGCGCATCACCCTCTCTGTGGAGCTGCCGCCGAACGCCATGCTGGAAGACACCGACGCCGCCACGACAGCGATCTTCGACTGCGTCAAGTCGATCCCCGGCGTCGAAAGCGTCTTCGTGCTCGGCGGGGCATCGCCCAAGGGCGACCTGGAGCTGCGCCGCGCGACGGTGACGCTGGAGCTGTCCAAGCGCGACCATTCGCTGGTCAACAAGGTCGTCAACGACATCTTCGGCCGTATTCCGGTCGTCGGCCCCATGCTGCCCAAGCTGCCGCCGCAGGGCCGCACGGTGCCGCAATGGGAGATCGAGAAGGAGGTCTATGCCGCCATTCGCGACGTTCCCGATGTCCGGGTGCTGAAGCTCAATGACCGCGGCGAGCGCGACCTCGCCTTCAACCTGCTCTCGCGCAATGATGCCGATCTCAACGAGGCCGTCGGCCTGCTCGAAACCAAGCTGCGCGGCGAACCAACGCTCGCCAATGTCAGCCCGGACGGCGCCCTGCCACGACCCGAGCTGCAGATCCGGCCGCGCGCCGACCAGATGTCGCGCCTCGGCATCACCACGGCGCAGATCGCCGAGGTGGTTCGCGTCGCGACCATAGGCGATATCGACTCGTCGCTGACAAAAATCTCGCTCGACGACCGCCAGATCCCGATCCGCGTGCAGGTCGACACCGCCATGCGCGCCGATCTTGCCGCGATCCGCAACCTCAAGGTCCAGACCGCCGGCGGCGCGCTGGTGCCGGTCTCCAGCGTTGCGCAGATCGATTATGCCGAAGGTCCGAGCTCCATCCAGCGCTATGACCGGCTGCGCGTCATCAAGCTCGGCGCCGACCTGCCCTCAGGCGTGGCTCTCGACACGGCCTCTGGCCGCTTCAAGGCGATCGCGGCTGAGACCAAGTTGCCGGAGGGTGTGCAGTTCCTCGAGAGCGGCGACGCCGAGGTTCAGGCGGAAATGCAGAGCGGCTTCCTCAACGCCATGCTGCTCGGCCTAATGCTGGTGCTGGTGGTTCTCATCCTGCTCTTCAAGGACGTGATCCAGCCCTTCACCATCCTCTTCTCGCTGCCGCTCGCCATCGGCGGCGTCGCGGCGGGCCTGATCGTCACCCAGAACCCGATGTCGATGCCAGTCCTGATCGGCATTCTGATGCTGATGGGCATCGTGACGAAGAACGCGATCCTGCTGGTCGATTTCGCCATCGAGATGAAGCGGCACGGCATGGAGCGGGTGGAAGCGATGATCGAGGCGGGCCGCAAGCGCGCCCGTCCGATCATCATGACCTCGATCGCCATGTCGGCCGGCATGCTGCCCTCCGCGCTCGGCGTCGGCGAAGGCGGCACCTTCCGCGCGCCGATGGCAATCGCGGTGATCGGCGGCATTATCGTCTCCACCGTGCTGTCGCTGGTCGTCGTGCCGTCCTTCTTCCTCATCATGGACGACCTCTCGCGCCTGCTCGGCTGGGCCTTCGGCCGCCTGGTTGGCAAGAAGGAAGTGGAGACCGTGCCGCTCGACCGTACCGCGCTGACGGAAACCGTTCAGGATCAGGCAGAAACCATTGCCACCCTGCAAGAACGGATCGACCGCCTGGAAAACCGCAACGGCGGCACGCTGCGCGCCGTCGGCGGCACCGTGGTCACGCATCCGGCGCTGGCGGCGGAGTAAGCAGGCCGGCCCCGCGAGGGGCCGGCTCTCGCTGTTGCGTTTCCGGTCCAAGCCAGAAGCCCCCCTCTGGCCTGCCGGCCATCTCCCCCACAAGGGGGGAGAAACTTTGGGCTGGCTCCCCGCCTCAACATCCCTGTCAGAACCAAGCGCGCCGTTCTTCACTGCGGTCGTTCGCAGCGGCGTGATGACTTTCGACAAAAGGGAGCGAGCGGCGGCGGCTGGGTCTCTCCCCCCTTGTGGGCCCTTGTGGGGGAGAAACTGTGGGGCTGGCTCCCCACCTCAACATTTCTGTCAGAACGAAGCGCGCCGTTCTTTACTGCGGTCGTTCGCAGCGGCGTGATGACTTTCGACAAAAGGGAGCGAGCGGCGGCGGCTGGGTCTCTCCCCCCCTTGTGGGCCCTTGTGGGGGAGAAACTGTGGGGCTGGCTCCCCACCTCAACATTTCTGTCAGAACGAAGCGCGCCGTTCTTTACTGCGGTCGTTCGCAGCGACGTGATGACTTTCGACAAAAGGGAGCGAGCGGCGGCGGCTGGGTCTCTGCCCCCTTGTGGGGGAGATGGGCGGCAGCCCAGAGGGGGTTTTTCGTCTGAGAATCAGGAGAGCTTCTACAGCCCCCCTTCCACCCGAAGGAACTCCACAATCCGGTCCACGCCCTCTCCCCGTTTCATGTCGGAGAACACGAAGGGTCGCGATTGGCGCATCCGGTCGGCGTCGCGCTGCATGACGTCGAGGTCGGCGCCGACATAAGGCGCGAGATCCTTCTTGTTGATCACCAGCAGGTCGGACTTGGTGATGCCGGGTCCGCCCTTGCGCGGGATCTCCTCGCCCTGGCAGACGGAGATGACATAGAGGGTGATGTCGGCGAGGTCGGGGGAGAAGGTGGCAGCCAGATTGTCGCCGCCGGATTCGATGAAGACGACATCGAGATCGGGAATGCGGCGATTGAGATCGGCGATCGCCTGCAAATTGATCGTCGCATCCTCGCGGATCGCCGTGTGCGGGCAGCCGCCGGTTTCCACGCCGACGATGCGATCGGAGGGCAGCGCCTGCATGCGCACCAGAGCTTCGGCGTCTTCCTGCGTGTAGATATCATTGGTGACGACCGCCACCGAATAGGTCTCCCGCATCGCCTTGCAGAGCTTGTCCGTCAGCGCCGTCTTGCCGGAACCGACCGGCCCGCCAATGCCGACCCTCAAGGGGCCATGTGCTGATCTCGTCATCGTCATTCCTTTCCATCGCGCCGCGGCGGGCGCCCATTTGTCCGGGGTCGCTCTAGGAGCGAAACAGCCGCGGCTCCAGTGTTTCATGCGCCAGACTGGCAATATCGGCCAGGAGCGTCGCGGTTCCGAGACCGTCGAGATCGCTTTCAGCCGCGCGCGCCGCCTGCGCGAGGCTCAGCGGTTCCAGCGCGGCCAGAAGGATGACCGCCTGGCGCTGGCCGATCAGGCTGCAGCGGATGGCGACCGAGGCGAGCGTCGAGACCATGGCCTGGAGGAAGGCGGCCAGGGCCGCCTCCAGCCCGGTCTTATGTGCGCCCGCGACGGCGCCGACCGCGACAGGATAGGCTGCGCGCCCCTGCAGCGCCTCGAGCGCCGGATGCGGCCAAGCGGAGGCGGCGGTAAGGAAGGCCTCGCCGAGGCTCATCACCTCCAGATGCCGCTCGCGCCCGCCACTCATCGCTTCCGCCAGCGTCGCGAGTTCGCGCAGCGCCTCCGGCTCTTCCGATCGGCGATAGGCCTCGGCCAGCAGCACCGCATCGTTCCAGCCGGCACCATGCCCGATAAGAGCAGTGATCCAGGCTTGCAGCCCTTCGGCATCGCCGATCGCCCCGCTGCGGATCGCCTGTTCGAGCCCGCCCGAATAGGCAAAGGCGCCGACCGGAAAAGCCGGCGAAAGCCAGGCCGCGAGCCGGATCAGCGCCTGCGGCGCGCTTGTCGCCGGCAGAGCGCGGGCAACCCCCTCACCCATGGCGATGGCCGTGCGACCCATGCGCCGGATCGCCAGCGTGATCATGATCATGCTCATGGTCGTGGTCATGGCCGTGATGATCGTGGTCGTGGTGATCATGACCGCGGTGATCGTGGCCGGCGTGGCTCGCGTGAGAATGACCGCCATGGCTGCCATGATCGTGGCCTCCGGTGCCGTGATAGGCGCCCCGCATCGGGTGGAAGGCGGCAGTGATCTCCGTCACCTCGGCGCCGAGCCCGTTCAGCATGGTGCGGATCACCGGATCGCGCTGGATGAGGATGCGGTCTTCGCCGATCTCGACAGGCAGGTGGCGGTTGCCGAGATGCCAGGCGAGCTCGGTCAGATGCAGCCGGTCGCGGGCGGTTACCGCATAGAGCGGCTCCTCGACAGCGCCGATCTCGACATAGTCGCCGGTGTCGAGCAGCAGCACATCGCCATCCGCCAGCATCACCGCCTCTTTCAGGTCCAGCATCACCACATCATCATCCGGCAGATGCAGGAGCTTGCGGCGGAGATGCCGCTGGTCGCTCGGGAGCGCCAGCACATGAAGCGGCGCCTTGTCGCGCGGGCCGGGCGAGAGAACCTTGGTGGAGCGATAGGGCATGGCTTGAACTTTCATGCATGTCCGGCCAAGGCCGGAGGCTGGGGGCAATCCGCGCGGAGCCCGTGGCTCCGCCGCGTGAGAACTCGACCGACGGCCGGGTCAGAACAGGAAGTAGCGCTGCGCCATGGGCAGGACGGTTGCGGGCTCGCAGGTCAGAAGTTCGCCGTCGGCGCGGACCTCATAGGTTTCCGGATCGACCTCGATCACCGGCGTCAGGCTGTTGTGGATCATCGAGGCCTTGCCGATGCCGCCGCGGGTGTTCTTGACCGCCATCAGCGTCTTGGCAACGCCGAGCTTGGCAGCAAGCCCGGCATCGAGCGAGGCCTGGGAGACGAAGGTGACGGAGGAATTGGTGCGCGCCTTGCCGTAGGAGCCGAACATCGGGCGGTAGTGAACCGGCTGCGGGGTGGGGATCGAGGCATTGGGATCACCCATCGGTGCCGCCGCGATGGTGCCGCCGAGCAGCACCATATCCGGCTTCACGCCGAAGAAGGCCGGGTTCCACAGCACGAGATCGGCGCGCTTGCCAACTTCGATCGAACCGATCGCATGGCTGAGGCCATGGGCGATCGCCGGGTTGATCGTGTATTTGGCGATGTAGCGCTTGACCCGCAGATTGTCGTTGTCGCCGCTCTCGCCCGGCAGCCGCCCGCGCTGGCGCTTCATCTTGTCGGCCGTCTGCCAGGTGCGGATCGCCACCTCGCCGACGCGGCCCATGGCTTGGCTATCGGAGGAGATGATCGAGAAGGCGCCGATATCGTGGAGAATGTCTTCCGCCGCGATCGTTTCCTTGCGGATGCGGCTTTCGGCGAAGGCGATGTCTTCGGGAATGGAGGGCGAGAGATGGTGGCAGACCATCAGCATGTCGAGATGCTCGGCGAGCGTATTTATCGTATAAGGCCGGGTCGGGTTGGTCGAGGATGGGATGACGTTCGGCTGGCCGCAGATCTTGATGATGTCAGGCGCGTGGCCGCCGCCCGCCCCCTCGGTGTGGAAGGCGTGGATGGTCCGGCCCTTGAGCGCCGCAATCGAATCCTCGACAAAGCCGCTCTCATTGAGCGTGTCGGTGTGGATCATCACCTGCACGTCATACTCGTCGGCAACCGAGAGGCAGCAGTCGATCGCCGCCGGCGTCGTGCCCCAATCCTCGTGCAGCTTCAGCGAAGTGGCGCCGCCGAGCACCATTTCGACCAGCGCGCCGGGCAGCGAGGCGTTGCCCTTGCCGGCAAAAGCGAGGTTCATCGGAAAGGCGTCCGCCGCCTCGATCATCCGGGCGATGTGCCAGGGGCCGGGGGTGCAGGTGGTGGCGAGCGTGCCGTGGGCCGGCCCCGTACCGCCGCCGAGCATGGTGGTCAGCCCGCTCATCAGCGCTTCTTCGATCTGCTGCGGGCAGATGAAATGGATGTGGCTGTCCATGCCGCCGGCGGTAACGATCTTGCCCTCGCCGGCGATCGCCTCCGTGCCGGGGCCGACGATGATGTCGACATTGGGCTGCGTATCCGGATTGCCGGCCTTGCCGATCGCCACGATCAGCCCGTCCTTCAGCCCGATATCGGCCTTGACGATGCCCCAGTGATCGACGATCAGCGCGTTGGTGATCACCGTATCGACCGCGCCTTCCGCCCGCGTCACCTGGCTCTGGCCCATGCCATCCCGGATTACCTTGCCGCCGCCGAACTTCACCTCGTCGCCATAGGTGGTGAAATCCTTCTCCACCTCAATGAAAAGCTCCGTATCGGCAAGGCGCACCCGATCCCCGGTGGTCGGCCCGAACATGGCGGCATAGGCGGCACGCGGCATTTTATAGGACATGGGGCTTACCTCGAAAGCTCGGAGAAAAGGGGCGACCGAGCCGCAGCGCGGTCGAAGGTGAAGGTGGTGCTGCAGCCGTTCCGGCTGTTGATCTCGCCGATCGGGTGGTCGGCGACGTCGCCGGGATGTCGCTTGAAGGAGTGAAGCGCAGCCCGAACGACATCGGCATCATGCATGCGGATCTGATGTGCATCGAAGATACGCTCCACGATCGCGGCAATGGTCGCTCTGCTGCATTTGGTTTGCCTGGACAGGACCCAGATCGTTTCCGCGATCACCGCATGATTGACAAGCCCCAGCGTTTCGAGCACCGTTTCCCGAAGCTTGATCGTGCCGGCCGTGATCCGCGCCGTTTCGCCCATCATCCGCTCCATCAGGCCTGCGCCGCGCGCGTCGTTGGCTTCATACCCAGCCGTTGCAGCCGGCCGGCCGCAATCCAGCTGTCAACCAGCCGCGCCTCCGCGGCGAAAGGATGGCCCTCCCAGCCCTGGTGGGTGAAGCCGGTCAGCTGGATGACGGCCGCAGGGGCATCCTCCAGCATGGCCGCGATGACCATCAGGCCGCTGCTCGGCACGACATAATCGGATGGCGGCGAGAAGGGCGCGAGCGCGGCCGTCACGCGGTGATGCAGGCTGGCATCGAGCACGCGGAACGACTTGCCCGAGGCAGCGGCGAAGGCGGCGAAGCCCGGCGTGCCGTCATCGCAAAAGTCGTCGAGTTCGGGATGGCTGAGGGCAAGAGGGGCACGCAACGCCTCGAAGAAAACCGGATCGCGCACGCCCCAGATCTCGCCTGCCGCCATCACGGCCGGGTGGCGGGCCCAGGCTGGCTCCTGCAGCATGGCGCGGGCCGGTCGGCCGGTATTGCACACGGCAACGACATCGCAACGCTCGCCCGGCCGGAAGGAGTGGCAGTCATTGAAGCGGATCACCCGATCGGCCAGAGCGATCGCCGCACCGGCGCTCTCCGGCACCGGTCCATTCCCGACGATCACGATGCGCTCCGAAGCCACAAAATCCTCCTGACTGCTCCCCACCTTGCCAGGCGGTCCCGATCCTGTTCGACTCCCGCTCAGGCGGCGTCGTTATTGTGCCACCAGGGCGGCATCCAGTTCCTTGGTCCGCGCCCGGCTGAGATCAGCCAGGCACTGGGCCACCAACATTGGCTCCATGGACCCGCCGCGTGCCGAAAAGCCGACCAGCGCGCATTGCCCGTCGCGATAGGGGATCCAGGCGCGCTGGGCCGCCCGCAGCGCTTCCGCGGCGCCTGTCATGCCCTCGCCGAGATCGGCGAGATCCTTGTCCATGGCGATCGCCCTCGTCATGGCATTGCGGTAGGCGGTGTTCAGCGCCTGATCGGCCTCGCCATAGTCCTGCCGCGCGCAGATCGTCATGTCGGCCTGCGTGACCGCCTCGCTGCATGCGACCGCAGGCGCATCTTGCGCGCCGGCAGACGCAGGCAAGAGCATCATCAGGCCGAGACCGCCAAAGATCGCTGGGCGGAGCCCGACCAAGCGCCCGCCATGCCTGCGCATTCTCACAACGCGCCCATCACCATCCGGCGGAACCCATAGACGGCACGATTGCCGGAGAAAGGGATCAGCGTCACAGCCCGTGTCTGGCCCGGCTCGAACCGCACCGCCGTACCGGCGGGGATATCGAGGCGTCGGCCATGGGCGGCAGCCCGATCGAAGGACAGGCCGGCATTGGTTTCGGCGAAATGATAATGGCTGCCGACCTGGACCGGGCGATCGCCGGTGTTCGACACCTCGATCGTCACCGTCTCCAGCCCGACATTCAGCTCGATCTCGCCCTCGGCGGCAAGAATTTCTCCGGGGATCATGATCCTCCTCCTTTTCTTCAGGCCGCCTGTGCGGGCGGGCAGCCTTCGGCCTTCAGCACGCGCGCGGTGGATGCGGGATATTTGGCGAGCAGACGCGCCGCGCGCTGCGGCCGTTCGGTAAAGCCGCCGCCACAATTGGGGCAGACGCCGCGAAGCCTGTCTTCCACACAGTCGGCGCAGAAGGTGCATTCGAAGCTGCAGATCCGCGCCTCCGGGCTCTCCGGCGGTAGATCGCGGTCGCAGCATTCGCAATTGGGACGCATGGCCAGCATCGAAGCCTCCTCAGCGGATCGGTTCGTGAACGGTCACCAGCTTGGTGCCGTCGGGAAAGGTCGCCTCGATCTGGATGTCGTGGATCATCTCCGGAATGCCCTCCATGACCTGATCGCGCGAGATGACATGGGCCCCCGCCTCCATCAGATCGGGCACGGAGCGGCCGTCGCGAGCCCCCTCCACGACATAGTCGGTGATCAAAGCGATCGCTTCCGGATGGTTGAGCTTGACGCCGCGCTCCAGCCGCCGCCGCGCTACCATCGCCGCCATCGAAATCAGCAACTTATCCTTCTCGCGAGGCGTCAGATTCATGCGTGTTCACCGAGGTTCATGGGGTTACAGGCTCCAGACTTTCGGCACAGACGCGCCGTCGCGCAAGTGCGAAATCATCGGCACGAGCAGTTTTCTCAAGGAGTAGCCATCCGGCGCCACCAATCTGGCGATGAGCTTCTCCTGGCCGCCGATCGCGACATGGCTGACGGCGCCCCGCCCATCCGCAAGCAGGCTGCGTAAGGCCGGCACATGTCGCTCGCAGCCTTCATCGGTGAAGAGGAGCGTCGCAAAGGCGACCTGACCGTCGAGCGTCGCCGCCTGACTTGTCAGCGCCGCCAAATCGCCGGCAAAGCTGAGCTGGTCGGCATGCAGCAGCACGTCTCCCTTGCGGATGCGCCACTTGTCGCGGAACTGGCCGGTCACCATGCGCTCGCCCATGGCACGCCGGCCGAGCAGCACGGCCTCGACCGCGAGGAAGCGCGCATCGCCTGCCAGATCGACATCGAGCGAACGCGTCATTGAAGCACCGTCGAAGAGGATCGTCTCCTGCGGCAGCCAATGGACCGTGGCCCCGGCGCTTGCCCGGATGGCGGTCGTCACGGTGGTGGTGCCGGCGCTGGCGCGGTAGATCTTTTCGCAGGCCTGGGTGGAGAGCGTCAGATGCGTTCCCGCCCCCGCCTCGAAGCGCCAATCCATCACGTCGCCGCCGGTCAGTCCGCCGGAACTGTTGATCAGCACCGCCTCCATCCGCCCGTCGAACATTTCGGGCAGGCGGATCTTGGCGCAGCCCTCCTGGTAGAATTCCTGCAGCCGGGTCCGCCCGTCGAGCGGCTTGGCGATCAGCCGGCCGCGGCCCCAGGCGCGCTGGGGGCGGCCGATGCTCAAGGCCTCAGCCATCGGCGCGGCCGGACTTTGTGGCGCAGGAGCAAGCAGAGTGGCGGGGGGCATGCAGGCTTCGATCAAACGGTGAGGTGCCGGCGGGCGTCCTGCGTGTCCAGCGTTTCGGCGGGCCCTTCATGCACGATCTCTCCCCGGTCCATGATATAAACATGGTCGGCCAGCTCGCGGCAGAAATCAAGATATTGTTCCACCAGCAGAATTGCCATTCCGGTGCTGTCGCGGAGATATTGGATCGCCCGGCCGATATCCTTGATGATCGAAGGCTGGATCCCCTCGGTCGGTTCGTCGAGAACCAGGATCTTCGGCCGCGTCACCATGGCCCGGCCGATCGCCAGCTGCTGCTGCTGACCGCCCGAGAGGTCGCCGCCTCGCCGGCCGAGCATCGATTTGAGGATCGGGAAGAGCGTGAAGATTTCCTCGGGGATGAAGCGATCCTTGCGCGGCACGGGCGCATAGCCGGTTTCGAGATTCTCCTTCACCGTCAGCAGCGGAAAGACCTCCCGCCCCTGCGGCACGAAGCCGACGCCGAGCTTGGCGCGGTTATAGGGCGCGAGCCCGTTCAGCGCGACGCCGTTGAACCGCACCTCGCCGGCGCTGGTTGCTTGCTGACCGGTAATGGCGCGCAGCAGGCTGGTCTTGCCGACGCCGTTGCGCCCGAGCACGCAGGTGATCTTGCCCATCGGCGCCTCGATCGACACGCCGCGCAGCGCCTGAGCAGCGCCATAGTGAAGATTGATCTTGTCGACGGTCAGCATGGGGCACCTGTCGGGAGGAAGGGGGTGGATCTCGGGAGGGCTGGATGCCGCGCTTGGATGTGCGTCGCGGCTCGCTGTTGAGCGTGCGGAGAAGTCCCGCTCTGCCTGCCGGCATCTCCCCCACAAGGGGGGAGAGGACTCGCGGCAGCCGCCTCGCTCTGCCAAGGACCCTCTTCAAAGTGGACTGAAGAGCGTGCGCCCAGCGGTCTCCCCCCTTGTGGGGGAGATGCCGGCAGGCAGAGGGGGTCTTCGCGGCGGACACCGCCTCGCCCTGGCGCCGACGGCGGCAGCGCCCCACTCACCACCACGCTCTGAACCGCGAACATCGAAACATTGTAATGCATCGCCTCACCGCCCCAGATAGTTTTCGATGACCTTGGCGTCGTTCGAGACGAAGTCGATGGAGCCTTCGGCGAGCACCGAGCCTTCCGCCAGGCAAGTGACCTTGACGCCAAGGTCGCGGATGAAGCCCATGTCGTGCTCGACGACGACGACCGAGCGGGTCTTGGCGATCTCCTTGAGCAGGATCGCCGTTTCCGCCGTCTCCGCATCGGTCATGCCGGCGACCGGTTCGTCGACCAAAAGCAGCTTCGGCTCCTGCGCAAGCAGCATGCCGATTTCCAGCCATTGCTTCTGCCCATGCGACAGGCTGCCGGCCAGTCGGTCGCGCTTGTCACTCATGCGCACGGTTTCGAGGATCTCCTCGATGCGCGCCTTGTCGGCGGCGCTCAGCGTATAGAACAGAGTGGCAAAGACACCGCGTTTGCGGTTGAGAGCCAGCTCGAGATTGTCCCACACGGTGTGGCTTTCGAAGACGGTGGGCTTCTGGAACTTGCGGCCGATGCCGAGCTGGGCAATGTCGGCCTCGTCGCGCTTGGTGAGGTCCACTTGCCCGTCGAAATAGACCGTGCCGCTGTCCGGTCGGGTTTTGCCGGTGATGATGTCCATCATTGTCGTCTTGCCGGCCCCGTTTGGGCCGATGATGGCGCGCAGTTCGCCGGGTGCGACGACGAAGGAGAGCGAATTCAGCGCCTTGAAGCCATCGAAGGAGACGGAGACATTGTCGAGATAGAGGATGGAGTTGGTGATCTTCTGGTCCATGGTGCTCACTCGGCGGCGTGGGCTTGGGGGGTGAGACCGGGCGTTTCAGCCGGCCGCGCAGCGGCTTCGACCCGGCCCTTCTCGGCGGCGGCGGCCTCGCGATAGGAGCGGCGCGTCGCGAAACCCTGCTGAATGGTGCCGACGATGCCCTTGGGCAGGAAGAGCGTGGTGGCGATGAACAGGGCGCCGAGCGCGAAGAGCCAGAATTCCGGGAAGGCAGCGGTGAAGATGCTCTTGCCGAAATTGACGAGCACCGCCCCGATGATTGGCCCGATCAGCGTGCCGCGCCCGCCGACCGCGGTCCAGATGACCACTTCGATCGAATTGGCTGGCGCAAATTCGCCGGGATTGATGATGCCGACTTGAGGGACATAAAGCGCGCCGGCAATGCCCGCCATCATGGCCGAGACGGTGAAGATGAAGAGCTTCACATTCTCGACCCGATACCCGAGGAAGCGGGTACGGCTTTCCGCATCGCGCACGCCGACCAGCACCTTGCCATATTTGGAGCGGGTGATGGCCGAGGCGAGCAGCAGCGCCAGCGCGAGCGCGATGGCAGTGGCGGCAAAGAGCGTGGCGCGTGTGCCGGAAGCCTGGATGTTGTAGCCGAGAATATCCTTGAAGTCGGTGAGGCCGTTATTGCCGCCAAAGCCCATCTCGTTTCGGAAGAAGGCGAGCAGCAGCGCATAGGTCATGGCCTGGGTGATGATCGACAGATAGACGCCGGTGACGCGGGAGCGGAAGGCGAACCAGCCGAAGACGAAGGCGAGAAGGCCGGGGACCAGCAGCACCATCAGCGCCGCGAAGGGGAAGGAATTGAAGCCGTACCAGTACCAGGGCAGCTCCTTCCAGTTCAGGAAGACCATGAAATCGGGCAGGAGCGGATTGGCATAGACACCGCGCGCGCCGATCTGGCGCATCAGATACATGCCCATGGCATAGCCGCCGAGCGCGAAGAAGGCGCCATGGCCGAGCGAGAGGATGCCGCAATAGCCCCACACCAGATCGAGGGCCAGCGCCAGCAGCGCATAGGAGAGATATTTGCCGAGCAGTGGCACCAGATGATCGGGCACATGCAGGGGATTGGCGGGGTCGAGAAGCAGGTTGGCAGCCGGAACGGCGAAGGCGATCAAGAGGATGAGACCGGCGATGACGACCGTCTTCGTCTCATGCGCCGTGATGAAGCGGGTGGTGAACATTATTCGATCGCCCTTCCCTTGAGCGCGAACAGGCCCCGCGGCCGCCGCTGGATGAACAGGATGATGAGGACAAGGATGAGGATCTTGCCGAGCACGGCGCCGGCATAGGGCTCCAGAAACTTGTTGGCGATGCCGAGCGACAGTGCGCCGACGAAGGTGCCCCAGAGGTTGCCGACGCCACCGAACACCACGACCATGAAGCTGTCGATGATGTAGTTCTGCCCGAGATTGGGGGAGACATTGTCGATCTGGCTGAGCGCCACGCCGGCAATGCCGGCAATGCCGGAGCCGAGCCCGAAGGTCATGGCATCGACCATCGGCGTACGGATGCCCATGGAGGAGGCCATGCGGCGGTTCTGGGTGACGGCGCGCATCTGCAGGCCGAGCTTGGAGCGCTTGAGCAGGGTCAGGAGCGCCAGGAAGGTGACGAGCGAGAAGACGATAATCCACAGCCGGTTATAGGTGATGGACATGGCGCCGAAGTCGAAAGCGCCGGACATCCAGCTCGGATTGTCCACCTGCCGGTTGGTGGGCCCGAAAATGGTGCGGATCGTCTGCTGCAGGATCAGCGACAGGCCCCAGGTGGCAAGCAGGGTTTCCAGCGGACGGCCATAGAGCCAGCGGATGATGCCGCGTTCGATGGCAATGCCGACGAGGCCGGTGAAGAGGAAGGCGGCCGGCACCGCGAAGACCAGGGAGATGTTGGAGAGGCTCGGCGCATAGGTCGCGAGCGCCTGCTGCACCACATAGGTCGTATAGGCGCCGAGCATGACCATCTCGCCATGCGCCATGTTGATGACGCCCATGACGCCGAAGGTGATGGCAAGTCCGATGGCGGCGAGCAGCAGGACGGAGCCGAGCGACAGACCGTACCAGATGTTCTGCGCCACATCCCAAAAGGCGAGCTTGGTCTCGATCGATGCGATCTCCCGCTCGATCAGCGGCACGAGATCCGGCGGCGAGGCGGAAAGCGCGGCGGTGAGCAGCGTCAGCGCATCGCGATTGCCGCGGGCGGCGACGTTCTCGATCGCCTTGCGCTTCTCCTCGATGCTGACATCGGTCTTAAGCATGATGACGGCGCGGGCCTGCTCCATCACGGCCTTGATCTCGGCATCCTGTTCCTTGGCGAGCGCGCCGTCGAGCAGGGCCAGATTGTCGGCCTTGCCGCTGGCGAGGATATCGCGGGCGGCAGCCAGGCGCTGGGTGCGGTCGGGGCTGAGCAGGGTCAGCTGGCTCATCGCCTCGCCGATTGCGCCGCGCAGGGCATTGTTGAGTTTAAGGCGGGTGAGGCTCGCCGCCGGGACGCCTTCGACAGCCGCGCCGGTCAGCGGATCCGTCACGCTATCGCCATCGACGACATAGACCGCGCCGCCGGACTTCGGTGCATAGAGCTTTCCATCGCTGAGCTTGTTCAGGATATCCGGCACTGCTGGGTCGCCGCTCGCGGCCAGCGCCTTGACCGCCTCGACGCGCTGGGGGAAGCCGGTTGCGCCGAGGCTATACACCAGCGGCTTCAACCCTTCCTGCGCCATCGCGCCGGTAGCGAGCAGGCCGATCGACAGCGCGACGAGCAGGACCAGGCTTCGGCCCAGGCGGAGGAGTGCTGACGGGACTTGGCGGCGGGAAGAGAGTGAGATCATGGCGTGCGGCTCTCCAGCTCGAAGGCAGTGGGGGCTCGAAGGCAAAGGGGCCCGAACGCTTGGGCAGGTGAAGATCAGGGCGCCGGCCGATCAGCCGATGCTGCATTGTTTTTCCGCAAGATTTTCGCGGAGTTGGCGCGAGAAGTTGCATCCATCGTCAACACCGCTGGCAACCGGAGTGCGGACTATCGACGTTGCATAAACCGTGCCATCCGACGCTCGCCGTTGCGCAGCCCTCGGAAAAGCGCTTCCGCCCAGGTGGTGGGAGGGCGGAAGCGAAGGGGTCTGACTTTGGCGAATGTCATGGTGGGAGCGGCCGGACCGGCCGCCCCTTAGGCTTGCGTCATGAAAACGGTTGCTCGATGCGGGAAGGATCAGGAACCCTTGCCGCCGCACTTGCCCGTTGCAACGTTGAAGTTGCCGCAGGACATCGGCTTGCGCCAGTCGGAGATCAGGTCCTTGGAGTCTGGCAGATAGTCGGACCATTCGTCGCCGACGACCTGTGCGGTCTGCTGGACGATCTCGAACTGACCATCGGCCTGGATTTCCCCGATCAGCACCGGCTTGGTGATGTGGTGGTTCGGCATGACGGTGGAATAGCCGCCCGACAGGTTCGGAACCGAGGTGCCGATGATGCTGTCGAGAACGGCGTCGGTTTCGGTCGTGCCGGCGGCCTCGACGGCCTTCACCCAGGCGTTGAAGCCGATATAGGCGGCTTCCATCGGGTCGTTGGTCACGCGCTTGTCGTTCTTGGTGAAGGCGTGCCAGGTCTTGATGAACTCGGCATTGACCGGCGCATCGACCGACTCGAAGTAGTTCCAGGCAGCCAGATGGCCGACCAGCGGCGCGGTGTCGAGACCGGCCAGCTCTTCCTCGCCGACCGAGAAGGCCACGACCGGGATGTCGGTCGCCTTGATGCCCTGGTTGCCGAGTTCCTTGTAGAAGGGAACGTTGGCGTCGCCGTTGATGGTGGAGACGACGGCGGTCTTCTTGCCGGCCGAGCCGAATTCCTTGATCTTCGCCACTTCGGTCTGCCAGTCGGAGAAGCCGAAGGGGGTGTAGTTGATGATGATGTCTTCCTTCGGAATGCCCTTGGAGATCAGATAGGCTTCCAGGATCTTGTTGGTCGTGCGCGGATAGACATAGTCCGTGCCTTCGAGAACGAAGCGCTCGACACCTTCATTGGCAATCAGATAGTCGACGGCGGGGATCGCCTGCTGGTTCGGCGCGGCACCGGTGTAGATGATATTGCGCGAGGACTCTTCGCCTTCATACTGCACGGGGTAGAAGAGCAGCGAGTTCAGCTCTTCGAAGACCGGCAGGACGGACTTGCGCGACGAGGAGGTCCAGCAACCGAAGACGGCGGCGACCTTGTCGACCGAGATCAGCTCGCGAGCCTTTTCGGCGAACAGCGGCCAGTCGGAGGCCGGGTCGACGACGACGGCCTCGAGCTTCTTGCCGAGCAGACCGCCCTTCTTGTTCTGCTCGTCGATGAGCATCAGCATGGCGTCTTTCAGCGTCGTTTCCGAAATCGCCATCGTGCCCGAGAGCGAGTGCAGGACGCCGACCTTGATCGTGTCTTCGGCGCGGGCAGCGGAAAAGGCGGTGGTGGCGAGCGCACCGGCGAGGAATGCGCTGAGAATATTGGCTTTGAAATTCATTGGTGAACCCCTCTCGTTCGTGGCGACCGCTCTGGGAGGCCGTCGGTCGCAGGCGGACTATCCGACAGGGGTTCGGCGAAGCGAATACGTCAATTGACGTAGGCGATGGGGGGAAAGGCGGACGCGCGAAGAGGCGCCGGATCAGCCGAGTTCGAGCACGGCCAGGAGGTCGGCGCGCACCTGCTCGACATGGTCCTTCAGCGCCGCCGCGGCCGCGTCGAACCGGCCTTCGCGGCAGAGCGCGATCAGGGCGGCATGTTCGCTCACGGCGCGCGCCATCGCCTCCGGCGTCGACAGCTGAAGACGCGTGTAGCGATCGCTGATCTGCAGCAGCGAGGCAACGGTCTGCGTCGTGCGCGGCAGGTCGGCATGGCGGTAGAAGGCCTGATGCAGCGCGGCATTCAGCGTCCCATATTGCGTCTTGTCGCCGGCCGAGGTCGCCGCGACGAACTGCGCCTGCAGAGCGTCCAGCCGGTCAAAATCCTCCGCCGCCAGATGCGGCGCCGAGGCCGCCAGCAGCCGCGGCTCGAGAATGGCGCGGAGGTCGAAGACATCGTGGATCTCCGAGAGCGACAGCGGCGCCACCACCGCACCCTTTTGCGGCACGATGCGGACCAGACCTTCGGCTTCCAGCTGGAACAGCACCTCGCGGATGGGGATGCGGCTGACATTGTAGGTCGCCGCCAGCATGTCCTGGCGCAGCTGTGTCCCCGGGGAATAGACCCCCGACAGAATGGCCTGCCTGAGATCGTCCAGCAGGGCACCCGACAGGGTTCGATGTTTGAGCGCGTCCCTCATCTTCTCCTGATAGCGGGCGGCTCCATCGAAATCCAGCGGCGGACCATGCGGAAACTGCGCCAGTCCCAGCATTTTCCGCAGCGCACTGGACAGAGCCGGCGCGAGCGCTCAAAGTTGTCGGCGCCCTCCCCGGCGCCTCCCCGCATCGCGCTTGCAAGGATCACCTCCGCCCCGATGACAGCCCGCCAGCGCATCATTCCTGTCCGTCGCGATTATAATCGCTGGGTGGCCAATCAGACGCTGGAAGACTATGCGCTGCGCTTTACCGCCAAGAGCGCCCGGCGCTTCTCCGCCAGCCGCATTTCGCAGACGGCCATCGGCGCGATTTCCTTCCTGGCGCTGGAGGCGATCGGCGGCACGATCACGCTCTCCTACGGCACGACCAATGCGGTCTTCGCCATCCTCGCCGCCGCGGTGATCATGCTCGTCGTCGGCTGGCCGATCAGCCGCTATGCGATCCGCCATGGCGTCGATATCGACCTTCTGACCCGTGGCGCGAGCTTCGGCTATATCGGCTCGACCATCACCTCGCTGATCTATGCGAGCTTCACCTTCATGCTGTTTGCGATCGAGGCCTCGATCATGACGGCGGCGCTGGAGCTCGCCTTCGGCCTGCCGCTCTGGATCGGCTATATCATCAGCTCGGTCGTGGTCATCCCGCTGGTGGTCTATGGCGTCAGGCTGATCTCGCGCTTCCAGCTCATCACCCAGCCCTTCTGGATCGTCCTCAATATCCTGCCCTTCCTGTTCATCGCAGCGCTCGACTGGGAGAAGTTCGACCTCTGGCGCGCCTTCGCCGGCATCGATCATTCCAATGCCCAAGTCGGTGGCGCCGCACCCTTCAACCTCGTCGAGTTCGGTGCCGCCTCGGCGGTCATCCTGGCGCTGATGCCGCAGATCGGCGAACAGGTAGACTTCCTGCGCTTCCTGCCGGCCAGCGGGCTTGACCGCCTGCGCCATCGGCTTGCGGTCTTCCTCGCCGGCCCCGGCTGGGTGGTGGTCGGTGTCCCGAAGCTCCTGGCCGGCTCCTTCCTCGCCGTGCTGACGCTTTCTACCGGCGTGCCGTCGCACCAGGCGGCCGACCCCGCTTATATGTATCTGACGGCCTTCGGCTACATGATCCCGCAGGAGACGGCGGCCCTCCTGCTGATGGCGGCCTTCGTGGTCGTCTCGCAGCTGAAGATCAACGTGATGAACGCCTATGCGGGCTCGCTCGCCTGGTCGAACTTCTTTTCCCGCCTCACCCACAGCCATCCCGGCCGGGTGGTCTGGCTGGTCTTCAACGTGGCGATCGCACTTCTGCTGATGGAGCTCGGCATCTACCGGCTGCTGGAGGCGACGCTCGGCATCTTCTCGATCATCGCCATGTCCTGGCTCGCGACGCTCTCGGCCGATCTCGTCGTCAACAAGCCGCTCGGCCTCTCCCCGCCCGGCATCGAATTCAAGCGCGCCCATCTTTATGACGTGAACCCGGTCGGCCTCGGAGCGATGATCCTTTCGGCAGGGCTGGCGCTTTCGGCTCATTTCGGCCTGTTCGGGCCGCTCGCCGCGTCGCTGGCCACCTATCTGACGTTGGTGGCCTTCCTGATTTCACCGCTGATCGCCTACGCGACCAAGGGCCGGTTCTACCTTGCCCGCAAACCGCGGGCGAACTGGCAGGGGCGCGGGACGCTCACCTGCTCGATCTGCGAACATCCCTTCGAGCCGGAGGACATGGCCTGGTGCCCTGCCTATGCCGCGCCGATCTGCTCGCTCTGCTGCTCGCTCGACAGCCGCTGCCACGACATCTGCAAGCCGCATGCCCGCTTTCATGCCCAGGCGGCGACGGTGGCGCGCGCGGTGCTGCCCGAACGGGCGATCGAGACGCTGTCCAGCAGGCTCGGCCGCTATGCGATCGCCGTCGCACTATCGGTCTCTGCCCTCGGCGCAATCCTCGCCATGATCGCTTACCAGACCGGCGAAGCCTCGCCGCAAGCGGCCGAGGTGATCAATGCGACGATCGCCATCGTCTTCTTCGTCTTTTCGGTCGTCGCCGGCATCGTCTGCTGGTTCTATGTGCTCGCCCATGACAGCCGGTTGGTGGCGGAGGAGGAATCTTCGCGCCAGAACACGCTGCTGCTGAAGGAGATCGCCGCCCACAAGAAAACCGACGCAGCCCTGCAATATGCCAAGGAGACGGCCGAGGCCGCCAACCGCGCCAAGAGCCGCTATGTCGTCGGCCTCAGCCATGAGCTGCGTACGCCGCTCAACGCCGTTCTCGGCTATGCCCAGATCCTCGAGCGCGACGAGACGATCCCGGCGCCGCGGCAATCGGCGATCCGCGTCATCCGCCGCAGTGCCGACCATCTCTCCGGCCTGATCGACGGGCTGCTCGACATTTCCAAGATCGAGGCCGGGCGGCTCCAGGTCTATTCGAACGAGATCAAGATCGGCGATTTCCTCGACCAGATCATCGACATGGTGAGCCCGCAGGCCCAGGCCAAGGGCCTGATCTTCGCCCATGAGCGCGCGCCGAGCCTGCCGACCTTCGTGCGAACGGACGAGAAGCGGCTGCGCCAGATCCTCGTCAATCTGCTTTCCAACGCCATCAAATTCACCGACGAAGGCACGGTGCGCTTCGAGGTCGGCTATCGCAGCCAGGTCGCGACCTTCACCATCGCCGACACCGGCCGCGGGATTTCCGAAGCCGATCTGCCGCGGATCTTCGAGCCCTTCCAGCGCGGCGAGGCCGAGCACATTCAGCGCATGCCAGGGCTTGGCCTCGGGCTCACCATCACCCGGCTGCTCACGGAGACGCTGGGCGGCGAGATCGCGGTGGAGAGCGAGCGCGGCCGCGGCTCGACCTTCCGCGTGCGGCTGATGCTCTCCGCCGTTCGCCGGCCGGCGGCCCTCGCCGCGCCCGCTCTGCGCAAGGCGACCGGTTATGCCGGACCGCGGCGCACCATCGTCGTCGTCGACGACAATCAGGATCATCGCGAGCTGATGCGCGAGGTGCTGATGCCGCTCGATTTCGTCGTGCTGACAGCGGTGGACGGGCCGGACTGCCTGACGCTGATCGAAGGCATTCAGCCGGATCTCTTCCTCGTCGACATTACCATGCCCGGGATGAGCGGGTGGCAGCTGGTGACCAGACTGCGTGACGCCGGCCAGGGCGCGCCGATCATCATGCTCTCCGCCAATATCGGCGATGGCAGCGCGGCGAGCGCCCATACCGGCCATGACGACACGCTGGCCAAGCCCGTCGATGTCCGTCAGCTGCTGAACAAGCTCGCCATCCACCTGAAGCTCGACTGGACCTATGAGGCGCCGACACCCCTTCGCCAGACGCCGGAGCCCGCGACGGCACCGCTGCGCGCGCCCTCGCGCCTGCATCTGGAGGAACTGGTCAGCCTGGGCGAGATCGGCTATGTGCGCGGCATAGAAGCGAAGCTGGCGGAGCTTGCCCGCGACGACACCTTCAAACCCTTTGCCGAAACACTCGGTGCCTATGTGCAGGCCTTCGACATGGCCGGCTACACCGCCTTCCTCAAGGGCATGACGGAGACGAAGGAGACGGCCGGTGAGTGACGCGCGCCCCCTGCCCCGCCGCCTGCCGCCCGGCTACCCGCGCCGCAGCTCCCCCGCGCTCGAGGGCGGCCGATGACGGCGCGCGACATCGTCCTCATCGTCGATGACAGCCCGGAGGCGCTCGGTTTTCTCACCGATGCGCTGGAGCAATCCGGCTATTCCGTGCTGATTGCCACCTCCGGACAGGCGGCGCTGAACGTCGTCGACCGGATCACCCCCGACATGGTGCTGATGGACGCGGTGATGCCCGGCATGGACGGCTTCGAGACCTGCCGCCGGTTGAAGGCCCATGGCGCGGCCGCGGTCGTGCCGGTGATCTTCATGACCGGCTTGACCGAGACCGAGCATGTGGTGCGGGCACTGGAGTCCGGCGGGGTCGATTATCTGACCAAGCCGATCAATATTGACGAGCTGCGGGCGCGCATCCGCGTCCATCTCGCCAATGCACGCTCGGCCCGCTCCGCCCATGTGGCGCTGGATGCCACCGGCCGGCATCTTCTGGCCGTCGGCCGCGACGGCGCCTTGCGCTGGTCGACGCCGCAGGCGACGCGGCTGGTGGAAACCGCACTCGGCGCCGAAACCGGCTTCCAGCAGCTTGCCTCGACCATCGCCCAGTTCATGGAGCAGCGGGCGGGCGAGAGCAGGGCAACCGGAGAGACCCGGCGGACCGACCCTCCCTCACCGCTGGTCATCGAGGCGGACGGAACGGGCGTCCTTCAGCTCGCCTTTCTCGGCGCGATCGGCCAGGACGAATTCCTCTTCCGCCTCACAGCACTCCGCCAGACGAGCGACGAGGACACGCTGCGCGCCACCTTCCAGCTGACGGTGCGCGAATCCGAGGTCCTGCTCTGGATCGCCCGCGGCAAGGCCAACCGCGACATCGCCGACATCCTCGGCCTCTCCGCCCGCACGGTGAACAAGCACCTAGAGACGATCTACGTCAAACTGGGCGTGGAGAACCGGGCGTCTGCGGCGGTGAAGGCGGCGGATGTGTTGCGGCAGGGGTGATAAAGTCAGACCCATTGTTGCGCCGAACCTTCTTTTAGCCAGCATCCCAAGCATTCGGTATCAGGAACGTTCCCTCCTGAGCGTGCAGGTCGCGGAACGCTGCGAACTTCTCTCCGGCCGTCGTCATCAAGCACCCTTCTTATTCGACATTTCTAACATGAACGAAACAGAAAGTGAACAATGTTGGTGGAAAAATGTTAATTTGCCCGAGAGACACGGCTGGAATAGCAGTCGTCACGCTGAAAACCCTCCCTTAAGTCGCCCTCCCCCAAACGCAAGGAGCCCGGCGCAAGGCCGGGCTCCGCGAGATCGGGTTTGCCCTCTCGGGCGAGCCAATCTTAGTCCTGCTGGAAGTAGCTGTACTTGCCGTCCGTGCCCTTCTTCCACTCGTACATGACGTAGCCGGGCAGCTTGGGGTCGCCCTTTTCGTCGAAGGCGAGGTCGCCGAGGGCAGTCTTGAACGGGCCCTTTTCCTTCAGCGTCTTGCCAACGGCTTCGGCGTCGTCGGCCGAACCGGCGGCCTTGATGCCTTCGGCGATGACCTGAACGGCGGCATAGGAGTAGAGCGTGTAGGCTTCCGGGTTGAAGCCGGCAGCCTTGAACTTCTCGACCAGCTCCTTGTTTTCCGGGCGCAGCGTCGGATCGGGGCCGAAGGTGTTGAGCGTGCCTTCGACGGCGTCGCCGGCGATGGAAGCAAGCTCGTTCGAGACGATGCCGTCACCCGAGACGAGGGTGGCCTTCAGGCCCTGGTCCTTCGCCTGGCGGATGATGAGACCGGCTTCGGTGTGCAGGCCGCCCCAATAGATGATCGAGACGCCGGCTTCCTTCATCTTGGCGATGAGGGCCGAAAAATCCTTGTCGCCGACATTGACCGACTCGCGGACGACTTCGGTGACGCCGGCAGCGTTTGCAGCCTTCTTGGTTTCTTCAGCAAGGCCCTGGCCGTAGGGGGTCTTGTCGTCGATGATGGCGATCTTGGAGTCCTTGAACTTGTCGGCCAGATACTTGCCGGCCACGCCACCCTGCTGGTCGTCACGGCCGCAGGTGCGGAAGGTGTTCCACAGGCCACGCTCGGTGAAGACCGGGTTGGTGGCGGCGGGGGTCACTTCCAGGATGCCGTTTTCGGCATAGACTTCCGATGCCGGGATGGAAACGCCCGAGTTGAAGTGACCGACCACATACTTGACGCCGTCGGCAACGAACTTGTTGGCGACCGAGATGCCCTGCTTCGGATCTGAGACGTCATCGCCGAGCACGATCTTGATCTGCTCGCCATTGATGCCGCCGGCAGCGTTGATGTCGGCCGCAGCCTGTTCGGCACCCTTCTGCAGCTGTGCGCCAAAGGCAGCGTTCGGGCCGGTCAGCGGGCCGCCCACGCCGATGACGACGTCAGCCCAGGCCGTACCGCCAAAGGCCACCATCGCAGTCAGCGCAACGGCAGAGAGAAGAGATTTCTTCATAAAATTACTCCCGATCTAGAGGTGAGATTGTCTCTGACCGGTCGCAACACCCACCATGATTGCGCCGGTGTCTTTTCCAGCGGCAAGCCGCCAGTGTTCCCTTATTTTGCCTTCCAGCTGAAAGGCGAGGCTTTTTCGTAGAGCCAGTAATAGCTCGTCGTCATTTGCCGCGTTCGGTAGAACCGGAAGCCGGCGGTAGAAAACAACAAAAGGATGATCGTGTCCACGACGTAGTAGTGCAGGCTGAACATCGTGCCGCCGAAGAGCGCATGATGGACGAAGCGGATGGCGACGCCGAGCAGCAAAGTGTAGATCACCACCGTCGTATAGGTCTGCCAGCCATCGGCAACGCTCTTGCCGGTGCGCCAGGCGGTCCAGCCGCCGATCAGGCAGGTGATCAGCAGGAACTGCAGGATCGAGGGTTCTTCGTGGAGAATGCCTTGCATCTCTTTTATCCTTCACGCGAGGCGGGAGCGGATCGGCCGCTCAAGGAGGGCCGGGCGCTCAATGGTGGCCGCCTTCGAGATAGGCAGCGCGGACTTCCGGATTGGCCAGCAGTTCCTTGCCGCCGCCGCTCATCGTCACCTGGCCATTGACCATGACATAACCGCGATGGGAGAGCTTCAGCGCCGCGAAGGCGTTCTGCTCGACGAGGAACACGGTCAGCCCTTCTGTTTCGTTCAGCTTACGGATCGCCTCGAAGATGCCCTTGACGATCAGCGGCGCCAGCCCCAGCGACGGCTCGTCGAGCAGCAGCAGCTTCGGCCGCGCCATCAGCGCGCGCCCGATCGACAGCATCTGCTGCTCGCCACCGGACAGCGTGCCGCCGCGCTGGGATTGGCGCTCTTTGAGCCGCGGGAAGAGCGTGAAGATCTTCTCGACGTCCTCGTTGAAATATTTGAGGTTGTCGAGGCTGGCGCCCATCTGCAGGTTTTCGTAGACGGTCATGCGCGGGAAGATCCGCCGGCCTTCCGGCGATTGCGCAATGCGCAGCCGGGCGATCTCGTGCGTCGGCATGCGGGTGATCTCGCGGCCTTCGAAGAAGACCGAGCCGGTGCGGGCCTGCGGGCTGCCGCAGATCGTCATCATCAGCGTCGATTTGCCGGCGCCATTGGCGCCGATCAGGCAGACGATCTCGCCCTTGTTGACCTCAACATCGACGCCGCCGAGCGCACGGATATTGCCGTAATAGGTCTCGACGCCCTTGACCTGAAGAAGCGCGCTCACTTCGCACCTCCTTCTTCGCCGGTCACTTCGGCGGCAACCTCTTCCACTTCGGCAATCACGTCCTCGACCTCATCGTCCTCGACACCCAGATAGGCCGCGATGACCTTCGGATCGTTCTTCACGAAGTCCGGCGTTCCATCCGAGATCTTCTGTCCATATTCCAGCACCACCACATGGTCGGAGATCTCCATGACCACGGACATGTCGTGCTCGATCAAAAGCAGCGACGTACCGCTGTCGGCACGGATGCCGCGCAACAAGGTGTTCAGCGCCAGGGATTCGCGCGGATTAAGGCCAGCCGCCGGCTCATCCAGGCAGAGAAGCTCCGGCCCCGTGCACATGGCCCGGGCGATCTCCAGCCGGCGCTGGGCGCCATAGGGCAGATCACCGGCGGGATCATCGGCCCGGTCCAGAAGCGAGGCCTTGTCCAGCCAGTACTTTGCGAGCTCGATCGAGTCCTTCGAGGCGCGGCGATAGGCCGGGAAGCCGAGCAGGCCGAGGAAGGTATAGCCGGACGCCCGCATCAGCGCATTGTGCTGCGCGACCAGCAGGTTTTCGAGCACCGTCAGACCGGTGAAGAGCCGGATGTTCTGGAAGGTACGGGCGACCTTCGCATGTTTGGTGATCTCGAAATCCGGCAGGCGCTCCAGCAGGTACTCCTTGCCAGCCTTCTGACGCATGGTGATCATGCCCATGGTCGGCTTGTAGAAGCCGGTAATGCAGTTGAACACCGTCGTCTTGCCGGCGCCGTTCGGGCCGATCAGCGCGGTGATCTCGCCGCGATAGGCTTCGAAGGAGAAGTCGTTGATCGCCATCAGGCCGCCGAAGCGCATCGACAGATGCTCGACCTTGAGGATCGGGTCTTTCATCATGGGGGATCCAGAACTTGCCGTCATCGCCGCAGCCATCAGCCGTGCCCTTCCTTGGTGAAGCTGCCGGAGACGGCCTTGCGCTCGTGCAGGAAGGCAGTTGGCTCGCGCGAGCCGACGAAGCCGCGGGGTTTGAGGACCATGACCACGACCATGGCGAGGCCGAAGATCAGCATGCGGAAGAGTTCGGGCGTGAAGTCCGGGCCGAACACGGCTTTGAGGAAGGAGAGCTCGCGCAGGATTTCCGTGCCGCCGACCATGACGACGGCCGCGACCGCGATGCCCATCAGCGAGCCCATGCCGCCGAGAACGACGATGGCAAGGATAACGGCCGACTCCAGGAAGACGAAGCTTTCCGGGGAGACAAAGCCCTGGCGCGCCGCGAAGAACGAACCCGCAAAGCCGCCGAACATGGCACCGGTGGCAAAGGCCGTCAGCTTGGTGGTGACCGTGTTGATGCCGAGCGAGCGGCAGGCGATCTCATCCTCGCGCAGCGCCTCCCAGGCCCGGCCGATCGGCATGCGGCGCAGGCGGATGGTGACATAGGCCGTCAGCAGCGCAAGGCCGAGGATCAGGTAGAAGAGGAAGATCTTGTAATAGGCCGAGGACGACGCCAGGCCGAAGGCCTTGGAGAAGCTGGTCGGCGAGGAGGCATCGAAGGTGTAGATGCCGAACAGGGTTGCCTTGGCGATGCCCGAGATCCCGAACGTGCCCTTCGTCACTTCCGTCCAGTTGATCAGCACCAGGCGGATAATCTCCCCGAAGGCGAGCGTCACGATCGCGAGATAGTCCCCTCTCAGTCGCAGGACCGGGAAGCCGAGCACCATGCCCCAGAGCGCCGCCAGCAAGCCGGCGAGCGGCAGCAGCAGCCAGAAGGACAGGCCGAGATAGGTGGAGAGCAGCGCATAGGAATAGGCGCCGACCGCATAGAAGGCGACATAGCCGAGATCGAGCAGGCCGGCGAGACCGACGACGATGTTCAGCCCCCAGGCGAGCATGACGTAGATCAGGATCTGGACGCCGAAATTATCGACCCACTTCAGCGAACCCTGCACGCCGACCAGCGCGATGATGACCGGCGGATAGAAGAGCAGCGCGATAATGGCGATGCGCGACAGGTTGCGCTTGAAGAAGGAGGGCTTGACGTCCGTCGGCGTGGCGCGGGCGCTTCTTTCCGCCTTGCGGGCCTTCGACCAGGGCTGGACATAGGCGACGACCAGGAAACGGCCGACGGCGGCGACGAGGACGAAGATGGCGAGCAGGCCCCAGCGCTGGCTGAGGATCAGTTCGTTGCTGATGTTCTGCTCGCTCTTCAGGCCGACGAAGAGAATGAACAGGCCGAGCGAGATGAGGCCGGCATAGACGGCCTCGCGCAATGCCAGCGCGGTCCGGTCGGGAGCGGCGGTCGAGGTTGAAGTGGGAATGGAAGCCATAATCATACCTTCTCGACTTCGGGACGTCCGAGAATGCCGGACGGCTTGAAGATCAGCACGATGGCGAGGATCGAGAAGGTCGCCACATCCTTGTAGTCGATGGAGAAATAGGCCGACCAGAGGCTCTCGATGAGACCGATCAGCAGCCCGCCGAGAACCGCGCCCGGCAGCGAGCCGATGCCGCCGAGGACGGCTGCGGTAAAGGCCTTCACCCCCGGGACAAAGCCGTCATTGAAGGAGACGACGCCGTAATACATCAGATACATGGTACCGGCGACGGCGGCGAGCGCCGCCCCCATGATGAAGGTCACCGAGATCGTCCGGTCGACATCGATCCCGAGCAGCGCTGCCATCTTGCGGTCCTGTTCGGTCGCGCGCTGGGCGCGGCCGAGCGGCGTGCGGTGCACGATGTACCAGAAGGTGGAGAGCAGCACGGCAGTGATGACGATGATCAGGATCTGCTTCAGCGAGACGGAGATGCCGAACACATCGTAAACCGTCGAGACCATCGGCGGGATCGGCTTGTTGCGCGGGCCCTGGGTCACCTGGATGAAGTTGGACAGCGCGATCGACATGCCGATGGCGGTGATCAGCGGCGCAAGCCGGAACGAGCCGCGCAGCGGACGATAGGCGACGCGCTCAATCGTCCAGTTCCAAAGGCTGGCGACGAGCATGGCCGCCACCATCATCAGGACCAGCATGACGACGATCGGCAGGCCGGCGAAGAAACTGGTCAAGACGAGAAAGACGATCAGTGCCGCAAAGCCGCCCAACATGAAAATGTCGCCATGGGCGAAGTTGATCATGCCGATGATGCCATAGACCATCGTGTAACCGATGGCGATCATTCCATAAATAGATCCGAGAGTCAGCCCGTTGACGAGCTGCTGGACGAAGTACTCCATCAAACTTCCCCTGAGCTGGATTGCCACTGTTCCAGCCTGTTGTCGTCGGCCTTTGCCCGGCCGCCATTTGCGGCGATTCCATACCGTTTTGGATCGAAAAGAAAAGCACAAAAAAGAAGCAGCCAACAGTTTCTTTACGCGATGGTGACGTTTCGACCAAATTGGTTTCACGCTGCACGGAAACGTGAAGAATTCGGCTAAGAGTTGTGCAACCCTAGTAGGAAATGCCTAAGGCGAAGCGTCGAAATTGGCCGCCGGTCGCGGGGCACGAATTGTGACGCTTCGTCATAGGGTTTGGGATGACGCAAGCTTTGAGCCTCGCTACATTGGAGGCTGGGACGAGGCGTCACACATGCGTGAGGAGAGGCGGACAGCCGCAATGCTCGAGATTCTGGAGAAGGCCGCCGTGGAGGCCGGGCGGGTGATCCTTGGCGTCTACGAGGCAGGGATCGAGGTGCGTCAGAAGGCGGATTGTTCGCCGGTGACCGACGCCGACGAGGCGGCGGAGCGTATCATCCTGCGCCATTTGGAAGAGGCTTTTCCGCAAATCCCGGTTGTCGCCGAAGAAGCCGCCTCGGCCGGGCAGGTCCCGGAGATCGACGGACGCGCCTTCTTCCTCGTCGACCCGCTCGACGGAACCCGCGAATTCGTCGGGCGCCATCATGACTTCACCGTCAATATCGCGCTGATCGAAGAGGGGCGGCCCGTCGCCGGCGTCGTCTATGCGCCGGCGCTCGGAATTCTCTACAGCGGCGACGGCGCTGCCGCCCGCAAGTCGGTGGTCTCGGGCGGGATCGAGATCGGCGCTTCCATGGTCATCGGCTGTCGCATGCGCGGCGATCGCGTGACCGCGCTTGCCAGCCGCTCGCACAACAATGCCGAAACGGTCGCCTATCTCAGCGAACACGGCATCACCGACTATGAAGCCGTCGGCTCGTCGCTGAAATTCTGCCTGCTCGCCGAAGGCCTCGCCGATCTCTATCCCCGTTTCAGCCGGACGATGGAGTGGGATACGGCGGCGGGCGACGCGATCCTGCGCGCGGCCGGCGGCGAGACGCTGACGATGGACGGCACGCCGCTCGTCTACGGCAAGCGCAACCAGCCAAGCGACGTCGACTTCGCCAATCCCTCCTTCGTCTCGCGCGGCCGCGCCTGACCGGTCGTCCGGCCCGGCCGGAAGGGTCTGGCGCTCGGCCCCAGCCTCCCCGCACCCTCGGCCTGCCTCAGACTGGCGCTCTTTGAACGGAGAGCGCCATGACCGACGTGACCGCCAATCTCGAAATGCCCTATATCCTGCCCTCGCAGGCGCAGAAGCACGTCACCCACAACGAGGCGCTGCAGCGGCTCGATGCGGTGACGCAACTGGTGGTGTCGGAGACGCGCAGCGCTCCTCCGGCCAATCCTCCCGAGGGCAGCTGCTATGCCGTCGGCCCGTCCCCCACCGGCGATTGGGTGGGGAAGGCCGGGCTGATCGCCGTCCGCCAGGATGGCAGCTGGCTGTTCATCGCGCCACGGCGCGGCTGGAGTGCCTTCTTTCTCGATATCCAGGCTCTCCAGCTCTTCAACGGCAACGCCTGGACCCCCTTCGATGCGGTCGCCGGTCTGCAGCGACTGGGGATCAACGCGCAGGCGACCGGCGCCAATCGGCTCGTGGTCCAAGGCGAAGCAACACTTCTCACCCATGAAGGCCACGGCCACCGGCTGACGCTGAACAAGGCGGCCGCCGGGGACACCGCCAGCCTGATCTACCAGACAGGCTATTCCGGCCGGGCGGAGATGGGGCTGGCGGGATCGGACGAGTTTGCCATCAAGATCAGTCCGAACGGCGCCGACTGGCTGACCGCGCTGACCATCGGCGCAGCCGGCCAGGTGCGCACGCCGCTCCGCCCCTTCGCGCGTGCCACGCGCAATGCCGGGATCCAGACGCCGGCCAACAATGCGCTGACCGGCTTTTCCACCCTCTCGATCGCCAATGGCGGCATGGCGCTCGGCGCGTCGCTTCCGGGGGGCGGCCAGTCGCTGGTCATCCCGGTTGCCGGCGCCTATCTCGTCCTGCTCCGCGTCGAGGTCGATCCGGCCGGGGCCTTTTCGGCTGCCGTGCAGGTGAATGGCGCAACCGCGATCGCCACGCTCCGCGGCGCCGAAGGCACGCCCGCCATGCAGAGCCTCAGCACCTGCGGCCTCGCCCTGCTGCAAGCCGGCGACACGCTGGCCATCCGCCATACCGGCTCCGCATCCATCGACTTCGGCGCGGACAAGACGGAGCTGATGGTGCTGATGCTGTGAGGGGAGACGCTCTCCCCGTTTACGCAACTGGCGACCCGTCTCATGTCGATCAGACTGAGAATTTGATACCGGTCGAGCGGGCGCGGCTGGGTCTCTCCCCCTTGTGGGGGAGATGGGCGGCAGCCCGGAGGGGGCCTGTGCCGCTGTAACCGCCGGCTGAAGTCTTACGACCCTGCGACGGACTGCAGCAGCTGGCCCATGGAGGTTTCGTTGAAGGGCTTGGTGATGCGGGGACGATCGCGCAGCTCGACCGGGAAAACCGCGCTTTCGCCATAGCCGGTGACGAAGCCGAAGGGCGTCATGCGGGAGGTCAAGAGATCGGCGAAGTCGAAGCTGGTTTCATTGCCGAGATTGACGTCGAGCAGCGCGAAGTCGAAGGCCTGTTCATCCAGCAGGCCGCGCGCCTGGGCTGCATTCGTGGCGATGTCGACATGTTCCACGCCCAGAGTCCGCAGGATATCCTCGGCTTCCATGGCGATGATGAAATTGTCTTCGAGAACAAGCACCCGTTTGATCGGGAACGATGTTTCCAAATCGGGCACCGGTCTCTTTTCCTGTTGAATGCGCAAGCCACGATACCCCTTTGATTCGTAGCTCTCAAAGTCTGCTTATAGGGTTGTAACCCCAGCCTCACATTTAAATAAGACACAGCAACAGGCCGCCTCGTCAAGGGCCTCACGCATTGTATCCGCGTCGGACGTTCGGGGCGCGATCACGGTAATGATATCCGCGGAATCCACTGGAACTTACGCCCGCACGCGCGCATTATCGGGTTGCGCACTCTGGGAGGATTGCATGACCGCCACCGACATCGAACGCCTCGAACATGCCGCCCGCAGCGTCTTCGGCCATGAGGAGATGGACGGCGGCGAACGGGACGAAATGACGCAGGCCAAAACCCCGTCCTTGCTCGCCCGCATGCTGGATTATCTCCAGAAGCGCACCTCTGTCGCGCCCTCCGCTCTGTCCTGAGCCATCCGCGGCACATCCCGAGCGACGAACGGTCCCTCAGATGAACGGCCGGCGCATGGGCTCCAGCCCTTCCCAGCCGGACAAACGGCGTAGGCCATCCTCGTCCAGAATGTCGCAGCCCCGGTCTGCCCAGCGGATCAGGTTGCGCTCCGCCAGCTTCTTCAGCGTCTTGTTCGTGTGAACGATCGACAAACCCAGCGTATCGGCGATGTGTTGCTGCGTGATCGGGATCGACACGCGTTCGTCGCGAAACAGGTTGGAATAGGACGCACGCTGGCAGAGGAAGGACAGGAGATAGGCGGCGCGCTCCAGCGCCGTGCGCCGGCCGATGCTCAAGAGATGCTCGTCGAGGATCCGCTCCTCCTGCGAGGCGATCCAGGTGACGTCGAAGGCGAGCTCGGGATGGTTGCGATAGACCTGACCGAGCCGGTCGCGGTCGAAGACGCAGAGCGTCAGCGCCGACAGAGCCTCGACCGAATGCTGCATCTCTCCCATCAAACTGCCCTGCAGGCCGACGAGGTCGCCCGGCATGATGTAGTTCAGGATCTGGCGGCGCCCGTCGCCCAGCATCTTGTAGCGAAAGCCCCAGCCGGCCAGCACGGTGAAGAGATGGGCGCTGTGCGACCCTTCGGCCAGGACCATGCCGCCGGGTTCGACCAGCAACTCGCCCTGCTTGAAATCAGAGACGAAGGCAAGTTCTGAAGGCTCAAACTCCCGAAATGTTGGAAGGCTGCGCAGGGGACATTGCTCGCACGGCGTCCGCCGGCTGGTTCGGGTCTTCGGGACGTTCATTCAAAACTCGGGATCACGAGCACAGCGATGGGTGTCGGGAGGCAGCGCCGCCCAACTTCCTGACGCGGGGGCGCGGAGGTTAGCATGGACTTGCGCTGCTCCCTTATCTAGTTTTGACCTCAGCACCATTAAATTTGCTAATCCATCCCGAATTATCGCATGGGGCGAAAAAAACCGCCTCGCCCGAAAGAAAAGACCGGACACGCTGCTCATGACCCACCCTGCCCTCCTTCCCAACGCCGTCGCCCTGGTGACCGGCGGCGCCTCCGGCATCGGCCGTGCCGCAGCGGAGCGCTTCGCCGCGCTCGGCCTGAAGATCGTGATCGCCGACCGGCCGGGCCATCGCCTGGAGGAAACGGCTGCGGCGCTCGCCAGCCTCTCGCCGCTCGGCGCGGATGGCGTGATGGCGGCTGCCTGCGACGTCGGCGACCTCGAGGCGCTGGAGAGCCTGCAGGAAGATGTGATCGCCCGCTTCGGCAAGGTCAATGTGCTGATGAACAATGCCGGCATCCAGCCGGGCAGCGCGCTGTTCGGCCCGATCGAAAACTGGGAGCGGGTCATGGCCGTCAATCTTGGCGGCGTCCTCCATGGCAGCCGCATCTTCGGCCCGGCGATGATCGCGCATGGCGAACCGGGGCTGATCATCAATACCGGCTCCAAGCAGGGCATCACCACCCCACCCGGCGATCCCGCTTACAATGTCGCCAAAGCCGGCGTGAAGGCCTTCACCGAGGCGCTGCAGCACGAGCTGCGCTCGACGCCGGGCTGCCGCATCTCCGCCCATCTGCTGATCCCCGGCTTCGTCTATACCGGGCTCACCGCCAATGGCCGGACGGAGAAGCCGGCCGCGGCCTGGACCGCGGAGCAGACGGCCGACTTCATGCTGGAAAGCCTGGAGCGCGGCGACTTCTACATTCTCTGCCCGGACAACGACGTGCCGCGCGAACTGGACGAGAAGCGCATTCTCTGGGCGGCCGGCGATATCGTCGAAAATCGCCCGCCTCTGTCGCGCTGGCATCCGGACTATGCCGATCTTTTCAAGACCTATCTCGAGGCCGAACGCCCGCGGCAGCCGCGCAGATGACCAGCGGCCTCCACCATGTGACGCTGATCACCCGCAAGGTTCAGCAGAATGTCGATTTCTATGCCGGGTTTCTCGGCCTGCGGCTGGTGAAGCGCACCGCCGGCTTCGAGGATTCGGCCCAGCTCCATCTCTTCTACGGCGATCGTTTGGGTTCGCCGGGCTCGCTCGTCTCCTTCCTCGTCTGGGAGGACGGCGCGCCCGGCCGGGTGGGTGAAGGCCAGGCCGGCGAGATCGCTTTTGCCATCCGCCCCGAGGCGATCGGCCAGTGGCTGACGCGAGCCCTGCGCTATCATGTGCAGGTGACGGGACCGGCTCAGGAATTCGGCGAGCCGGTGCTGCGTTTGAAGGATCCGGACGGCGTGATCGTCAAGCTGGTCGGAACAGCGTCGCTCTCGGCCACGGCGCCCTTCGTGGCACCCGATCTGACCGCCGAGGACGCGATCCAGCGCCTGCGGGCGGCGACCATCTTCACCGAGACGCCGGACGAGACGTCTGGTTTCATCAGCCGGCACCTCGGCTTTTCTGAAGCCGGGCGGGAGGGGGCTGTGCGGAGGCTCGTCTCGGAAGCCGGCGACGCGATCGACGTGCGCGATGCCGCGGGTTTCTGGAAGGCGGCCCCCGGCACGGGCACGGTCGACCATATCGCGGTGCGCGCCGCCTCGCGCGATGCCGTGCTCGCACTGAAAGATCGGCTGCAGGCGGAAAAGGCCGGACCGACGCCAGCGCATGACCGTCGCTACTTCTTCTCGCTCTATGTGCGCGAGCCGGGCCGCACGCTGCTGGAGGTGGCGACCGACGAGCCGGGCTTCACCCTCGACGAGTCGGAAGAGGAGTTGGGGCGGACGCTGTTCCTGCCCGGCAAGAGCGAAGCGGAGCGGCAGGATGCGGCCGTCGTGCTGCCGCAATTCGGCCTGCCGGGCGAAGAACGGGAGGTGGCGCGCGATCTGCCCTTCATCCACCGCGTCAACCGGCCGGAGGCGCCGGACGGGCGGACGCTGTTCCTGCTGCATGGCAGCGCCGCCAATGAGCTCAGCCTTTTGCCGCTCGGCCGGCGCGTGGCGCCGCATGCGCTGCTGGTCGCGCTTCGCGGCCGCAGCCTGGAGGAAGGCGTGCCGCGCTTCTACCGCCGGCTGACGCCCTTCACCTTCGACCAGGCGGATATTCGCGGGGAATCCGAGGCTTTCGCTGCCTTCATCGAAGGCGCCATCGCCGCCTATGAGATCGATCCCGACCGTGCGGCCTTCGTCGGCTATTCGAACGGGGCCAATCTGATCGCCGCCACCCTCTTCCTCCATCCGGGGCTGATCCGCCGGGCGGCGCTGCTGCGCAGCATGAACCCGCTGGATACGACGCCGACGGCGGATCTGAAGGGCACGGAGGTCCTGTTGATCGAGGGGCAATCCGACCCCTACCGCAAATATTCGCCCGAGCTTGAGAAGGACCTGCGTGCGGCCCAGGCGACGGTGAGCAAGGTGACGCTGAAGGCCGGCCATCTGCTGACCGCGACCGACCCGCCCACCATCGCGACCTGGCTCGACGGGCTCGACCCAGCGGACTGAGGGCGGGCGGCCTTCGCCCACCCCTCCCCGTCTCAGCCGCCCTTGCGGGCCCGGACATAGTCGGAAAGGCCATGACGAAGGCGGCGAGCCGGTCGCGGGCCTCGGCGTCGATCAGCCGTCCTTCCGCATCGAAGGCCGCAGCCGCCTTCGGCAGCATCAGCCGCTTGCCGGCCCAGAGATCGGCGCCCAGCGTGCGGAACACCGGCAGCCAGGCATTCTGGCTGAGCAACGTGCCGAAGGGGCCGGGCGAGGCGCCCGCCAGCGCGAAGATCTTGCCGGCAAAGACCTTCGTGCCACCACTGCCAGACGAACTCGCCCAGTCGATGGCGTTCTTGAAGACGCCCGGCATGGAATTGTTGTACTCGGGCGTGAAGAGGATGACGCCATCGGCACCCGCGATTGCCGCGCGTAGAGCGAGAACCGCCTCCGGCACGCCGACACGCTCCTCATCGGCATTGTAGAGCGGAATGCCGCTGATGCTCGCCTCGGTGAGGCTGACGCCGTCAGGGGCGAGCGAGAGGGCGGCGCGCAAGAGCGCCGTGTTGTAGGAGCCCGTGCGCAGGCTCCCCGAAATTGCGACCAGCGTGACCATCTGAGCTCCTTGTCATCCTCGGCGCCCATTCACCTCTGGCTGACGGGCGGACGCTACTTCTTAAAGTCAATCTTGACGCTTGCCACCGGAAAGATCGCCTTCCACACCGTTGCCGTGTTCGTCATGCTGCGGCCATCGGGCGAGAAGGTCAGCCGGTCGTAGAAGCGGTAGAGCGACTGCTTCGGGCCGGGGTCGAGATCGACGAGATAGGTAAAGCGTGCGGTATTGCCGTTCACATGCACGGTCGTGCCGCCGACCACGTCCTCGCGGGTGCCGTGATAGGTGGTCGGTCCGGTGCGCGTGAAGCGCCAGGTCTTGCGCTCCGCCTGGCCATCCTTGTAGCGGATATCCTCGCGCAGAGTCAGTCCGCCCGGCCGCACCGTTCCGCGCAGGCGGATGTCGAGATCGCGACGCAAGCCTGTGATTGCTTTGAACGTGCCGCTGGCGGTGGAACTGCCGGCGAAATAGCGCTCCATCACGGTCTTGTCATAGGTCGTGACGGGGCGGGGCGGCGCGGAGGTTGCGGCCAGCACGGGGACGGCGAGTGCCAGCGACAGGGTGAGACCGGCAGCGGTGGAAATGAAGGCCTTCATGGCGTTTCTCCCTTGTTCTGCCGCTCCCTACGCGCCACGGCCGCGATCGGTTTGCCCCTTGGGCAGGAGCATCGGGCATGCAAATGGTCACGGCGGCGAGAGCGCGCACCTGTCCTTCGCCGCCCGCCTTCTCCCTCCCGGCAGTCGCGCCTCGACAAGGGCTGGAAAATGGCGGGCTGCGGCGCTACTCCATGCGCTTAGCAGCCGCGAACCGGCGATGCGGCGTGCGCGCCGCCTGAGGAGACATGCCATGCCCAAATTCAGCCCCCTCGTCTCCGCCCTGACGCCGCCGCCGATCCCGGGCGTGGCCGCCTGGGGTCGGATGTATGAGGGCGGGCGGGGGCCGTTGATCGATCTCAGCCAGGCAGCCCCCGGCTATCCGCCGCATGACGACCTGCTCGGCTGGCTGGCGGAGACCGCCGGAGCGCCGCGTTTCGCGGGCTACGGCCCGATCGAAGGCGAGCCGATCCTGCGCAAGGCCTATGCCGAACATGTCGCGGCGCTCTATGATGCGCCGATCGCCAATCGCAACATCCACATCACCGCCGGCTGTAACCAGGCCTTCGTCGCCACCATTCTCGCGCTCGTGGCGCCGGGACAGACGGTGCTGCTCACCAATCCGCATTATTTCAACCACGAGACCTCGCTGACCATGCTCGGCATCGAGACCGATCTCGTCCCCTGCGATGCGGCGGCCGGTTTCCTTCCTGATGTCGAGGCAGTCGCCGCGGCGCTCCATCCCGATGTCCGGGCGCTGGCGCTGGTCTCGCCCAACAATCCGACGGGCTCGGTCTATCCGCCGGAGCTTCTCGAAGCAATCGACACGCTCTGCCGCACCCGCGGCATCTGGCTGATCCTCGACGAGACCTATCGCGACTTCCTGCCCGACACGCGCCCGCCGCATCGGCTGTTTGCCCGGGAGAACTGGCAGAACCATGTGGTCAGCCTCTACAGCTTCTCCAAGTCCTACTGCATCCCGGGCCACCGCCTGGGCGCGATCACCGGGGGCGTGCAATTGATCCAGCAGGTGGCGAAGATCATGGACAATCTGCAGATCTGTGCGCCGCGCCCGGCACAGGTCGCGGTGGCCAAGGCGATCCCCGCACTGGCAGGGTGGCGCGAGCAGAACCGGCTGGAGATTGTCGGTCGCGCCGATGCGCTCCGCGCTGCCCTGTCCGGCCTCGAGGACTGGGACATCAAGGCAATCGGCGCCTATTTCGCCTATGTCCGCCATCCCTATCCGGATATCAGCGCCGAATTCGTCGCGGGGAAGCTGGCGTCGCTCGCCGGTGTGGTGTCGATCCCAGGGGAATACTTCGGCGAGGCGCAGGAGCCCTATCTCCGCTTCGCTTTCGCCAATGCCGACCAGGCGACGATCGCCCAGCTGACCGACCGCCTAGGCGGCTTCGAGCTGCCCGGCATCTAGCCGCCGGGCCTAGTCACGGAGCGTGGCCGCCTGGCTTGGCGACGGGGACTGGCTTAGATCGCGCCGAAGACGCAGGCGGCAACGAAGCCGAAGGCCGAGACAAGCGCCACGACGCGGGCGCAGGCGGGCAAGGTGGCAGCCGTCAGCATGGACCGGCGACCGGTCTCGTTGACGGTGGTGAGCGTCGAAAACACTGCTGTCTTGGACATCGCGGGATCTCCTCCATCGGCTGATTCAACGGACGCATCGGCTGCCGGTTCCGCTTAAGGATTCTTTATTTCACACCGATTTACTAGAGAACGTTTTTCTAGGTTTGCGCCTGGATGAGAAAATCTGTTCAGGCAGATTGCGGCAGCAAGGGCCGGCATTCGGACTGACTTTTCTGCGCAATGGTCTATATTCCGGCCTGTGCGCCTTCCGCGCGAGGATTTCTACACACTCATGCCGTCCTTTTCCGCGTCCGACAGCCCTGCTGCCGCTCCCTTGCCGGCTCGTACCGTCGATCTGCTCGAAACGACACGATGGGAGGAGACGCCGCTCGGTCCGCGCGCCGCGTGGCCGGCAACCCTGACCGCGACCATTCGTGTCATCCAGTCCTCGCCGGTGCCCATGGTGCTGCTCTGCGGGCCGGAGGGCGTCCTCATCTATAACGAGGGCTATGCTTCCGTCGCCGCGGGCCGCCACCCGGCTTGCTACGGGCAGCCTGCTGTCCTCGCCTGGCCAGAAGTCGCAGATTTCAACCGCGCCATCATTGCCGCCGTCTCGACCGGCGAAACGCGTACCTTCAAGCGACAGCCCCTCGTTCTCTATCGCAACGGCGCTGCGGAGGAAGTCTGGCTCGATCTCGACTACAGCCCGGTCATTGACGAAAGCGGGACAGGGATCGCCGTGCTGGCGGTGGTGGTGGAGGTCACGGAAGCGGTAAAGGCCGAGGCGGCGCTCGAGCGCAACCGGGAGAAGCTCGCGCTCGCGCTTCAAGCTTCGGGCATCGTCGGCATCTGGGATTGGGACGTCATCGCCGACAGGGTCTTTTCCGACGATAAGTTCGCCGCACTCTACGGCGTCGATCCGCAGGCGGCGGCCGCCGGCGCGCCGATCTCCGCCTTCATCCGGTCCGTTTATCCGGAGGATGGAGCGGCGCTGGCGGAAGCCATGGACCACGCGATGCGGACGGGTGACCGCTTCTCGCAGGAATACCGGCTTATGCAGACCGACGGCTCGGTCCGCTGGGTCCTCGCGGAAGGGCGGCCGCTGCTGGTGGAGGGGCGCTGCGAGCGCTTCCCCGGCATTGCGATCGACATCACCGCGCAAAAAAAGGTGGCCGAAGCCCATGCCCGCGCCGAGGCCGGGTTTCGCACGCTCGCCGACGCCATGCCGCAGATGGTGTGGTCGACCCGGCCGGACGGGTTCCACGATTACTACAATGCGCGCTGGTACGAATTCACCGGCATGCCGGCGGGCTCCACCGATGGCGAGGCCTGGAACGGCATGTTCCATCCCGATGACCAGGAGCGGGCCTGGGCGGCCTGGCGGGCGAGCCTTGCGACCGGCGATCCCTATCAGATCGAATATCGCCTGCGCCATCACAGCGGCGCCTATCGCTGGGTGCTCGGCCGGGCCCTGCCGATTCGCGATGCGGCCGGGGCGATCATGCGCTGGTATGGCACCTGCACCGATATTCACGACGCGAAGATGCTTCAGGCCGAGCGGGAGGTGGTGGCGCATGAGCTCAGCCACCGGATCAAGAACATCTTCTCCGTACTCAGCGGCATCATCAGCCTCTCCGCCCGCGCCCAGCCGGCGGCCCGCGCTTTCGCCGACGAGCTGCGAAGGCGGATCGACGCCATGGGCCGCGCCCACGACTTCATCCGCCCCCACAGCGATGCCTCGCGCCAGAGCATCGGCGAAAGCACCTTCTTCGGCCTGACCCAGCGCCTGCTCGAACCCTATACCGGCGAGCACGGTTCCGACGCGATCCGGCTCGAAGGCGACGATGCGCCGATCGCCGATGCGGCCGCGACCCCGCTCGCGCTCATCCTGCACGAACTCGGCACCAATGCCGCCAAATATGGCGCGCTCTCTGGCGCAGGCGGTCGTGTGAGGCTCATCGGGCGCATCGAATCCGATGTGTATCACCTGATCTGGAAGGAAGAGGTGCCCGAGGCGGCTGTCACCGCGCCGGCCCGTGAAGGCTTCGGCTCGCGGCTGATTGCGATCAGCGCCGAGGGGCAGTTGGGGGGAAGCATCACCAAGACCTGGGAACCCGATGGCCTGCGCGCCGACATCCGCCTGCCGCTCGCGTCGCTGACCCGCAGCGGCCGCTTGGGGCGGCCGGGGACGTAGTCATAGTGCTTGGGTGGTGAATAAAGACGAATCTCGCGGCGCGCGAGACGCAGCCAGGGTGCCGCTCAGAACGTCCGCAGACGGCGCGGGGCGACCCCGTCCTTCGTCATGCGGTGGGCGACGGTGAAGCGGACGGCGTCTTTCAGCTCGTCTTCGGCGACCGGCTTTGGCAGAACACCAAGCGTGCCGGGCACGCCGTCGCCGAGCTGGGAGGGATTGGCGGTCATGTAGAGCACGGTCACGCCATGCATCTCAGCCAGTCGACGGCCGATCTCGCGCCCTGTTGCGCCGTCCTTGAGGTTCAGATCGACAAGAGCGATATCGGCGAAGGGCGCCAGACTGAAGGCGGATGCCGTGTCGGCTGCGATGCCGACCGGCTGGTGGCCAAGCTCCTCGACGATATATTCGATCTCGGTGGCCACGAAGATCTCGTCTTCCACCACCATTATTCTGCAACCCATGACGAAACGTCCGAATTTTCGAAGGCCCTGCCGACACAATGCCGGAAAGCACGTTCACCCTGATCGTGTGACAAAGCCCCACTCACCCCTGGCCCCTCCCGGACCGTCGCTGCGAAGCAACCTGTCACAAGGTGGGTCCGTCGCAACGCAACCTGCCACGAATGGTTCCGCAAAAAAATGAAGAATTCCTCGCCGCCGGTGCAAATGCTCGCAGAAGATTGGTGTCGTGGCGCTTTGGAACAACAGTTTGCTGTCGCCCCGCCCTGTCCTTCGACCAGCGCCTGTGCTGTAAGGCGGAAAGTTAAGCTCAGAAGAAGGCCCGCGCCATGACGCCGCTTCTTGCCCGATGGCGCCGCTCCCGGCGCAAGCTGCGAAACCGACTGGCACGTCGCTTCTTCGCCACGCGTTACGGGCGGGAGCTTCTGATCCAGTGCATCAGCCCGAAGGTCTTGAGCATGACCGCCGATTGCGGCGATCATGTCATGAGCTTCTCCCCGCACGACTATATCGGCCGCAAGATCTACCGGAAGGGCCAGTTCGAGCGCGACCATGTCGATCGGCTGATCGCGGTACTTGCCGGGGAAGGACTGCTGCCGAGCGCGGGGACACTTCTGGAGGTCGGTGCCAATATCGGCACGCAGAGCCTCTATTTCGCGTTGAGTGGCCATTTCGCGCGCGTCGTCAGCATCGAGCCTGATCCGCGCAATGCCGAGCTCCTCGCCCGAAACATTGCCGACAATGGCATGACCGGGCGGATCGTGCCCGTGCGCTGCGCGGCCGGCGAGACGGAAGGGACCATCGATTTCTACCAGCATCGCGACAATCACGGCAAAAGCAGCGCGGTGGCGGCAGCCGTGAAGGGCAGCGCCGACAAGGCGCCCAATCGGATCCCTGTGCCCGTGCGGCCCGTCACGCGCATTCTCGCCGATCTCGCCATTCCGCCCGAGGAGGTCGATCTGATCTGGATGGACATCGAGGGTTACGAGCCGGTGGCTGCCCGCTCCATGACGCCGCTCCTCGCCCGGCGCACCCCCTTTTATCTCGAATTCTCGCCGGTCTTCTACGGTCCGGAGGCGACGCGGCTTTTCGCCGGCGAGCTTGCCCGGCATTACGACCGCTGCATCCTCTTTCACGAGGACCGGCTGGAGCGGATGCGGGTCTCCGACATCCCGCTCGACCGGCCGCAATTCGACCTGCTGCTGCTCCCCTGACCCCGCCTGGCCGGGATCAGCGGCGGCGATAGAGGAAATAGCGCTCGGGATCGACGCCGTCCGGCACTGGCAGGGGTGCAAGATCCGCATGGTCGAGCGGCAGTCCGCTGGCAACGATCCCGCCCGGGGCCAGCGCCGCGGCAAGAGCGCCGGGCAGCCAGCTTTTGGTGCGGGCATCGACATCGGGATACGCGGTGCCGATATCGGCATGGGCGAAGGCGGCATTCGCGCCGGCAAAGCCCGGCAGCGTTTCGGCGATCTCGCCGAGCACCGTATCCTCCGGGGCCGGCGTCGAGGCCGGATGGGAGCCGACGGCCCGGTCGAAGGCGATGATCCGGCGATCGGCGAATTTCTCGCGCAGGTGGTCATAGGTGCGGCCATTGCCGAGCCCCACCTCCAGAACAGCACCCTCGGCCGGAAGATCGAGATCGTCCCGCACATGGTCGATGATGATGCGCTGGGCAATGACGCGGGCGATGAAACTGTCGAGGCGGCTCATGAGGTCGGCTTGTCCTGTCGGGCGATGCGGGAACGGGGGAGCATCTAGCGCGCCTGTGGGACAAGGAACAGCGTCCCGACACGAAAGACGGGCTTTCTGCGCTGCTATCCATCGCCCGGCGGATCGGATCATGCTAAAGCATGGTCATGCCGGCGCCGACCTCAGATCCGTTCTTCCGCACGCTGCCGCTCTTCACCGCCTTCGCGGGCGTTGCGGAGGCGGCGAATTATCGACCATTGCCGGAGGACTGGTGGCTCGCCAGCGCCGACATCGTCGACTCGACCGGCGCCATCGCGAAGGGCCAGTACAAATCGGTCAACATGGCGGGCGCCAGCGTCATTTCCGCCGTCCTGAATGCGGTCGGGAACTATGAGATCCCCTTCGTCTTCTCCGGCGATGGCGCCCTGTTGGCGCTGCCGCCGTCCGGCCTCGATGCGACGCGCGTGGCTCTGGCTGCCGTCCAGACCCATGTGGCGGCAACGCTGGGGCTGGACCTGCGCGCAGCGCTGGTGCCGGTGGCCGATATCCGGGCCGCGGGCCTCGATGTGCGGGTGGCGCGCTTCCGGGCGAGCAGCGAAGTTTCCTACGCCATGTTTACCGGCGGCGGCGGCGCCTGGGCGGAAGCACAGATGAAGGCCGGGCTCTATCGCGTGCAGCCTGCCTCCGATGACAGCCAACCCGACCTCACCGGCCTCTCCTGCCGCTGGAGCCCCATTCCGGCGCGCCATGGCGCGATCGTTTCGATCATCGCCGTGCCTGTTGCAGGAACCGATCCGCGCGCTTTCGAGGCGCTGACCAGCGATATCATCGGGCTTGCGGCCCAGGAGGAGCGCAGCGGCCATCCCGTTCCGCCCGACGGGCCGCCGGCAGCGCTGTCGATCGAGGGGCTGAACATCGAGGGCAAGGTCGCTCCCGAGGGCAAACGCCTCAAGCAAGGACTATCGGCCTATCTGCAGGCCGTGCTCACGCTGGCGCTCATCAAGACCCGCACGACACTCGGCCGCTTCGACCCGCGGCGCTATCGGCAGGACATCGCCAGCAATTCCGATTTCCGCAAGTTCGACGACGGGCTGAAGATGACGATCGACGTCGATGCCGGCCGCCGAGCGGCGATCGAGGCGCGGCTGGAGGCAGCGGCGGCTGAGGGCATCTGCCGCTACGGGCTGCATGTCCAGGATGCGGCACTGATGACCTGCATCGTGCCGACCCCGCTTGCCCGCGACCACATGCATTTTATCGACGGGGCGGATGGCGGCTATGCCCGTGCGGCGAGCCTGATCAAGGCCGAGCGCGCCGCCCTTACGCCTTGATGATCAGCCCCGTCTCGATCCCCCGGCGCGCCATGGCATTGCGCGTATCGACGACCAGCGGTGCGGCGGTGGCGAGTGCTGCATAGTCGACCGCGTCGTGATCGGTCGCGATCAGCACCGCGTCGAAGCCGGCGATCGACTCCTCAGTCAGCCCCACGGACCGCCGGCCCTTCAGCGCCATATATTCCCGCGTGCGCGGGATTTCCTCCACATGCGGATCGTGATAGTCGGCCGAGCCGCCGCGCTCCTCGATGAGTTCGATGAGCTTCAGCGACGGGCTTTCGCGGATGTCCGGCACGTTCTTCTTATAGGCGAGACCGACGACGAGGATGCGGGCGCGGCTTAGCGCCTTGCCGCAATGAATGTCCAGCGCCTCGGCAAGCCGGCCGACGACATGGCGCGGCATGGCCGAATTGATCTCGCCGGCCAACTCGATGAAGCGTGTCGGCAGCTCGAACTCGCGCGATTTCCAGGTGAGGTAGAAGGGGTCGATCGGGATGCAGTGGCCGCCGAGGCCGGGGCCGGGATAAAAGGGCATATAGCCGAACGGCTTGGTCTTGGCGGCGTCGATCACCTCCCAGACGTCGATGCCCATGGCGTCGAACACCACCTTCAGCTCGTTGACGAGCGCGATATTGACGGCGCGGAAGACGTTCTCCGTCAGCTTGACCGCCTCGGCCGTTGCGGTGGAGGAGACCGGCACCACCCGCTCGACCACCGCGCCATAGAAGGCGGCGGCAGCAGCGCCGGCCGCCTCGTCCTCGCCGGCGACGATCTTCGGAATGCTGGCCGTGTGGAAATCGCGGTTGCCGGGGTCCTCGCGCTCCGGCGAGAAGGCGAGAAACAGATCTCGCCCTGACACGAGCCCACCCTCCTCCAGGATCGGCCGCATCACCTCATGCGTGGTCCCCGGATAGGTGGTCGATTCGAGCACGACCAGCCGGCCGGGCTTGAGCCGGGACACGATCTCGCCGCAGGTGCGGATGATGTAGGTGAGATCCGGATCGCGATGCTTGGTGAGCGGCGTCGGCACGCAGATGATGATGATCTCGACCTCGGCGAGCCGATCGAAATCGCAGGTGGCGGCGAAGCGGCCGGCATCGCGTTCGCCGACAAGCTTCGCATCGCTGACAGCCTCGATATAGGACCGGCCGGCCTCCACCGCCTCGATCTTCGCCGGATCGATATCGAAGCCGAGTACGGAAAAGCCGCTGCCCGCGACGGTGATGGCGAGCGGCAGGCCGACATAGCCGAGACCGATGATGCCGACCCGGGCGGTCCGATCGGCGATCGCCGCCATCAGCTGCCGATGGACCTCGCCGGAGTTGGCGGAGGAAGACGAATCGATGGCGGTCATGGTCGGGCCTCGCTGCGGGGGATGGCGCCCACGCGCCGGACGATACCCGCTCAGCAAGCGCAGATGCGAGCTCGGCCACGCTCTGTCAAGCGTCATGCGCGGGTGCCGGGTATTCGGGTGAGAGCCGCCCAATTTCTTGCGTCAGCCGTTCTGGCATGGGCGCAATCTCCATCCTATATTGTCGGCGCGCCGTTCAACATCCCGCTGCTGCCGGGGCTTGCGCGACGCGCCGAACGCGCCTTCGCAAGCACCAGCCCGGCAAGAGCCAGGGCACCACAGGGGTGGAGGGTGCCGGAAGGCTGGCAATGAGGGCGCCGATCATGAAAAACCCCACCGTCTTAGCCGCGGGAAGCCGCGTATCCTCGCATCTGCTCGACCGCGTCTCGCTCTGGCTTAAACAGGCCGCTTTGAGCGACGAGCCGCTGGAAAACATCGTCACCGGCTTCTGCGAGCGGCTTGCGGCCTCGGGCCTGCCACTTGCCCGCGTGCATCTGAGCTTTGCGATGCTGCACCCGCTCTATGACGCGCTCGGCTTCACCTGGCTGCGCGGCAAGGGCGTGACCGTGGAAGGTTTCCGGGCGGACGAGAGCGAGGGCAATGCCGACCGCTTCCTCAAGAGCCCCTATTACTACCTGCTCAGCAACAATCTCGAACATCTGCGCCGACGGGTCGATCCCAACCAGCCGTCGGAATTTCCGATCTTCGACGATCTCAAGGCCGATGGGATCACCGACTATATTGCCTTCATGCAGCCCTTCGGCGGGGCCTCCGGCCAGGGCATGGTCGGATCCTGGGCGACCGACCTGCCGGAGGGTTTCAGCGACGAGGTGATCGAGGCGCTGCTGCGCGTGCAGAGCAGCCTGGCGGTGGCGGCCAAGATGGCGGTGCTCGGCAAGCTCGCCGACAATATGCTCACCACCTATCTCGGCGGCAATGCCGGCAAGCGCGTGCTTTCCGGCCAGATCCGCCGCGGCGATGGCGAGACGATCCGCGCCATGCTGGTCATGGCCGATATGCGCAACTCGACCATGCTCGCCGAGAAGGAGGGCCGCCAGGCCTATATCGATACGCTCAACCACTTCTTCGACGCGATCGCCGTGCCCTTCAACCGCAATGGCGGCGAGATCCTGAGCTTCATGGGCGACGGATTCCTGGCCGTCTTCCCCTGCGGCCGGCACCGGGAGCCCTCGCAGGTGGCGGCGATGGCCGCCATGGCGGCGGTCCGCCAGGCCATGGCACGAATGGAGGAGCTGAACAGCGAGCGCGAGCAGAAGCAGCTGGGGCCGATCGGCTATGGCATCGGCCTGCATGTCGGCAATGTCATGTTCGGCAATGTCGGCCTGCGCGATCGGCTGACCTTTTCGGCCTTCGGTGCGGCGGTCAACGAGGTGCAGCGCCTGCAGGAGCTCACCAAGAAGCACGCGACCCCGGTGCTCGCAAGCCAGGCCTTCTCCGCCTATGCCGGCGGCGAGTGGGAGACGATCGGCGAGGAGCGGCTGCGGGGCGTGCGCCAGAAGGTGACCGTATTGGTGCCGCATGCCAACCAGCTGAAGCTCGGCAATGCCGAGGCCTTGCGCCACCGTGCCCTCGAAAAGCGCTCGGAGGCCGAGCAGGTCATGCTGCTCTACCGCAACAACAGCCAGCGCCCGCGCGACCTGTGGAACAAACTCCTGCAGTGACTGTTTTTTGAGCGTGCGACGAAGAATTCAAAAAATCGATACATGAGACAATTAGGTCTCCGCCTGCAGACGGTCGTTGCGCGGTTGCGCAGGGTCATGGACAGGCCCTGCGCGCTACGATAGTCTTTTCCGAAAAACAGGGCGAAAATGCCCGCAGCCGCGCGCAGAAAGCGCCGGGATACGGGGAATGCGGGAATGACATCAGGGACGGACCTGCTGCGGATTGAGAACCTGAGTGTGTCGTTCTCGATCTTCGGCGGACGGATCGAAGCGGTACGTGGGGCAAGCCTGCGTGTGCTCCCCGGCAAGGTAACGGCGCTGGTGGGCGAGTCCGGCTCCGGCAAGTCGGTGATCAGCCAGGCGATCATGGGCATTCTTCCGAAGACGGCACAGTCCTCCGGCCGCATCATCTTCAACGACCCGAAACTGCCGAATGGCGCGCTTGACCTCGCGGCGCTGGACCCCGAGGGCGCGCAGATGCGCGACGTGCGCGGCAACCGCATCGGCATGATCTTCCAGGAGCCGATGACCTCGCTCTCGGCGCTCCACACGGTCGGCAACCAGATCAGCGAGTCCCTGAAGATCCATCGCGACATGACGAAGGAGGAGCGCCGCGCCCGCACCGAGGAGATGCTGGGCCTGGTGGGTTTCCCGAACCCCAAGCGCGCCTACGACATGTATCCCTTCGAGCTTTCGGGCGGCATGCGCCAGCGCGCCATGATCGCCATGGCACTGGTCTGCAACCCGTCGCTGCTGATTGCCGACGAGCCGACGACCGCGCTCGACGTCACCATCCAGGCGCAGATCCTGCAATTGCTCAAAGACCTGCAGTCGCGCTTCAACATGGCGATGCTGTTGATCACCCACGATTTGGGCGTCGTCGCCAACATGGCCGACGAGGTGGTGGTCGTCTATCACGGCGAGATCATGGAGGCCGGGCCGGTCGAGGCGATCTTCCGCAGTCCGACCCATCCCTACCTGAAGGGCCTGATGAAGGCCGTGCCGCATTTCGACATGAAGCCCGGCGAGCGACTGAAGGCGCTGCGCGACGTGCCGGTCGACGTCGAGACGCTGATTGCCAAGCGCAAGGCGAAGCCGCTGCCGGCCGAGCCACGCGCGGCCCGCCCGCCGCAGCGCCTGGCGGCCGACGGTCTGCCGGAGCCCGCTTCCGACGTCATTCTCTCTGTCCGGCACATTGGCAAGACCTTCTCCTCCCGCAAGGGCGGCTGGTGGCGCAAGGGCGAGGCGAGCCTGCACAAGGCGGTGGACGATGTGAGCTTCGACATCCGCCGTGGCGAGTGCCTCGGCCTCGTCGGCGAGAGCGGCTGCGGCAAGACCACGGTCAGCAAGATCCTCATGCGGGCGATCACGCCGGAAAGCGGCTCGGTGACGCTCAACAGCACGGCCGGGCAGATTGACGTCCTCCACGCGAAGGGCAAGCAGCTCGACGAGCTGCGCACCCGCATGCAGATGGTATTTCAGGATCCGGTCTCCTCGCTCTCGCCGCGCATGACCGTGCAGAACATCTTAAGCGAGCCGCTGGAAATCCACGGCCGCGGCGATCCGTCGAGCCGCAAGATGTATGTGAAGGCGCTGCTGAAGGCGATCGGCCTCGATGCGCGGCACCTGAACCGCTACCCGCATTCCTTCTCGGGCGGCCAGCGGCAGCGCATCGGCATTGCCCGCGCGCTGGCACTTGGGCCCGATCTGCTGATCTGCGACGAGCCGGTTTCGGCGCTGGATGTCTCCGTCCAGGCGCAGATCCTCAATCTCCTGAAGGACCTGCAGGCTCAGCTGGGGCTGACCTTCCTCTTCATCTCCCACAATCTCGCCGTGGTCGACTATATGGCCGACCGGATCGCCGTGATGTGCAACGGGCGCATCGTCGAGCTCGCGCCGCGCGAGAACCTGATGCGCGCGCCGGTTCACCCTTATACCAAGGCGCTGCTTGCGGCCGTTCCCTTCCCCGATCTCGACCGCCCGCTGGACTTCGCGGCGCTGAAAGCGGGTGGCGCCTCCGACAAGAGGCGCTGGAAGGGCGCCTTTCTCGCGGGCGATGGCGATCCGGCGACGCTGGCGCCGGCCAATGTCGCCGATGGCCACTGGGTGCTCGCCAACCGCAATGCCGATATCCGGGAGCTTCAGCCATGATCACGCGCCGCACGACGCTGGCCCTCCTGGGCGCTGCCGCCTTCTCGCCCGCCCTGCCCCGCTTGAGCCATGCTGCGGGGCCGGAGGAGTCGGAGATGCTGCTGGAGCAGGTCAAGGCCGGCACGCTGCCGCCCATGGCCGAGCGGCTGCCCAAGACGCCGCGGGTCGTCAACCTCTCCGCCATGGGCCGCACGCCCGGCACCTATGGCGGGACGGTGCGGATGATCATCGGCAGCCAGAAGGACATCCGCCTGATGTTCATCAACGGCTATGCCCGCCTCGTCGGCTACAATCCCGACCTGACCTTCGCACCCGACATTCTCGAGCGCTGCGATGTTGAAGGCGACCGCATCTTCACCTTCGTCATCCGCGAAGGGCATCGCTGGTCGGACGGCAGCCCGGTTACGTCCGAGGATTTCCGCTACACCTGGGAAGACGTGATCCTTAACGAGGACCTTCGCAAGGGCGGCGTGCAGCGCGAGCTTTTGGCCGATGGCAAGCCGCCGCGTTTCGAGGTGATCGACGCCCGCACCGTGCGCTATTCCTGGGACGCGCCGAACCCGGATTTCCTGCCGAACCTCGCTGCCGCCTCGCCGCTGATTCTCCTGCTTCCCGCGGCTTACATGAAGCAGTTCCACAAGAAATATCAGACGGAAGACGAACTGAAGACGTTGATGAAGGCCAACCGCGCCAAGAAGTGGGCCGACCTTCACATCAAGATGTCGCGCCAGTACCGGCCGGAAAATCCGGACCTGCCGACGCTCGACCCCTGGCGGAACACCACGCCGCTGCCGGCCGAACAGTTCGTCTTCGACCGCAACCCCTATTTCCACCGGGTCGACGAGCGCGGCATGCAGCTGCCCTATGTCGATCGCTATGTGCTCAACGTCTCCTCCTCCTCGATCATCGCCGCCAAGACCGGCGCCGGTGAGGCCGACCTACAGTCGCATGGCGTCGATTTCATCGACTATGCGTTCCTGAAGGATTCGGAGAAGCGCTACCCGGTGAAGGTCTCGCTGTGGAAGCGGACGCAGGGCTCGCGCGTCGCGCTGCTGCCCAACCTCAATTACGGCGATGCGGAATGGGTGAAGCTTCTGCGCGACGTCCGCTTCCGCCGGGCGCTGTCGCTGGCGATCAACCGGCGCGAGATCAACATGGTGGCCTTTTACGGCCTGGGTCGCGAGAGCGCCGATACCGTGCTGCCGGAAAGCCAGCTCTTCAAACCGGAATACGCCGCCGCCTGGTCCGCCTTCGACCCCGACCAGGCGAACCGGCTGCTCGACGAACTGGGCCTGACGGAGCGCGACGGCGACGACATGCGCCTGCTGCCCGACGGGCGCGTGGCACGGATCGTGGTCGAAACGGCCGGCGAGAGCACACTTGAAACCGACGTGCTCGAGCTGGTCACAGACCATTGGGCGAAGATCGGCATTCCGCTCTTCATCAAGACTTCCCAGCGCGAGGTCTTCCGCAACCGGACCATGGGCGGCGAGATCATGATGTCCATGTGGCTCGGCCTCGACAATGGCGTGCCGACCGCGGACATGAATCCGAGCCAGCTGGCGCCGAGCGCCGACAGCCAGCTGCAATGGCCGGTCTGGGGCATGCACTATCTCTCGCTCGGCCAGTTCGGCCATCCTCCGGAGCTGCCCGAGGCGCAGAAGCTGGTCGACCTCCTGAAGGAATGGAAGCAGTCGGGCGAGATCGAGGCACGCACCCGCATCTGGCACGAGATGCTCGCGATCTATACCGACCAGGTCTTTTCGATCGGCATGGTCAATTCGACGCTGCAGCCGATCCTGCATTCCTCCAAACTCAACAACGTGCCCGACCAGGGCCTCTACGGCTTCGAGCCGACCTGCTATCTCGGCGTCTATCTGCCGGATACCTTCTGGTACGGCGACAAGGTGAGCTGACCCATGCTGCGCTACATTCTCTGGCGCATCGGCGCCATGATCCCAACGCTCATCATCATCTCCGCCCTCGTCTTCACCATCATCGAGCTGCCGCCGGGCGATTATTTCGAGAGCTATGTGTCGGAACTGCGCGCCCAGGGCGAAGGCGTCGACATGGCCGAGATCGAGGCACTGAAGGCTGAATATGGCTTCGATCGCCCGCCCCTGTTGCGCTACTTCCACTGGGTCGCCGGCATGCTGCATGGCGATTTCGGCTATTCCTTCGAATATCAGCTGCCCGTCTCCGATGTGGTCGGCGACCGGCTGTGGCTGACGGTGCTCGTCTCCTTCGTCACCATCCTCTTCACCTGGCTGATCGCCTTTCCGATCGGCATCTATTCGGCCACCCACCAATATAGCTGGGGCGATTACGGGCTGACCTTCCTCGGCCTGCTCGGCATCGCCATCCCGAACTTCCTCTTCGCGCTGATCCTGATGTATTTCGCCAATATCTGGTTCGGCACCTCCGTCGGCCATCTGATGGACCAGAAATATCTCTCGCAGCCGATGAGCTGGGAGAAGTTCACCTCGATCCTCGAGCATTTGTGGATCCCGGTCATCATCATCGGCACGGCGGGGACGGCCGGCATGATCCGGCGGTTGCGGGCCAATCTGCTCGACGAGCTGCAGAAGCAATATGTGGTGACCGCGCGCGCCAAGGGTCTCCATCCCTTCCGGGCGCTGGTCAAATATCCGCTGCGCATGGCGCTCAATTTCTTCATCTCCGACATCGGCTCGATCTTGCCCGCCATCATCTCCGGCGCAGAGATCACTGCGATCGTGCTGTCGCTGGAGACCACCGGGCCCATGCTGATCAAGGCACTGCAGAGCCAGGACATGTATCTCGCGGGGTCCTTCCTGATGTTCCTCGCCTTCCTGACGGTGATCGGCGTGCTCGTCTCCGATATCGCGCTGGCGCTGCTCGATCCGCGCATCCGGCTGCAGGGAGGCGCGCGCAAGTGACGCTCTCCCTCCCCCCGGCCGGCGCGCCGCTCCCGCATTACGTCTCCACGGCACCGTTCGACCCCTTGTCGGTCGAGGCGATGAGCGAGAAGCAGGCGGAGGTCTACGAGGCCTCGCAGCTGCGTCTCATGTGGTGGAAGTTCAAGCGCCACCGGCTGGCGCTGATCTCGCTCTACTTCCTCGCGGCCGCCTATGCGATGATCGCGATCGTCGAGTTCCTGGCGCCGTATAATCTGCACACGCGCAACGTCGACTACATCCACGCCCCGCCGCAGGGCATCCATCTGTTCGACAAGGGCGAATTCGTCGGGCCCTTCGTCTATGGCCGCTCGATGACGCTCGACATGGACACGCTCCGGCGCATCTATACCGACGATCCGAACCGGGTGGAGAAGCTGCGCTTCTTCTGTTCGGGCGATCCGTACCGCTTCTGGGGCCTGGTCGATTCCAGCCTCCACCTCGTCTGCCCGGCCGAGGGCGGCGAGCTCTTCCTGCTCGGCAGCGACCGGCTGGGACGCGATGTTCTGTCGCGCATCCTCTACGGCGCGCGCATCTCGCTCACCATCGGCCTGCTCGGTGTCAGCGTCAGTTTCCTGCTCGGCATCGTGATCGGCGGGCTGGCCGGCTATAAGGGCGGCGTTTTCGATCTCATCGTCCAGCGCATCATCGAGGTGCTGCAGTCGATCCCGAGCATTCCGCTCTGGATGGCGCTTGCCGCGATCATGCCGGTGACCTGGAGCCCGCTGCTGATCTATATCGGCATCACGCTGATCCTCGGCCTGCTCGACTGGACGGGACTGGCACGCGCCGTGCGCTCCAAGCTGCTGGCGCTGCGCGAGGAAGACTATGTGCTCGCCGCCCAGCTGATGGGCGCGCGCACCAGTCGCATCATCGGCCGGCATCTGGTGCCGGGCTTCATGTCGCATCTGATCGCCACCGCGACCATGTCGATTCCCGGCATGATCCTTGGCGAGACCGCGCTGTCCTTCCTCGGCCTCGGCCTTCGCCCGCCGATTACCAGCTGGGGCATCCTGCTGACGGAAGCCCGCAGCGTCAGCACCATTGCATTCTATCCCTGGCTGCTCTACCCGACCATTCCGGTCATCCTCGTCATCCTCGCCTTCAACTTTTTGGGTGACGGATTGCGGGATGCCGCCGATCCTTACAAATGAGGTGGATGCCTTGATGCGGCCGCAAGTTCAAAGTCAGTTGGGATCGGCTGCGTCAGGAGATGCCATGTGATGAGCCGCCGGATCGAGAATGCCCGCGTGCTCATGTACAGCCATGACACGTTCGGCCTCGGACATTTGCGCCGCTGCCGCACCATCGCGCATTCGCTGGTCGAGGATTATCGCGGCCTGCATGTGCTGATCATTTCCGGCGCCACGATCGCCGGCGCTTTCGACTACCGCGCCCGCGTCGATTTCGTGAAGATCCCGAGCGTCATCAAGTTGCGCAACGGCGAATATACCTCGATGGATGCGCATATCGATCTTCAGGAAACGCTGAAGATGCGCCGCTCGATCATCCGCCATACGGCCGAGACCTTCCAGCCGGACCTCTTCATCGTCGACAAGGAGCCGATGGGGCTGCGCGGCGAGGTGGAAGAGACGCTCGCCTATCTGAAGAGCCTGGGCACCACCACGGTGCTGGGCCTGCGCGAGGTCATGGATGCCCCGCATCTGCTCGAAGCCGAATGGCAGCGCAACGACGTGATGCGCAAGATCGGCCAGTTCTACGACAGCGTCTGGGTCTATGGCCCGCCGGACTTCTACGACCCGCTGACCGGCATCGAGGTGCCACCCCAGGTCCGCTCCCGGATGGAGTTCCTGGGCTTCCTGCAGCGCAGCGTCTCTCTCGACGTCAGCTCCGAGCACAAGCCGAAGGGCGACTATCTGCTGATTACCACCGGCGGCGGTGGCGATGGCGCGGATCTGGTGGATGACGTCGTGGAGGCCTATCGCGCCGATCCGACGCTGACGCATCCGGGCCTCGTCGTGCTCGGCCCCTATATGCCGGCCCGCCAGCGCCATGAGCTCCTGGAGAAATGCAACAGCACCGGGCATCTCGAGGTGATCGACTTCGACAACCGCATGGAAGAGCTGATCGCCGGAGCCAGCGGCGTCGTCGCCATGGGCGGCTACAACACTTATTGCGAGATCCTCTCCTTCGACAAGCCGGCCTTGATCGTGCCGCGCGTCGTCCCGCGCGAGGAGCAGCTGATCCGGGCGCGGCGCGCCTCCGAGCTCGGCCTGATCGACATGCTGCTGCCCGGCGAAGCCGGTGATCCGAAACGGCTCGCCGCCGCGCTGCATGCGCTGCCCTCCCGCCGCCCGCCCTCGCAATGCGGCGGCCATATGCGGCTCGAGGGCCTCGCCAACATCTCGCGCATCGTCGGAGACATGCTCGACCGCCGCAGCCATGAGCACCTCGCCGTCGTGAAGGCCTGACCACGCATGGACCGACGCACGATCGTCGTGGTGCTGAAGGGCTATCCACGTCTCTCCGAAACCTTCATCGCCCAGGAACTCCTGGGGCTCGAGCGGGCGGGCTTCACCCTGTCGCTGATCTCGATGCGTTACCCGACCGACAAGAAGCGCCATCCGATCCATGACGAGATCCGCGCGCCGGTCCACTATCTGCCGGAATATCTGCATCACGCGCCGCTCCGGGTTCTCCGCGCACTCTGGCAGGCGCGCCGGCTGCCGGGCTTCAAGGCCGCCTGGCGCGCCTTCACCCGCGACTTGAAGCGCGACATCTCCCGCAACCGGCTGCGCCGCTTCGGGCAGGCGGCCGTGCTGGTGGCGGAATGGCCGGCCGGCGGGGCCTGGCTGCATGCGCATTTCATCCACACGCCGGCCTCGGTCGCCCGCTATACGAGCCTGATGACCGGCACGCCCTTCACCTGCTCCGCCCATGCCAAGGACATCTGGACCTCGAAGGACTGGGAGCTCGCCGACAAGCTGACGGAGAGCCGCTGGACGGTGACCTGCACGGAGACCGGCTTCCAGCATCTCCGCACGCTCGCCGCCGAACCGGCCCGCGTGCATCTGAGCTATCACGGCCTCGACCTCTCCCGCTTCGCGCCCTTCGACGGGGAACGGCCGGCCCGCAACGGGTCCGATTCCGCAAACCCGGTGATCATCCTCAGCGTCGGCCGGGCGGTCGAGAAGAAGGGCTATGACATTCTGCTCGAGGCGCTCGCCCGCCTGCCCGCAGATCTCCATTGGCGGATGATCCATATTGGCGGCGGCACATTGGCCAAGACGCTGAAGGCGCAGGCCGAACGACTGGGACTCGCGGAGAAGATCAGCTGGAACGGCGCGCTCGCCCAGGAGGCAGTGCTGGATCACTATCGCCGCGCCGACCTCTTCGCACTCGCCTGCCGCATCGGCGCCGATGGCGATCGCGATGGGCTGCCCAATGTCATCGTCGAGGCAGCGAGCCAGCGTTTGATGCCGATCTCCACCACGATTTCCGGCGTTCCGGAGCTGGTGAGCGATGGCGAGAACGGCCTGCTGGTGCCGCCGGAAGACCCCGCCGCTTTGGCGAACGCTCTCGAGCGGGCGATCCGAGATCCGGCGCTGCGCAAGCGTCTGGGCGATTCCGCCGAAGCGAGGGTGCGGCGCGATTTTGACCATCACCGCTCGATCACCCAGTTGAGCGCCCTTTTCGACACCGAATGGCGGAGCCTCGCATGAGCCAGATCGCGCAGAAGCGCGTCCTCTTCTATGTCCAGCATCTGCTCGGCATCGGCCATCTGACCCGGGCAAGCCGCATTGCCCATGCGCTTTCCCGCCGCGGCTTCGACGTGACGGTGGTCACCGGCGGCAAGCCGGTTGCGGGCTTCCCGGGCGAAGGCGTGCACCATGTCGCGCTGCCCCCCGTCGTCTCGGCCGACGAGGGGTTCTCCAAGCTCGCCGATATAAACGGCCGGCCGGTCGATGATGCCTTCAAGGCAATGCGGCGCGATCGACTGCTCGAGATCCTCGACGCTGTGCGCCCGCAGGCGATCCTGACCGAAGCCTTTCCCTTCGGCCGCCGGCAGATGCGCTTCGAGCTCTTGCCCTTCCTCGACGCCGCACTCGCTTTGCCTGAGCGGCCGAAGATCTTCGCCTCGATCCGCGACATCCTGCAAAAGCGTCCGAAGCCGGAGCGCGATGTCGAGACACTCGACTATGTCGAGGCCTATTTCGACCGGGTGCTGGTGCATGGCGATCCGAGTTTCGTGCGGCTGGAAGAGACCTTCCCCTTCGCGGAACGGATCGCCGACAAGGTGGTCTATACCGGCCTCGTCGCACCGCCGCCCCCACCGCCGCCGAGCGAAACATTCGAGGTCGTCATTTCGGCGGGCGGTGGCGCGGTCGGTCGGCAGATGCTGGCTTGCGCGGTCGAAGCGGCGGCTCAGATCGAGGCCACCGGACGCTGGCTGCTGATCACCGGGCCGAACCTGGCGGAAGCCGATTTTGCGGCGCTGCAGGCCAAGGCGCCGGCCCATCTTGCCGTCACCCGATTCCGCCCGGATTTTGCGAGCCTGCTCGGCGCTGCAGCGCTGTCGGTCTCGCAGGCCGGCTACAACACGCTCTGCGACATCCTGCGCGCCGGCTGCCGCTCGATCGTTGTGCCCTTCACCACCGGCGGCGAGACCGAACAGGCCGCACGCGCCGAGCGGCTGCACGCGCTCGGCCTGCTGACGGCGATTGCCGAGACGGAGCTGACGCCGGCACGCCTTGCCGAGGCGATGCGCCGGGCGCTCGCCTCACCGCCACCGGACCGTGGCCTCCTCGCGCTCGATTTGGAAGGCGCCGACAATACGGCGACGATCCTCACCGATCTGCTCTGAGGTGGCGCAGGGCCGCAATCATCGACGCAAACGCCGGGTGGCAATCCTCTCGGTGCTGCATTAAGTTGTCCGAACGGAGGAGACAGCGTTTCGCTTGTGGCCGCCGCCCCGCCACTATCGCATGCTGGCCGTCATCCATGGAAAATCGCCTCTCCCGGTACATCTGGACCCATACGCGCAAGCAGCAGCTCTTCATCCTGCTGGTCGTCGCCGTGTCGATGATCCCCTATTTCATGTCCTTCGACCTGCCGAAGCGGATCGTCAATGGACCGATCCAGGGCAAGGGATTCGAACAGCCGGGCGCGACCGAAACCTTCTTCGACATCAACCTGTGGCTCCCCGGCATCGGCAGCTTTCCGCTGTTCGGCGGCATCGAGCTGACGCGCATGCAGACGCTCTACGCGCTGAGCGCCGTCTTCCTGCTGCTCGTCATCATCAACGGCCTCTTCAAGCTCTACATCAACACCTATAAGGGCCGGCTCGGCGAGCGGCTCCTGAGGCGCATCCGCTTCGATCTGGTCGATCGCATCCTCCGTTTCCCGCCGACCCAGTTCAAGCGAATGAAGGGGGCTGAGGTCTCCTCCATGGTCAAGGACGAGGTGGAGCCGCTCGGCGGCTTTACCGGCGATGCCTTCGTCTCTCCCGCTCTGCTCGGCGGCCAGGCGCTGACCGCGCTCGCCTTCATCTTCATGCAGAATCTCTGGCTCGGCTTCATCGCCGCTTTCATGGTCGGCATCCAGGCGACGATCATTCCCCGCATGCGCCGGCGCCTGCTGGTGCTCGGCCGCGAGCGCCAGATCACCGCGCGCGAGCTCGCCGGCCGGGTGAGCGAGATCGTCGACGGCATCGGCACGATCCATGCCTATGACACCTCCAACTACGAGCGCGCCGACATCGCCTCACGGCTGGGGCGGATCTACAAGATCCGATACGATCTCTACCAGTGGAAGTTCATGGTGAAATTCATCAACAACTTCCTCGCCCAGCTGACGCCCTTCCTCTTCTATTGCATCGGCGGCTATCTGGCGCTGCGCGGCGAGCTGGATATCGGCCAGCTGGTCGCCGTGATCAGCGCCTATAAGGACCTGCCGGGACCGCTCAAGGAGCTGATCGACTGGGACCAGCTGCGCCAGGATGTGCAGGTGAAGTTCCAGCAGGTCGTCGAGCAATTCAGCGTCGACCAGCTGATCGATCCGAAGATCCAGGCGATCGGCGCCACCACCGCCGCCCTTTCCGGCCCACTTGCCGCCTCGAACCTGACGCTCGCCGATGACAGCGGCGCGCGGCTGCTCGAACATGTCTCGGTCGAGATCCGACCGGGCGAGAAGGTGGCGATCATTGGCAGCGCCGGCAGCGGCGGTGACGTGCTGGCGGAAGCCTTCGGGCGGCTGATCTGGCCGGAAAGCGGGCGGGTGACGGTGGGCGGCGAGGACATTCTGCAGCTGCCGGAATCGGTTGTCGGCCGTGGCATCTCCTATGCCTCCTCGGATGCCTATTTCTTCTACGGCTCGCTGCGCGACAACCTGCTCTATGGGCTCAAACATGCGCCGCTCGCAGCTGCGACCTATGAGGGGAGCCTGGCGGCGCATCGCAAATGGGAGCGGCAGGAAGCCAAGCTCGCCGGCAACCCCGATCACGACATGAACGACGACTGGATCGACTACAGCGCCGCCGGCGCGACGCGGGCGGAGGACCTCTTTCCCTCCATTCTCGCCGTGCTCGACACGGTGCAGCTGTCGAAGGACATTCTCGATCTGGCGCTGCGCACGGCGATCAACCCTGCCGACCGACCGGATTTCGCCGAGCGGATCGTCGCCATGCGCCAGGCGCTGCGCGAGGAGCTGGAGGAAGCCGGCCTTGCCGGTCTCGTCGCCTATTTCGAACCGGGTGCCTATAACAGCGAGGCGACCGTCGGCGAAAACTTCCTGTTCGGCAATGCCGTCAGCGACGCGGTGAGGGGCCGCAACATTGCCAAGAATGCCCATTTCCGCTCCGTCATGCGGCAAACCAGCCTCGAGCGGATCCTGTTCGACATGGGCTACTCGATCGCCGAAACCGCGGTCGAGCTCTTCTCCGACCTGCCGCCGGATCATCCCTTCTTCCAGCAGCTCACCTTCATGACCGCCGACGACATTCCGATGTACCAGGCGCTCCTGCAGAAATATGCCGGCAAGTCGGTGGAAGACGCCAGCGACGACGACCGGGGCGCCATCATCCGGCTGAGCTTCAACTATGTCGAACCCCGCCACCGCTTCGGTCTTTTGACACCCGAGCTGATGGCGACGATCGTCGATGCGCGTCGCCTCTTCCACGAGACCATGCCGGACGACCTCGCCGCCCAGATCGAGCGCTACGATCCGGAGAAATATCTGGCCTCCGCGACCCTGATGGACAACGTGCTCTTCGGCCGCATCAGCCAGAAGCATACCGATGGCTCGAACCGCATCCGCAGCGTGGTCAGCGCACTGCTCAATGCCGAGGGCCTGATCGAAGAGGTGCTCGACATCGGCCTCGACTTCAACCTGGGCGCCGGCGGCAAGCGGTTGACCGCCGTACAGCGCCAGAAGCTCAACCTGGCGCGCGCCATCATTCGCCGCTCGGATTATTACATCTTCAACCGGCCGCTGCCGTCACTCGACCATCGGCTGCAGGACGAGATCGTGCGCGACGTGATGAAACTGCTGAAGCGCAACGATGCCAACCCGGCCGTGGTCTGGGTGCTCTCCAATACGAGCCTGACCTCGCTCTTCGAGCGCGTTCTGGTCTTCGACCGCGGCGCGCTTGTGGAAGATGATACGCATGAGAAGCTGACGCAAAATAACGGTATCTTTAAACAGCTCGTCTCGTCATAATATTGTAGCTTGGACGGGTTTTCGGCAGCAAACCCGTCGAGACTGCTGCAAAGGCGACCGCGCGGACGGTGTGGCGGCGAGATGGAAGGAGTGGGTGACAACGATGCTTCTGAAGGACGAAGTGCAGATGCTGCGGCGCGTGCCGCTTTTTGCCGGCGTCGAGCCGGGCAAGCTCAAGCTGCTGGCCTTCACCTCCGATCGGGTCAGCTATTCGCCGGGAGAAACCTTGTTCCACCAGGGCGATGCGGGTGATGCCGCCTATGTCGTGCTGACAGGAAAGGCCGACATCCTCGTGGAATCGGTGACGGGGCCGATCAAGGTCGCCGAGGTCGAGCAGAATTCGATCGTCGGGGAGATCGCCATCCTCTGCGACGTTTCGCGTACCGCGACGATCAAGAGCACGACGCCGCTCGAGGCGCTCCGCATCCGCAAGGATCACTTCCTGAAGCTGATGACCGACTTCCCCGAGATCACCATCCAGGTGATGCGCGTGCTGGCCGAGCGTCTCAGCCACACGACCAGCGAACTGACTGATGCCCGCAGCCGGGTGCGTGAACTGGAAAAGGCGCCGCAGGGCTGAGCTGTTCCAAGTGATGCGGCGGAGAGCGCATAAGCGCTAGAGGGCGCGGATCTTGCCCGTCCGCATGTCCAGGCTGAAATTCTCCGAAGGGAGCCCGTCGGCGAATCGTTCGAGAAGATCGAACATCTGCCGCAGAGTGGCCTGCGCGCTGCCAGCCCCATGCGCCCGCTGCCGCAGGGCCCCTGCAAGGCGGCGGTAAAGCGCTAGCCGCTCCGGCCCGACACGGCGGAGCCCAAGCCCGCTGCCCATGCGCAGCCGATACCAGTCCCCCAACAGCGCGATGCCGCTTATGCCTTCGAGCAGCGCCGGATCGTCCGCCGGAGTGAGCGCCGCGTCCTCCTCGCCTGCCTGCGCTCGCTCTCTCAACTGCTGGACAGCCGAAACCGCCTCTTCGAGCGGAAGGTCATGCGGCAGCGAAGCGAGGCGAAAGAGATCGCCCAGATGGGCGATGCGCAGCAGCGCGGCGAGCGGCGCCGGCCATTCGCGCTTCAGGTGACGGCGCCAGGCGATATGCCCGATATGGGCGGAAAGAAAATCGCCATAGTCGCGGGCCGTCAGCAGCGCGCTGCCATTAAGACCTGCATGGCGCGCCTCTGCCTGATACAGCGCCATGATCCCGGGGTCGAGCGGCAGGTCGTCGAAGGTCACCGTCTCCACCGCAACCTCCGCCTCATGGACAGACAGGATCTTGATCGCCGCCGGAAAGCCGCCGAGCGAAGGGACGGCGAGATTGACGAGGAACCGCTCCTGGTCCCGCATCCTTGCCGTGTCGTTGACATGGATGTGGCCGCTCACATGCAAACGCAGCCCAGCCGCCATCAGCGCCGCGCCGATCTCCGGTCGCGGTAGGCGTCCGGTCGTCTCCGTAGGCCCGAGCAGGGCCGCCTCGTCGTCGCGCGTGCCGTCGAGCGGATCGAGAAGCGGATAATGGGAAAAAGCGACGAGGCGCTTGCCGAGCCGGTCGGCCCGCGCCGTCACCTCGGCGATCCAATCGACCAGAAACGCCTTGTGGGCGACAAGCGCGGTCCAGCCTGCGGCCGTGCTGTCCTCGAAGGCATCGCCGCCATCGACCGGCACGAAGACATTGGCGTCGATCATCAGCAGCCAGAGCCCCGCCTCCGGCTCGACCAGATAGGAGGCATCCATGAGCGTGCGGACCGTCTGGCCGGAACGGGAGCGGACACTGTATCGGCGAGCCAGGGGATCGGACTGAGTTCCAAAGGGCGTCTCCCAGTGATAGGCCCCGTCCGCACCGAAATAGCCATGCGCCCTGAGGGCCAGCAATCCCTCCGGCTGGCCAGGACAATACATGGCCGGCGAGCGGGTGACCGGTAGCCCACCGCCGGTGCGATCCGGATCGCTGGTCACGATCTCCAGGCTGCCGTCGGCCCGCAGGAAGCGCTTGGTGCGATGCCGGCCGCGATCGGCGAAGACATCGTGATTGCCGGGCGTCAAATAAAAGCGCAGTCCATGCGCGCGGCGATACCGGGTCAGGATTTCCGCGATCCGGGCGGTCGTCGCCACCTGACCGTCATCCGTATAGTCCCCGAGCAGCACGACGTGTCGGATGCCGCGTCGGACGATCTCGTCGAGCGCCGCGAGAAAGGCGGCCTTCGTCTCGTTGAAGACGCGCGTTGAGCGCGCCGCTTCCGAAAGCGGCCGCAGGCTGAGGCCCCCCGTCTCCGCCGCGCCGGGCCAACCGAAATCGACCGTGGGATCATGGAGATGAGCATCGGAAATCACGGCGATCGCGACGGGAGGGGCACTCGACATGGATCAGCGGAAACGGCTTTGAAAGATTCTGGCGCCAAGGTGGCTCCAGGCTCTGTGCCACGCCGTGAGACAAAAAGCGACGACCTGTCTCGCTTCGGCCGTACACATTGTCTAAAGTGGCGGAAATAAGGCCGGACAGAAGACGCCATCCATGCGTTTGACCAAGTCGGATGATGAAGGGACAGTTATCGCAGGCCCGCGGTGCGGTCCCTCGGAGCTGAGGAAAGAGTGGACGACACCGCGTTTCGTGTGCGCTTCTGGGGAGTTCGGGGAAGCCTGCCCGTGTCGGGGCCGGACTTCCAGCGCTATGGCGGCAACACGATCTGCATCGGCATGGAGTGCGGCACCCATCAGCTGATCTTCGATGCCGGCTCGGGCATCATGCCGGCGGGGCTGGCGCTCAAGGGCGAAGGCGTCTCCAACTTCCATATCCTCTTCACCCACTGCCACTACGACCATATCGTCGGCCTGCCCTTCTTTCCGCCGCTCTATGATCCGCGCTGCAAGGTGGCGCTGTGGTCGGGCCATATGGCCGGGCGGATGACGACGCGACAGATGATCGGCGAATTCATGCGGCCGCCCTGGTTCCCGATCGAGCCGGACATCTGCCGCGCCTCGTTGAACGCCAAGGACTTCAAGGCCGGCGACGTGCTGCGCCCGGAGAGCGGGCTCGTCATCCGCACCGGTAAGCTCAACCATCCGGGCGACGCGATCGGCTACAGGGTCGAGTTCGCAGGTCGCGTCTGCGCTCTGATCACCGACACGGAACATACGCCGGGTACGCTCGACACGGCGGTGCTGTCGCTGATCAAGGATGCCGATTTGATGATCTATGACTGTACCTATACGGATGACGAGATGCCGCGCTTCCTCGGCTATGGTCATTCCTCCTGGCAGCAGGCGATCCGCTTGGCGCGCACGGCGGGCGTCAAGAAGGTTGCCTTCATCCACCATTCGCCGCTGCGCACCGATGACGAGTTGGACGCCATCGCCGCCGCAGCCGCCGAGATCTACGCCGGCGCCTTCCCGGCCTATGACGGACAGATCGTCACGCTCTGATCAGCGAGCGAGGAGCGTGGAGAGCCCCACCCAGCGGCAGGCCGGGTGCCGCTCTGTCGCCTCGAAGAGCCGGGCGAGGAAGACCCAGACGTCTTCATCATGGACCAGATGATGGGTGAGCAGGCCGACATGGTTCCCGTCATCATCGAGGCGCGCAACGATTTCCGCGGCGAGCACCTGCACATCGCGGCAGCCGCGGGTGCCATGCCAGTCCATGACGTCGACATGCGTGTTGATGACCGGCAGCGGCGCCGACGTCTCGGCTCCGTAGACCGAAAGAGCTTGGAAGCCGAGCGCCGGCAAGGCGGCGATAAGCGCTGTGTCGATCCGGTTCCACGGCGGAACGAGGACCGGCAGGAGCTGCGGGCCGAACAGACGCCGGAGCTTTTCCAGCGCCTCGGCCAGCTCGGCCGTGACGGTCTCGGCCGGACGATCGGCGCCGAGTTCGGCCTTCTTGGCGTCCGCGGCCGCGTGGTTCGAGTGTGCCCAGCCATGCACCGCGACCGTCACATGACCCTCGCCCGCGAGCCGCTGTTGCAGGGCCGACCCGGCGGGCTCCGGGATGACGGCGAGCGTCAGCGGCACGCCATGGGCGGCGGTCAATGCCAGGAGCCGGTCGAGCGCTTGCGTCGGGGCAACGGCATCATCGTCGCGCAGCCAGAAGCGTGCGGTACGCCCCCCGGCCTGCAGGCGGTCGAGAGCAGCCAGGATCGGCTCTTCAAAGGATTGGCTCATGCCCCGGCCCTCGATATTTTGAGGCCGACAAAGCGGGTGAGGATCGCGGCGAGGTCGGCGGACGCCGCGGCCATGTCGCGCTCCTCCGCCACGAAGCGGCGCGCTTCAGCCGCGAAACTCTGGCGCTGCGCCTCGTCGCCCAGAAGCGTGCCGATGGCGGCGGCGTAGCGGGCGACATCCCCGGGCGGCGTCAGGATCCCCGTGCGCCCGTCGACCACCACCTCCGGCACGCCGGCAATCGCCTGCGCGACAACGGGCAGCCCGGCAGCCTGCGCCTCGAGATAGGCAAGACCATAGGCCTCGCCGCATCCGGGCCAGACATAGAGCGCGGCGGTGGAGAGCAGCGCCGCCAGCTGCGGCGGGTCGAGCGCGCCATGCCAGATGACGCGGCCGGGCCCAAGCGGCGCAAACAGCGCCTCGACCTCGCCGCGCAGGGCGCCGTCGCCGATGATCGACAGCGTCCATGGGCGATGGAGGAGGTGATGCAGCGCCTCGGCCAGCATGTGATAGCTGTCCATCTTATCGCCCGGGCGCATCATGGCGACCGTGACGAGACGGCCCGGATGGGGCTGCGGCACGACTTCGAGAAAGGGCGCGGCCGCGATGAAGGGTTTCAGCCGGGCGATGCGGGCGAGTGGCGCCCCGGTCATCAGCCCGACCCGGTCCCGCTCCGTGAGAGCGATGTTGACGGCCGCGGCGTTCAGGGTCTCGATCAGCGCCGCCTGCGCCTCTCTCCAGCCATCCGCATCGCGACGGGCGGAATAGGAGGCTTCGGCTGTGATGTAGGGCAGCGCGAATTCGCGGCACAGCGGCGGGCCGAGGAGGTCTGGTGCCTTGTAATAGGGGTGGTAGCAGAACCAGGCATCGGGCGCGCCCTCCGCCCGCCATTGCGTGGCGATCCGCGCCCGCTCTTGCGCCGCCGTCTCTTCCAGCGCCGCCCGCGCCTCCGGCACCTTGATGAAGCCGCGCAGCTCGGAGGCCAGCGTCACGCCGTGGCCGGCGAGCTTCAGGGCGTGCATGAGCTGGCGGGCCATCAGCCGGTCGCCGGATGGCACGGGATGACGGGGCGATTTGAGCGGGCAATAGACGGCGATCTGCATGCTGGCGATCTAACGCAGTTTGCCGTTCGCGCCCAGAGGTTGGCTTGCTGGCGAGCCGGATAAAGCAATGGTGAATGGCCTGTGAGCGGCGGCGCCGTGCGGCCGCCCTAGGTCCCTCTCATGCGGGATCAAGGCCTTGCGCCACGCTCGACCTGTCCCCTTGCTTGACCCCTCGCTTGACCAGGAGCCGCCTCGATGACCCCCACCGCCCGCCTTCTCGCCGGAACCATGCTTTCGGCGCTCTTCCTCGCCTTCCCCGCCGCGGCGCAATCGACCGGTGACACCTCGCCGATCGACCATGTCGAAGGTCAGCCGCCGGCGACCGGGGCGGAGAACACGGCCTCTGGCCAGCCGGTCGAGACCGAAGCCGCCAATGCGCCGGACCAGACCCCCGCCTTCGCCAACCAGACCCGCGCGCCGCAGCCGGCCGAAATGCCGAAGGTGGAGACGACGACGGTGGCGGAAGGCCTGCCGCACCTCTGGGCCATGGAATTCCTGCCGGATGGGCGGATGCTGGTGACGGCCAAGAAGGGCTCGATGCACATCGTCTCCAAGGAGGGCAAGGCGAGCGCTGCGATCGAGGGCGTGCCGGAGGTGGTTTCCTCCGGCCAGGCCGGGCTGCTGGATGTCGCGCTGGCACCCGATTTCGACAGCTCGAAGCGGATCTTCTTCTCCTTCTCCGAGCCGCGCGACGAGGGTAACGGCACCTCGGTCGCCTCCGCCCGTCTGGTGGAGGATGGAACGGGCGCTGCCAAGCTCGAGGATCTGACGGTGATCTTCCGGCAGATGCCCTCCTATGACAACACCAAGCATTATGGCTCGCGCCTGACCTTCGCCCCGGACGGAGCGCTGTTCGTCACCGTCGGCGAGCGCTCCGACCGCGAGACCCGCGTCTTCGCCCAGGATCTTGCAAGCGGCTTCGGCAAGGTGTTCCGCATCGATGCGAGCGGCAAGGCGATCGCCGACAATCCCTTCATTTCGAGCGGCGGCGCGCAGCCGGAGATCTGGAGCTATGGTCACCGCAACCTGCAATCGGCCGCACTCGACGGCCAGGGCCGGCTCTGGACGGTGGAACACGGGCCGAAGGGCGGCGACGAGCTGAACAAGCCCGAGGCCGGCGTCAATCATGGCTGGCCGGTCATTACCTATGGCGTCGAATATAGCGGCGGTGCGGTCGGCGACGGCATCACCGCCAAGGAGGGCATGGCCCAGCCGGTCTATTACTGGGATCCGGTGATCGGCCCTTCCGGCATGGCCTTCTATGACGGCGCGGAGTTCCCGGAGTGGAAGAACAGCTTCATCATCGGCGGCCTCGTTTCCACCGGTCTCGTCATCGTGCATCTCGATGGCGACAGGGTTGCGCACGAGGAGCGCGTGCCGCTGGAGGCCCGCATCCGCGACGTGAAGGTAGGCCCGGACGGCGCGGTCTATGCCGTGACCGAGAACCCGAGCGCCGGCAGCTCCAGCGTTATTCGCGTCAGCCGCGCGGATTGAACGATGGCCAGCGGCGGGCGGGCAACCTTTCCGCCTGCCGCGTGTTGAGGGCGGAGACCCGTCACGACAGGAAAGGCGCTGCCTTTGGCCCGCAACACGTTCTGGAAAGGTTATCTCCGGCTTTCCCTCGTCACTGCCGCCGTCACCGTTTCGCCGGCGACGACGGAAAGTGCCAAGGTGCGCTTCCATGTTCTCAACCGCGCCACCAACAACCGGGTCGAAAGCCGCTATATCGACAGCGTGACGCATAAGCGCGTCGCCGAGAAGGATCAGGTCAAGGGCTTCCCGAAGAGCGAAGACGAGTATGTCCTGATCGAGGACGACGAGATCGAGGCGCTGGGACTTGAAAGCACCCGGACGATCGATATCGAGACCTTCGTGGCAAAGGATGCGATCGACTGGATCTGGTACGACAAGCCGCATTTCCTCGCGCCGGGCGACAAGGTGGGCGCCGAGGCCTTTGCCGTCATCCGCGAAGCCATGGTGCGCGAGGATGTGGTCGGCATCGCGCGACTCGTCCTCTACCGCCGCGAACGCGCCGTGCTGCTCGCGCCGAGCGGCAAGGGCATGATCCTCTGGACGCTGCATTATGGCGAAGAGATGCGTGACGCGGTGGCCGAGCTCGAGACGGAGAGCAAGCAAGCCAAGCGCGAGGCGCCGGCCCTCGAGAAGCTCTTCGAAAAGGACAAGGGAACCTGGAGCGCCTCGCTCGTGCAGGACCCGGTCCAGAAGCGGATCAAGAGCTTCCTCAAGACCCGGGAAAAAGATGCGGCGCCGAAGAAGACCAAGGCCCAGGCCAAATCCGGACCCAAGACCTCCGGCAATGTGATCAACATCATGGACGCGCTGAAGAAGAGCCTGAACGAGGAAAAGCGCAGCTCGTAACTTGCGTCTCGGACGCTGTCCCGGATGCAGGACGCCCTAGAGGCTGCGGCAGGCGTCTGCCGCAGCCCGGGTGTTTCGCGCCGGTCAGGCCTTGATGAACTGAAGAAGATCTTCGTTCAGCACATCGGCATTGAGGGTGAGCATGCCGTGAGCGAAGCCGGGATAGGTCTTGAGCGACCCGTTCTTCAAAAGCTTGACCGACTTCAGAGCGGAATCTGCGATCGGGACGATCTGGTCGTCTTCGCCATGCAGGACGAGCGTCGGCACCGTGATGGCCTTCAGGTCCTCCGTCTGATCGGTCTCGGAGAACGCCTTGATCCCATCATAATGCGCCTTGGCACTGCCCATCATGCCCTGGCGCCACCAATTCTGGATGACGCCTTCCTGAGCCTTCGCGCCATCGCGATTGAAGCCATAGAAGGGGCCGGCGGGCACATCGCGGAAGAACTGCGCGCGGTTGGCGGCGAGAGCGGAGCGGAAACCGTCGAAAACCTCGATCGGCAGGCCTTCCGGATTGGCGGCGGTCTTCAGCATCAGAGGCGGAACGGCGGAGACGAGCACGGCCTTGGCCACCCGTCCCGAGGGCTCGCCATGCTTGGCGACATAGCGGGCGACTTCGCCGCCGCCGGTGGAATGGCCGATATGGACAGCGTTCTTCAGATCCAGATGTTCAGCGACCGCGAAGGCATCGGCCGCGTAATGGTCCATGTCGTGACCATCGGCCACCTGGGTCGAGCGGCCATGGCCGCGGCGATCATGGGCGACGACGCGGTAGCCCTTCGACAGGAAGAAGAGCATCTGCGCGTCCCAGTCGTCCGACGACAGCGGCCAGCCGTGGTGGAAAACGATTGGCTGGGCGCTCTTCGGACCCCAGTCCTTATAGAAGATGTCAACGCCGTCCTGGGTGGTGACGAAACTGCTGGTCATGTCGGTCTCTCTTTGGGTCTTGGTTGCGGTTTGGGTCTGGGCGGATGCAGGGATCTTGACGACCGCGAGCGACACGGCTGCGCCGCCCGCAATCAGTAAGTTCCGACGTGTAGCCATCGGGCCGGAGCCAGGTTCATTCGATGTCATGGTCGTTTCCCTTTAGAAAAGTCGGGCTTCGTCGTTTCGACATGGACATATGTAAGTGAAACGTGCCCCATAGAGAGGCGGCGGAAATGACGATTACGATGCGGAAACTGACAAAATGGCCGAGCAGAGAGATGTCGTGGCGGAAGTCGGGCTGCTGATCTATCCCGACTGCCAATTGTCGGCGGTCTATGGCCTGACCGACCTTTTTCGGATCGCCAGCCAATGGGTGCCTTACCAGGCGGACCATCAACGGAGCGTCAGGGTCTCCCACTGGCAGGTCGCGCAGGACGATGTCGTCTGTGTCTGGGATAGCCATCCGGGATCGGCGCATCGTCTCAGCTATATCATCGCACCGCCGAGCATCATCATGCCCGCCAAGATGCAGGCCATGCCCGTGGCGGCGCGGTGGATGATAGCCCAGCATGATAAGGGTGCCACGATCGGATCGATCTGCGCCGGCGCCTTTGTGCTGGCCGAGACGGGATTGGTGGACGGCCGGCGTGTGACCACGCATTGGGCCTTCAGCGACGAACTGGCTGCGCGTTACCCGAAGCTTGAGCTGGCAGCCGAGCGAATGGTGATCGACGACGGCGACATCCTGACGGCCGGCGGAATTCTCGCCTGGACGGATCTCGGCCTGACGCTGGTCGAGAAACTGATGGGCGTTCAAACGATGCTGGCCACGGCCCGGTTCCTGCTGGTGGATCCACCCCGTCGCGACCAGGATGTCTACAGGTCCTTCGTTCCCAAGTTCGACCATGGCGATGCCGCGATCCTGCATGTCCAGCATCATATCCATGCCAAGGCATCGGAGGCTCATGACATTTCGGACTTCGCCGACCGGGCTGGGCTGACGGAACGCACCTTCCTGCGCCGGTTCGTCAAGGCGACAGGGCTTCGTCCGACCGAGTATCTCCAGCAGATCCGCATGATGCAGGCGCGGGACGCCCTGGAGACGACCGGATTGCCTGTGGCTCAAATCTCCTGGAATGTCGGCTATTCCGACGTCACCGCCTTCCGCCGAATCTTCCTCCGCGTAACCGGGCTGACACCGATGCAATACCGACAACGCTTCGGAGTTCGCTCCAATCTCGCATCTTAAGGGTATCTCCGCTCTTCGCATCATCTGGACAGAGGATCATGGAGCCCTACTGACTGCTCACTGCTCACTGATCACCGCTTCCCCTTCGGCAACGTCCCCGCGGACTTGAAGAACCCATCCCAGGGATCGTGCTTCAGGCCAGCAAGGCGGTTGGGGAGGCTATCGACGGTGAAGGTCGCCGGGCCGATCGCTTCGGTGAGTTCCTCCCAGGCGATCGGCGTGGAGACGGCGGCGCCGGGGCGGGCGCGGGTGGAGTAAGGAGCGACGGCGGTGGCGCCGCGACCATTGCGCAGATAATCGATGAAGATGCGGCCCTTGCGTTTCGCCTTGGTTGCGACGGCGAGGTACTTGTCCGGTTCGGCCCGGGCGGCTGCGGTGGCGAGACCCTTGGCATAGGCCTTGACCGACGCCCAGGTGGCGGAGGGTTTCAAGGGAACCACGACATGCAGGCCCTTGCCGCCGGAAGTCTTGACGAAGGCGGTCAGCCCGTCTTCCTCGATGAGTCCTTTCAGCAGATAGGCGCCCTCGATCACGGCGGACCAATCGACATCCTCGCCGGGGTCGAGATCCATGGTGATCATGTCCGGCTTTTCCATCGCCCTGGTCGTGGCGCCCCAGGGATGGATCTCCAGCGTCGCGGATTGCACCAGCGCCACCAGTCCGTCGAAATCGAGGATGCGCAGCAGCGGTTCGCCGCTCTTGTCCTTCGGGTCCTTGACCTGTCCGACCGCCTTGTTCATGCCGCGCCAGGCATGTTTCTGGAAGAAGCGCTGCTTGCCGTCGATGCCGTCCGGGCAACGCAGCAGCGACAGCGGCCGGTCGACGACGAAGGGCGCCATCAAGGGCCAGACCTGCGCATAGTAATCGGCAAGCCCCTGCTTGGTGACCCCCTCCTTCGGCCAGTAGATCCGGTCGGGATGGGTGAGCGCGATGCGCGCCTTGGGCACGGCAGCCGGTTTGACAGATGCTTCCTTGCCCGCCTTGGCACCCTTGTCCGGCTTGGCCGCCGGGGGCTCCGCGGTCTCATCCTTGGTCTCGCGCATGACGGCCTCCGGTCCCTTGTCCTCGCGCAGCCCGCGGAAGGCGGCGTGGCGCAGATTGCCATCGGCCGACCAGGCGCGGAACTCGACCTCCGCGACCAGCTTGGGTGCTGTATAGACGAGCCCGCGCCGCGCATCGGCCGTCAGTTTCTCGGCATATGGACTTTCATCCTGCTCGAGCGCCGACAGCTTCTCGAACAGCGACTCGGCCACACTGCGGGTGAACCCGGTGCCGACGCGGCCGACATGACGCAGGGCATTGCCCTCATAGACTCCCAGCGCCAGAGCGCCGATCGCGTGATCCGACGTCGATGACGGGACATAGCCGCCGATCACGAATTCCTGTCGCTCGGAGCATTTGGACTTGATCCAGAGCTTGGAACGGCCGGACTCATACGCGCTGTCCCGATCCTTGGAAATCACGCCTTCGAGGCTCAGCCGGCAGGCATGGGTCAGCACCAGATTGCCGTCGTCTTCGAAGTGCTCGGAATAGCGCAGCAGCGGATCGTCGCTGCGCAGCAGCTTCTGCAGGAGCGCCTTGCGCTCAACGAGCGGTGCCTTCCTCAGATCATGACCGTCGAGATGCATGCAGTCGAAGAGGTAGAAGGTGAAGCGGTCACTGCGGCCCTCGCTCAAATCCTCCTGGAGCGCGGAAAAATCCGAAGCGCCGTTGTCGCGCTCGACGACGATCTCGCCATCGAGGAGTGCGGTCTGGACCGGAAGGGCAGCAAGCGCTCCGGAAATGGCCGGACCGAACCGCTCCGTCCAGTCCAGCCCGCCACGGGTCAGGAGCTTGACGGCCCCTGCTTCGATGCGCGCCTGCAGGCGGTAGCCGTCGAACTTGATCTCGTGCAGCCAGCGTGTGCCGCCCGGCGCCTTGGCCTTTAGCGTTGCGAGCGCCGGATCGACAAAATCCGGCAGTGCGCCCTTGCGCGCACCCTTCGGCCAGGCATGGGCCTGCTGAGCTTCGGCGACAGCTGCGACCTTCTCCTTGCCCTTTGACCTTGACGGGGCTGTCTTCGTTGATCCGGCGGGCTTCGAACGAGCCCTGGCCGAGGCCGGCTTGGCCTTTTCCTTGGAATTCCAGGTATCCTCCGGTGCGGCCTCCACCTCGTCCAGCGTGCGGCCGGACTTGACCGACTCCGGGCGATCCTCGAGAAGCGCCTCCCCTTCCCCGGGCCGCGCCTCCTCGTCATCGCCCTTGATCAGCAGCCAGTTTTCGCGCGTCTCGCCGGGGCGGCCATGCATGCGGACCAGATGCCAGCGGCCCTTCAGCTTATCGCCGTCGAGCGTGAATTCGAGATGGCCCTTGCGGTAGGATTTAGCGAGGTCATGGATCGGGTTCCAGGTGCCGCGATCCCAGACGATCACCGTACCACCGCCATACTGGCCCTTGGGGATGACCCCTTCGAAATCATTGTAGGAGAGCGGATGGTCTTCGACATGCACGGCGAGCCGCTTGTCCTCGGGATCGAGGCTCGGCCCGCGCGTCACCGCCCAGCTCTTCATCACCCCATCCATTTCGAGGCGGAAGTCATAATGCAGCCGCGTGGCATCATGTTTCTGGACGACGAAGCGCAGCTGCCCTTCTTCAGCCGCCGCGGCAGGGTCCCCCTTCGGCTCGGGAGTGCGGTCGAAGCGGCGCTTGGCGTTGTAGGTCTCCAGGCTCATGGCTCAGCCCGCCTTACGGCGCGAGCCGCCGCGGGCCCCCTTGCCGCCTTCCGCCACGCTGCGCCGCAGCGCTTCCTTCAGGTCGACGATATTGTCGCGCTTCTCCACCTTGCGCTTGGGCAGCGTCTTGCCGGCAATCTTCGCCTGGACGAGCTCGGTCAAGGCCTCGTTGTAGCGGTCGGTGTAAGCCTGCGGATCGAAGCGGCCGGACTTGGTCGAGATGATGTGGCCGGCCAGCTCCAGCATCTCGTCGTCCATCTTGACATCGGGGATGGACTTGAAGGCCGTCTTGGCGGAGCGGACCTCGTAATCGAAATTGAGCGTCGTCGCGACGAGCGTCTCGCCCTGCGCGCGGATCAGCAGCGTGCGGTTGCGGCGAAACAGGATCGCCTCGCCGATCGCCGCCATTCCGTCCGCCGCCATGGCGCGGGCGAGCGCCGCCATGGTCTCGCCGTCGTGCTCGCCAACGGGTGCCAAATGATAGGGCCGGTCGAAATAGAGCGTGTCGACCGCCTCGATCGGCAGGAAGCGCTTGAGCGTGATCGTCTTGTCGTTTTCCGGCATCAGGGCGGCGAGCTCATCGCCTTCGATGGTGATGTAGTCACCATTGTCGAGCGCATAGCCCTTGATCTGGTCATCGCGCTCGACCGGCTTGCCCGTCTCGCTGTCGACGAACTGGCGCTCGACGCGGTGGCCGGTCTTGCGGTTGATGATGTTGAAGGAAATCTTCTCGGTGGAAGACAGCGCCGAATAGAGCCCGACCTCGCAGGAGATCGTCCGAAACTTCAATGTCCCCTTCCAACTCGCCCGCCGCGTCATCCACACACCCCGCCTCAGGATCTTCCACTCGTCCCCTACAACGACTGGACCGTGCGGCGGTTCCAGAGAGGGAGGCGGCGCGCGGTGTTCGCTGACCGGTGCGGTGCGTGGCGTTGTGGATGCAGAGTGGGACCGGCGGCCATGATCCATGGATCCGCTTTTATCGATCATTTTCTGCGCGTATGGTGATCGATAAGGCCACTGGATATCGCTCATCATGTCTTGGAACTGGGAACTGCGCGACTGGCCGAGCTTCACCTGGCAGGAGGAGCGTCTCAGGGACAAGGAGCAGGCCTTTATCGAGAACGCCGCTGTTTCCGTTGGCACATTGCGGCATCTCAGCGACACCGACCGCGCCGAGATCGTCATCGAGCGCCTCAGCGCGGACGCGTTGAGCACCTCGGCCATCGAAGGCGAGTTGCTCGACCGGGACAGCATCCAGTCTTCGCTCCGCCGCCAGCTTGGTTTGTCCGGGACACCATTTCGCAGCCGCCCGGCGGAGGCTGGCATTGCCGAGATGATGGCCGACCTCTACCGCCACCCTCATCTGCCGGTCACCGAGGCGCGATTGTTCGACTGGCATCGCATGATCATGAACGGACGCCGTGACCTGAGCGCGATCGGGAGTTACCGGCGCGACCCCGAACCGATGCAAATCGTCTCCGGTGCCTATGGCCGCCAGCATGTGCATTTCGAGGCACCACCGTCCGACCGCGTCCCCGCAGAGATGGGGCAGCTGCTGGATTGGTTGCGACGAACGGCGCCAGGCGCGCCTCAGGCCTTGCCAGCGATCACGCGCGCGGGGATCGCCCACCTCTGGTTCGAAAGCATCCACCCCTTCGAAGATGGCAATGGCCGTGTCGGCCGCGCGCTTGCCGAGAGCGTGCTCGCCCTCGCCGTCTCAAGCCCCACCTTCTGCGGCCTGTCGAAGGTGCTGCTTCGACACCGCAAGGCCTATTATGCCCAGCTGGAGGCCGCCAGCACGACGCTCGCCATCGATGAGTGGCTGAGCTGGGTTGCCGACCGCGCCCTGGAATCTCAGGAGGGTGCCGACCAACTGGTGAGCTTCGTGCTCGAAAAGGCGCGGATCATGGATCGATTGCGGGGGACTTTGAACTCGCGGCAGGAGAAGGTGCTGCTCCGGATGTTCGAAGCCGGGCCGGAGGGGTTCGAGGGCGGACTGAGCGCCAGCAAGTATGCGACGATCACCGGCGCGCCACCGGCCACCGTTACCCGCGACCTCAACGATCTCGTGGAGAGGGGCGCGCTGGTCCGCACGGGCGAAAGGAAGTCGACCCGCTACCACCTGCCGGTCCCGACCAGCGGCGCGCGCCGCTGATCGGGTGCTATTGCCGTCAGACGGTGGTGGTTGGTGCGCTTGTGCGGACAATGCGTACGGGGACGGATTTGGCGGCGGGGACCTTGCTCTTCTCCGCATGCTGCCAGAGCGGGATCAGGCCGTTGGCTTCTGGATAATAGGCGCCGGCGCAGCCGTCGGGAATGTCGTAGGGCACGACGCGCAGGCCATCCAGGCGACGCTCGATCTTGTCGTCGGCCACCGTTTCCAGCGCCACGATCTCCGCCTCGCGGATGCCGAGTTTGGCCATTTCCGCGCGGTTGAGGAAGAGCACCATGCGCGTGCCGTCGACGCCGCGGAAGCGATCGTCATAGCCATAGACGGTGGTGTTGAACTGGTCGTTGGAGCGCAGCGTCATCAGCCGCAGCACGCCCTCCTCGGCGAAGCTTGCGGATAGGGCACTCGGCAGCTTGAACTCGGCCTTGCCGCTCTCGGTTTTCCAAATGCGGGCGCGCACCGGCAGCGGTTTCTCCATGCCACCCGGCGTGTGCATGCGGGCGTTGAACTCGCGGAAGAGATCGGGATAGGTGGCCTCGATGGCGTTACGCACGATCGAGTAATCGGCGACCCATTCGTCCCATGGCACCTTCGCGTTCGGCTCCAGGCAGGATTTGGCAAGTTCCGCGACGATGCGCGGCTCGGAGAAGAGATGGGGCGAGGCCGGCTCGTGGAAGCCGCGTGAGCCGTGGAAGCAGGCGGTGCTGTCCTCCATGCTGACCGTCTGTGGCCCGGTCGCCTGCTGGTCGATCTCGGTGCGGCCGAGGCAAGGCAGCAGGTAGGCGACGCGGCCGTTGAAGAGATGGCCGCGATTGAGCTTGGTCGCCACCTGGACGGTGAGCCGCATCTTCGGCCAGTGCTCCTCCATCAGCCGCTGTTCTGGCACGGCGCGCAGGAAATTGCCGCCGAGGCCGATGAAGGCCTCGACCGTGCCGTTGATGATGCCCTCGCAGGCATCGACGGTCGACAGCCCATCCTCGCGCGGCGGCTCGAAGTCGTACAGCTCCTTCAGCCGGTCGAGCGGCACGAGATGCGCCTTCTCGGCAATCCCGACCGTGCGCTGGCCCTGGACGTTGGAATGACCGCGCACCGGACAGATGCCGGCGCCGTCGCGGCCGAGATTGCCGCGCAGCATCAGGAGGTTGACGAGCACCTGGACGGTCTCGACCCCGCGCCTGTGCTGGGTCAGCCCCATGCCATAGATGCCCATCACCGCCTTGGAGGTGAGATAGACGCCGGCCGCTTCCGTCATCGCCGACCGCGGCAGGCCGGATTCGCGCTCGAGCTCGGCCCAGTCCTGGGCGCGCACATAGTCGATGAAGGCTTCGGCGCCCTGGGTATGCTCGGCGAGGAAGTCGCGGTCGAGCACGCCATAGCCGCCCTTGGCGAGATCGACGTCGTCCGCCTCGATCACCGCCTTGGCCATGCCGACGATGGCGGCAATATCGCCGCCCGCCTTGACCTGGTGATATTGGCAGGAAATCTCGGTCGCCTTTTCAACGGTCATCTGCAGCGGGTCCTGCGGATTGACGAAGCGTTCCAGACCGCGCTCGCGCAAGGGGTTGAAGGTGACGATGCGGGCACCACGCTTCACGGCCTCCTGCAGCTGGTGAAGCATGCGCGGGCTGTTGGAACCGGGGTTCTGGCCGAAGAAGAACATGGCGTCGGCCGTTTCGAAATCCGAAAGCCGCACGCTGCCGACTGGCTGGCCAATGCTTTCCGCCAGGCCGACGGAGGTGGATTCGTGGCACATGTTCGAACTGTCGGGCAGGTTGTTGTTGCCGTAGAGCCGCGCCATCAGCGCGTACATGTAGGAGGTTTCGAGCGAGGCGCGGCCGGAGGCGTAGAAGACAGTGCGCTTCGGATCCTCGGCGCGGATGGCTTTCAACTCGCGGCCGATCTCGCGGAAGGCCTCCTCCCAGGTGGTTTCGACATAGTGGTCGGTGGCTGCGTCATAGCGCATGGGGTGCGTCAGCCGGCCGGTGCGCTCAAGCGTATAGTCGTCCCAGCCCTTCATTTCCTCGACCGTGTGCCGGGCGAAGAGCGCCGGGGTGGCGCGGTCGGGCGTCAGCTCCCAGAAGGTGGCCTTGGCGCCGTTCTCGCAGAATTCCGCCGGGTGCGGCTTGGCGGGCTTGGCCCAGGCGCAGCTGACGCAGGCAAAGCCATCCGGCTTGTTCTGCAAGGCGAGACCGCGAATGACGGATGCCGGGCGCTTGTTCTGCTTCGCCTGGCGCATCAAGGATTTGACGGAGCCCCAGCCGCCGGCCGCGCCGGTATAGGTCGTGATCTTCGGTACCTCGGACATGAGCAGTCTCCATGCGCTGCGGGAGGGGACGGCACGGGCGCCGCGGACAGGAACGGCCGGCCGGACTTTAACGTTCCACCACCACTGCCCTTACAGCGAACACCTATGGCGGGGCCGCTTCTTGGAAAGCCGACACCCGAAAATCTTTGCCGCGGATTTCACCTGTCTGGTGCGATCCGAACCTTGCCGTCATTCACGCGCGCGACATATAGCGCCGTGAACGCTCGACAATCCGCGACTGACAGGCTGCCAGCCGAAACGGGACGGATGACCGGGACCGCCTGCCCCTTCGACCCGGCCCCTTGAACCAGGGCCACAGCCACGGAGCGACGGACATCTCTTCACGGCCCCTCACGCCTTCGCCTGCGCCTCTCCGGCTCGCCCTCCTGCCAAGGCTGTCGGCGCCGGCCTGCGCGGGCCGGACAGGCCTTGCCTCTCCTCCGTCCATCTCCCGCCCGCTCGCCGCCTCTCTTCTCATCCTGCCGCTGGCCGGCTGCAGCGGCCGCCAATCCGCCCTGGACCCGGCGGGCACCGAGGCGAGCGCGGTCCATGATCTCTTCTTCGTGATGCTGATCGGCGGCGCGGTCATCTGGGCCCTGGTGATCGGCCTGCTGCTCTATGCCGGCCGCAGCCGGCCGGAGCCCGTCTCCGCCAAGGCCGCCAACCGGCTGATCCTCTGGGGTGGCGTCGCCTTTCCGGTCACCACCCTGTTCCTGCTGCTCGCCTATGCCGTCTGGCTGATGCCGCAGGTCAGGCCCTGGCTCGGCGCCGCGCCCGATGGCGCGCCACAGATCGAGGCGACGGGCGAGCAGTTCTGGTGGCGACTGCGCTATCTCGACCAGCCGGGCCAGCCCGGCTTCGAAACGGCCAACGAGGTGCGCCTGCCGGTGGGCGAGCGGACGATCTTCGCGCTCGAGGCCGCCGATGTCATCCATTCCTTCTGGATCCCGACGCTCGGCGGCAAGATGGACATGATTCCCGGCCGCACCAACATCCTCTCGCTGGAGCCCACCCGGACCGGAACCTTCCGCGGCCCCTGCGCCGAATTCTGCGGGACCTCGCATGCGCTGATGGCCTTCACCGTCGTGGTGATGGAGAGGGCGGACTATGAGAGCTGGCGCGCGGCGCAGGTGGCCGGGCATCCGGCCGTGCCGGAGCCGGTCAATGTTGGGCGGGACCTCTTCTTCCGCCACGGCTGCGCGGCCTGCCACGCGATCAATGGCACCGCCGCCATCGGCCGCGTCGGCCCGGACCTCACCCGGATCGCCGGCCGCGGTACGCTCGCCGCCGGCACGCTTTCGAACACGCCGGAGAACCTGGCTCGCTTCATCCGCGATCCCGGCGCCGTCAAGCCGGGCGTGAAGATGCCGGCCTATACCATGCTGCGCGCGGACGAGATCGATGCCATCGCCGCCTATCTCGGAGAGTTGCGATGAGCAGCGTTGATCTGGCGAGCCTGAAGGAAAACGACTTCTCGGAGGAGGAGCGCAAGGCGCAGGAGGAGCGGCTGCGCAAGGTCTGGGAAACGCCCAAGGGCTGGCGCTACTGGACATCGGTCAACAATACCGAGATCGGCCTCTGGTACGGCGCCACCGCCTTCATCTTCATGCTGTTTGCCGGCCTGCTCGGCCTTCTGGTGCGCGTCCAGCTCGCCGTGCCGGAAAACAGCTTCATCTCCGCCGATCTCTTCAACCAGGCCTTCACGCTGCACGGGACCATCATGATGTTCCTGTTCGCCGTGCCGATCTTCGAGGCGGTGGCCGTCTATCTGCTGCCCTCCATGCTCGGCACGCGCGAGCTGCCCTTCCCGCGGCTTTCCGCCTTCGGCTATTGGAGCTTCGCGCTCGGCGGCGTCTTCGTCTGCGGCTCGATCTTCTTCAACGCCGCGCCCAACACCGGCTGGTTCATGTATCCGCCGCTCGCCACCGACAAGGAGACGGCGGGGATAGGCGCCGATATCTGGCTGCTCGGCCTCTCCTTTATCGAGGTGGCCTCGATCGCCGCGGCCGTGGAACTGATCGTCGGCATCATGAAATGCCGCGCACCCGGCATGCGCATCAACATGATGCCGCTCTTTGCCTGGTATCTGCTGATCGTGGCGGGGATGATCCTCTTCGCCTTTCCGCCGCTGATTGCCGGCGACATCCTGTTCGAGATGGAACGGATGTTCAACTGGCCCTTCTTCGACGTGGCGCGCGGCGGCGATCCGCTGCTCTGGCAGCACCTCTTCTGGATCTTCGGCCATCCGGAGGTCTACATCATCTTCCTGCCGGCGATCGCCATCATGGCCATGGTGGTGCCGACCTTCTCCCGCCGGCCGATCGTCGGCTATTCCTGGATCGTGCTCGCCGCCGTCGGCACCGGCTTCTTGAGCTTCGGCCTGTGGGTCCACCACATGTTCGCGACCGGCCTGCCGCAAATGTCGCTCGCCTTCTTCTCCGCCGCGTCCGAAGCGGTGGCGATCCCGACCGGGGTGCAGATTTTCGTCTTCATCGCCACCATGCTTGCCGGCCGGGTGATCTTCTCGACGCCGATGCTGTTCGGCGCCGGCGGGCTGGCGATCTTCATCATCGGCGGTCTCACCGGCGTCATGGTGGCGCTAGTGCCCTTCGACTGGCAGGCGCACGACACCTATTTCGTCGTGGCGCATCTGCACTACGTGCTGATCGGCGGCATGCTCTTCCCGGTCGTGGCCGGCATCTATTACTACTACCCGCTGCTCGACGGAAAGAAGCTCTCCGACCGGCTCGGCAAGATCGCCTTCTGGCTGATGTTCGTCGGCTTCAACACCGCCTTCTTCCCCATGCATTTTGCGGGCCTGCGCGGCATGCCGCGCCGGGTCTTCACCTATCCCGCCGACATCGGCTGGGACTGGTTCAACCTCATCTCGACCATCGGCGCCTTCATCTTCGCCGCCGGCGTCGGCACGGTGCTGATCGATGTCGTCCGGCCAAAGGGCAAGGAGCCGCGCTGCGGGGACAATCCCTGGGGCTCCGGCACGCTCGAATTCATCTCCGAGCCCGATGAAAGCTGGGGCGTGCGCTCGGTGCCGATCATCACCAGCCGCTACCCGGTCTGGGACCAGCCGCAGCTGATCGAGAAGATGCGCGCCGCCCGCTATTTCCTGCCCGACGCCAAATCGGGCGCGCGCGAGACGCTGGTGACGACCGTGCTCGATGCCCGGCCGGTGCAGTGCCTGAGGGTCGGCGGCACATCGGTGGTGACGATGGTGGCCGCCTTCATGCTGGGCGGCGTCTTCATCGCACTCACCTTCCACTGGTGGATCCCGACCATCCTCTTCGCCATCGGCACGCTGATCGCCATCCTCTACTGGCTGTGGACCGGCACGGCCGAGGTGCCGAAGGAGGACGATTATGATGTCGGCATGGGCGTGCGGCTGCCGGTCTACGCCTCCGGCCCGGATTCGGTCGGCTGGTGGGCCATGTTCATCACCATGGTCGGCGACGGCACGGCCTATGCCAGCCTGATCTTCTCCTACTTCTTCTTCTGGACCATCCATGACGACTTCACCAACGGCATTAACGGGCCGGGCGCCTTCTGGCCGATGGTGGCGCTCGCCACTTTCGCTCTCGCCTGGGCAGCGATGCTCGCCGCGCGCCGCACCAACCGGGCAGACCGTCGCGGGGTGACGCAGGCGCTGCTGTCGGCCTCGGCGCTCCTTGCCATCGCCGGCTGCGTAGCCGGGCTCGCAGGGCCCTACACGGCCGGCATGGACCCGACGCAGCACTCCTATCCGGCGATCGTCTGGGTGGTGGCGATCTGGACCGTCGTGCATGGCGCGGTCGGCGTCCTGATGCAGCTCTATTGCCTGGCCCGCAGCCTGACCGGCCGGCTCACCGCGCGCTACGACATGGATCTCGGCAATGTCGTGCTCTACTGGCATTTCATGGCCATCACCGCCGTGACCAGCTTCGCGGTCATCGGTCTCTTTCCGCTGGTGAGGGCGTGATGCGGTTCATCAAGGAAATCGAGACCTTCTGGACCCTGTTCACCGCGCCGACCGTCTGGGCGCTGCACTTCCTCGTCTGCTATGTCGCCTTCGCTATCTACTGCGCGAAACAGGGTGCGCTGGCGCTCTCCTTCGACACGCTGCGGATCGGGCTTGGCCTCGTGACGCTGCTGGCGCTGGCGATGATCGTGCTCGCAGGCTGGCTCGCCTGGCGCCAATGGGGCTTCGGCACGGATGATCCGCCGCATGACGACCCGACCGACGAGGACCGCCGCAAGTTTCAGGGCTTTGCGACACTCTTGCTCTCGGGCCTAAGCTTCATCGCCGTCCTTTATACGGCGGTGCCCCTGCTCTTCATCGCGGCCTGCCAGTCATGACCGCGCCGCGCCGTACCCTCTTGATTGCCGGCCTCATCGTCTCCGCCCTGATCCTCGCCGCGATCGTGGCAAGCTGGGGCGACGGCTCCTTTGCCGCCCATATGATCATCCATATGGCGATCGTCGCCATCGCCGCACCGCTGCTCGCCGCTGCGCTCTCCGGAACGACCCTCGACGTCACACGAACACTTTCCTGGCTGACGCCGCTCAACGCTTCGTTGATCGAGCTCGTCATCGTCTGGCTCTGGCACGTGCCGGCCATGCGTGCGCTGGCGGAGGGTGCCCCGCTCTTCGCCGTGGCGGAGCAGGCGATGTTCCTGGCGGGCGGTCTGCTGCTCTGGCTCGCCTGCCTCGGTGGCCGCGCCGATGGCCGGATGGGGCGGCAGCTCGCCGGGGCGATCGGGCTCCTCTTCACCTCCATGCATATGACCCTGCTCGGCGTTCTCCTCGCGCTCAGCCCGCGACCTCTCTATGGCAGCGGCACGGTCACCTGTTTCGGCATGCCGCTCAGCGCGGCGCTCGACCAGCAGGCGGGCGGTGTGGTGATGCTGCTCGTCGGCGCCGTCTCCTATCTCGTGGGCGGCGTCGCGCTGCTCGCCGGCATTCTGGGCCCGGACGCAGCCGGTCATGCGGCCCCCGGTCCCGCGCACCATGTCAGGGAGGATGCCGCATGAGACTGCGCCTCAAACATCTCGTCGCGACCCTCGTCGCCGTGCCGATCCTGGGCCTGCTCGTCGGCTGGCTGGGGCTTGTGCCGATCGGTGCCTCCGGTGGCCACTGGGCGGCGACCGACTGGTTCCTGCACTGGGTGATGCGCAATTCGGTGCGCACCGCCTCGCTGGGGACCACGGTGCCGCCGCTCGAGGATCCGGCCATGCTGCCGCTCGGCGCCGGCCATTTCGAGACCGGCTGCGCCTTCTGCCACGGTTCCCCGGCTCAGGACCGCTCGGCCGCAGCGCTTGCCATGCTGCCGCCGCCGCCGAATTTGAGCGAGGTCGTGCCGACCTGGACGGATGCGGAACTGTTCGAGATCGTCCAGCACGGCGTGCGCCTTACCGGCATGCCCTATTGGCCGGTGCGAAACCGGGAGGACGAGGTTTGGTCGATCGTCGCCTTCCTGCGCCAGCTGCCGGAAATCGATGCCGCGACTTATCGCCAGCTTTCCGGCCTCGCAGAGCCCGTGCCCGGCGCCGTCGAGCCGCCGGCGCTCTCCTGCGATGGCTGCCATGCCGAGGAGCGGCTGACCGGCCGCAGCCTCATCCCCTCCCTCGCCGGCCAGTCGGAAGCCTATCTGCTCGACAGCCTGCGCGCCTACAGCGCGGGCACGCGGGCGAGCGGCGTGATGTCGGTGGCGATCAGCGCGCTCAAGGACGAGGATCTGCCAGCGCTCGCCACCGCCTATGCCGAGCGCGCCCGCCAGCGCAAGGAGCCGGCGGAAGCAAAGCCCGCCATGGTCGAGCTGGGACGCACGCTTGCCGAGCAGGGCGATCCGGCCCGGCGCATCCCGGCCTGCCTCTCCTGCCACGACAAGCCGGACGCCAACCCTGCCTTCCCCCACCTCTCCGGCCAGTCCGCCCCCTATCTGCAGAGCCAGCTGCGCCTTTTCGTGGCGAAGACCCGCGGCGGCAGCCAGTACCGCGATCTGATGCAGCATGCCGCCGAGCATCTGGAAGAAGCCGACATCCAGGCACTCGCCGCTTATTTCGCTGGTCGGCCCTGAGCCATGCGCAGCTGGGTACCGGCCATCAAAAAGGGCGGCATCGCCGATGCCGCCCTTCTCGTCAGGTGCTGATCTCTGCGCAGCGAGTGCGTCACGTCCCCTGCATGTTGCGGGCCGATTGCTGCGTCGCGCCCCGGACGACTTCGGCCTGCTCGGCATCCTCCGGCGTGTCGCTCTCCGGCGTGTTGGCGGGATCGAGCTCATGCGCGCCGCCATCGGCGAGTGCGCTGCCATAAAGCTCGCGCTCGGCATCCTGCCAGTGACGCTCATGGCTGCCATGGCTGCCGCCGTCCTTTTCCCAAAGCTCGTAGGCCCGGTTGCGGATCCGCTCCTCGCGATTGTCGTCCTGCGGCCTGTCCTGATCCATGGTCGTTCCTCCAGTGTAGCGAAGTCGGTGAAAACATCAGCAGCTGCCGATTGTTCCGGCCCCTGCCCTGCGGATGGCGGAACATTTGCGACGATTTCCGGTTTGGCTCCCACTAGACCCATACTCGGAAGGAGTACCCGCCATGCAACCTGTCAAAGAACCGAAGGCGCAGGGTTTCTACGAAGGCCGTGCGGAAGATTGCCAGGAAGCCATAGCCAGCAAGCTGCAGATGGTCACCGAGGCTGCGATGCATGCCGGCTGGTCGCGCGACGAAATCCGCGCCGCCTTCTGTGCACTGTCGTCGGAATTCAAGGATCACGAGACGCAGGCCGAAGCCGCGTGAGCGGCAACGAGGCCGCAACAGGGAGGACGCCATGGACGAGACCGTGAAAAGCAACGCCGCGCCCGGCACCACCGATCAGCTGCCGCGCTGGGAAGGGCCCCAGGCGACACGCCCGAGCAGCTACCTGCCGGCCAAGGATGATCCCGATGAGGCACCGGACGCGAATGGCGAGACCAACGCTGCGCCGGAGCGCGCCAAGGTCTCCGATGCCGGCAAGGTGAAGGGAGACTGAGCGATGAGCGACAAGCCTGCCGCAGAGAAGGACGCCGCCGGCGCCTTCACCCGCCCGACCATCGGCCGCACCAATGATGGCGTCTCCAGCGCCAAGCCGACGGTCATCACCGGCTCCGAGGATGCGACCGAGCATCGCGAGCCACCATCGCGCGACAAGTCCGCCAAGGACTTCGACCTGAATTTCAAGGAACGCGACGCAAGCGCGGGTGACCCGAACAAAGCCTGACAGCCTTAGAAAAGAAAAGGCCGGCTTCTCCCCACGGGGTAGCCGGCCTTCTTGCGTCAGGCCACGGCCAAGGCGCGATTGTTGCGCGACAGGTAGAGAATCCCCTTCTGGAGCAGGATGAAGGCAAAGAGCAGCACGCCGATGAGGATCTTCGTCCACCAGGAGGACAGCGACCCGTCGAAGGTGATGTAGGTCTGGATCAAGCCCTGGATGAGAATGCCGATCAGCGTTCCAGCTACGAAGCCGGAGCCGCCGGAGAGAAGCGTCCCCCCGATCACCACCGCCGCGATGGCATCGAGCTCTACCCCGACGGTGGCGAGCGAATAGCCTGCCGAGGTGTAGAGCGAGAAGACGATGCCGGAGAGGCCGGCAAGTAGGCCGGAAAAGGCATAGATCATGATCGTCGTCGTCGCCGTCGGCACACCCATCAGCCGCGCCGTCGCGGTGCCGCCGCCGAGTGCATAGACATTGGTGCCGAAACGGGTGCGGTGGGCGATCAGGATGCCGACGAGGAAGACGAGCAGCATCAGCCCGCCGATCAGCGTCAGCCGCCCGCCGCCCGGCAGCTTGAGATAGAAGCTCTTCATCGTCGCATAGAAGGGGTGGCGGATCGGGATGGAATCGATCGACAGCACGAAGGCCATGCCGCGTGCGAGAAACATGCCGGCGAGCGTGACGATGAAGGCCGGCATTTCCAGATAATGGATGATCGCCCCCATGATCGCCCCGAAGGCGGTGGTGATGACAAGCGCCAGCGCGAAGGCGGCGAGCGGATGGATGGAGGTCGATTCCATGAGAACGGCCAGGAAGACGCCGGTGAAGGCGATGACCGAGCCGATCGATAGATCGATGCCGCCGGAGAGAATGACAAAGGTCATGCCGACCGCCGCGATGCCAAGGAAGGCGTTGTCGGTCAAGAGATTGCCGATGACCCGCGTCGAGAACATCGCCGGGAACTGGATCGTACACAGCACATAGCTCAGCACGAAGATGAGGATCGTCGCGGCCAGGGGAAGGTGACGGGCTTTCATTTCACTTTGCTCCCAATGGCAGGCTTCGTGCCTTCGACCGGCGTGTTCGGCCGGTCGTCGCGGCGCGAGAAGAAGGCGAGCGTGCCTTGCAGCTTCGGCGACTGCAGAAGCAGGATGAAGACGATGATCGCCGCCTTGATGATGAGATTGAATTCCGGCGGGAAGCCGGAGAGCAGAATGCCGGTGTTGATCGCCTGGATGATCATGGCGCCGAAGAGCGAGGCGGCAATGGAGAAGCGTCCGCCCAGCAGCGAGGTCCCGCCAACGACGACCGCCAGGATCGCGTCGAGCTCGAGCCAGAGGCCGGCATTGTTGGCATCCGCACCGCGAATATCGGCGGCGGCGATCAGGCCGGCCACCGCGGCGCAGAGGCCGGAAAGCACATAGGCCGCAATCAGCAGGATCGGGGTGGAGACGCCCGAGAGCGTCGAGGCGCGTCGGTTGACGCCGATCGACTCGATCAGCATGCCAAGTGCCGTGCGCCGGACGAGGAGCGCCACGAGCAAGCCGGCCATGAGCCAGATGACGACCGGCATGGGCAGATAGAAGAGCGAGCCGGAGCCGATGAAGATCAGGCCGGGATCGTTGAAGGTGAGGATCGCGCCGCCGGTGACCATCTGCGCGATGCCGCGGCCGGCGACCATCAGCACCAGCGTGGCGATGATCGGCTGGATGTCGAGCAGCGCCACCAGCACGCCGTTCCACAAGCCGCAGGCAAGGCCGACGCCGATGGTGATCAGCAGGGTGAGCGGCAGAGAGACGCCGGAGGTGATGCAGGAGGCGGCGACCGCCCCGCAGATCGCCATGACCGCGCCGACCGAGAGATCGATGCCCTTGGTGGCGATGACGACGGTCATGCCGATGGCAAGCAGCGCCACCGGCGCGCCGCGGTTCAGGATGTCGATCAGGCTGCCATAGAGCCGGTCGTTCTGGACGGCGAGATTGAAGAAGCCGGGAAAGGCGACCGAGATCAAGCCGAGGATGATGGCGAGCGCGATCAGCTGGGGAAGCAGACGCCGGCCATAGGCGCTGAGGATCGACATTATGCGGCCTCCGTCTTGTGGGCGGTGGCGATCGCATTGACGATGCCGTCCGTGGTGATGGCCTCGCCGGTCAGCTCCGCCACATGTTCATGGTCGCGCAGCACGATGACGCGGTGGCTGTAGACGACCAATTCCTCGATCTCCGAGGAGATAACGACCAGCGCCATGCCCTTCCGGCAGAGCTCCTCGATCAGACGGATGATTTCGGCATGGGCGCCGACATCGATGCCGCGGGTCGGCTCGTCGAGGATGAGGAAATCGGGATCGGTCGCCAGCCAACGGGCGAGGATCGCCTTCTGCTGGTTGCCGCCCGAGAGCAGCTTGATCGGCTTTTCCCGGTCGGAGGTGCGGATGTCGAGCGCCTTGATGTACTGGTCGGCCAGCCGGTCCTGTTCGGCGCGCGAGATGGGCCGCGCCCAGCCGCGTCGCGCCTGCAGGGCGAGCGCGATGTTCTCCCGCACGGAGAGATCGCCGATGATGCCGTCGGTCTTGCGATCTTCCGGGCAGAAGCCGAATTTCTGACGAATGGCGGCGCGCGGCGAGGTGAGATCGACCGGCTTGCCGTCGATCTCGGCCGTGCCGCTATCGGCCTTGCGGGCGCCGAACATGACTTCCGCCGTCTCGGTGCGGCCCGAGCCGAGCAGGCCCGCAATGCCGATCACCTCGCCGGGGCGGACATCGAGATCGAAGGGATTGATACGCCCCTTGCGGCCAAAACCACGGAAGCGAAAGCGGACATCGCCGGCCGAGCTTGTATCGGCATGGGCGGCGGAGCGCACCTCCTGGTGCAGTTCGCGCCCGAGCATCATGGCGATCAGATCCAGACGCTCGAGGCCGGCCGTCTCGCGGGTGCCGACCAGCTGGCCGTTGCGCAGCACGGTGATGCGGTCGGTGATCTCGAAGACCTGCTCGAGGAAATGGGTGATGAAGATAATGCCGAGCCCGCGCTCCTTCAGCCGCCGCACGACGCGGAACAGCATGGCGACCTCGTGGGCGTCGAGGCTGGCGGTCGGCTCGTCGAGGATCAGCACCTTGCCGGACAGATCGACGGCGCGGGCGATCGCGATCACCTGCTGGATGGCCACCGAATAGCTGTCGAGCCCGGCGGTGACGTCGATATCGAGCTCGTAGTCTTTCAGAAGCGCGCGCGCCATGCGGTTCATGCGGCGTGTATCGACCAGGCCGAAGCGGCGTGGCTGGCGGCCGATATAGAGATTTTCAGCGACGCTCAGGTTCGGCAGGAGATTGACCTCCTGATAGACGGTGCCGATACCGAGGCGCTGGGCATCCAGCGTGTCGCGCGGATCGACCTCGACGCCGTCGAGCGTGATCGTGCCGCCGTCGCGGTGATAGGCGCCGGTCAGGCATTTGACGAGCGTCGACTTGCCGGCACCGTTTTCGCCGAGCAGCGCATGGACCTCGCCGCGGCGCAGCTCGAAATCGACCTTGTTGAGGGCGCGGGCACCCGGGAAGATCTTGTCGATGCGGCTGGCGGACAGAATGATGGTGGACTGCATGACCCTCTTTCCGGAATACGCGACAGGCAGGCCGAGGGGCGCGGATGGCTTCCAGAGGCATGCGGGGACGATGGTGTCGCGGGACGGCACGCGCCTCGGCCGGCGCGAAGATGCGCCTGCCGGATCGAGGGAAGCGACCCGGCAGGCGCTCGATCAAAGAGAGGGTGGGACGCGGGCCTCCAGGCCGGAACAGATCCCGGCAAGGCCCACGTCATGCCCTCAACCTGAAGGCGCAGCTTAGTAGCCGAGGCCCTTTTTCTCTTCATAGACCTTCTTCGGATCGTCGGCCTGGGTGTAGAGCTTCGATTCCGTCTGGATCCACTTCGGCGGCATGGTGCCGTCTTTCTTGAAGGCGGCGAGCGCGTCGAAAGCCGGGCCGGCCATGTTCGGGGTCAGCTCGACGGTGGCATTGGCTTCGCCGGCAGCCATGGCCTGGAAGATATCCGGAACGGCGTCGATCGAGACGACGAGGATGTCCTTGCCGGGCTTGAGGCCGGCTTCCTTGATCGCCTGGATGGCGCCCACGGCCATGTCGTCATTATGCGCATAAAGGGCGCAGATGTTCTTGCCGCCGTTTTCGGCCTTCAGGAAGCTTTCCATGACTTCCTTGCCCTTGGTGCGGGTGAAGTCGCCGGTCTGCGAGCGGACGATCTTCAGATTGTCATGGCCCTTCAGCGCCTCTTCGAAGCCCTTCTTGCGGTCGATGGCCGGCGAGGAGCCGGTCGTGCCCTGGAGCTCGACGACGTTGCAGGGCTTGCCGGCGGTGTTGTCCACCAGCCACTTGCCGGCGACATTGCCTTCATGGACGAGGTCGGAGGTGACCGCCGTCATGTAGAGGTCCTTGTTGGCATCAACGGTGCGGTCGAGCAGGATGACCGGGATCTCGGCATCCTTGGCTTCCTGCAGCACTTCGTCCCAGCCGGTGGCGACGACCGGGGCGACGAGGATCGCGTCCACGCCCTGGGCGATGAAGGAGCGGAGCGCCTTGATCTGGTTTTCCTGTTTCTGCTGCGCATCGGCAAACTTCAGATCAATGCCGCGCTTCTCAGCTTGCTGCTTGGTCAACGTCGTTTCAGCAGCACGCCAGCCGGACTCCGAACCGATCTGCGAAAAGCCGACCGTCATATCCGCAGCCGAAGCGGCCGAAAAAACGCAGGCAGCCAAAACCGTTGCACAGCTAAGTGCCTTGACGAATTTCATGGATTTCCCTCCCGAGGAATATCGCATCAGTGCGATGCGAGGATTTAGTCATATAGTATTATTATTGTAAAGTGCTTTTGTGACCGTTTCCAACATTGCTGGAGCGGTCCAGACCCTCCGCATCCTCCTCGACGCGGAATGCGGGCCGCACTCGCCGAAACGGCATGGTGCGACCCTCAGTTCGTAAGATCAAGCTTTCGTTTCAGCCTGCCCGTAATAGGCGCCCGGCCCATGTTTGCGCTTGAAATGCTTGGCAAGCAGCTCCGGCTCGATCTCCGGCAGGCGCGGCTCGAGCTGCAGCGACATCAGCGCCATCTGGGCGATGCATTCGACCGCGACTGCGACCTCCACCGCCTTCGCCACCGTCTTGCCCCATGTGAAGGGCGCATGGCGGTTGACGAGGACGCCCGGGAAATCCAGCGGATCGAGATTGCCGATCCGCTCGACGATGACGTTGCCGGTCTCCCATTCGTAAGCCGTGGCGATCTCCTCTTCCGTCATCTTGCGGGTGACGGGGATGGCGCCGTTGAAATAGTCGGCATGGGTGGTGCCGAAGATCGGGATCGCCCGGCCGGCCTGGGCAAAGGCGGTGGCATGCGAGGAATGGGTGTGCACCACGCCGCCGATCTCCGGAAAGGCCATGAGCAGGCGCCGATGGGTCGGCGTGTCGGAGGACGGGTTCAGCGTCCCCTCCACCCGCTTGCCGTCGAAATCGACGATGACCATGTCCTCCGGCTTCAGCGCCACATAGTCGACGCCGCTCGGCTTGATGGCGAAGACGCCGCGGGCGCGGTCGACCGCGCTCGCATTGCCGAAGGTGAGGTTGATGAGGCCATGGCGCGGCAGCGCCACATTGGCCTCGTAAGCCTCCCGTTTCAGTTCGGTATACATGCCGCCCTCCCCTTACGCCCGGATGCCGCGCGCGAAGTGGTAATAGACCTCGTTGTTGCGCAGATCCTGCTTGAAGGTCGGCAGCGTCGTCTCGTCATTGATGACGGCAAGCTCAATGCCGGCGATGGTGGCGAAGTCTTCCAGCATCTCGGTCGTCACATCATAGCTATAGGCCGTGTGATGCGCGCCGCCGGCGAGAATCCAGGCCGTGCAGGCGGTCTTGAAGTCGGGCTTGCACTTCCAGACCGCGCGGGCGACGGGAAGGTTCGGCAAGGCCGGATGCTCGACCGCCTCGACCTCGTTGACCAGCAGGCGGAAGCGATTGCCGAGATCGACGAGCGTGACGTTCAGCGCGTTGCCGGTGCGGGAATTGAACACCAGGCGGACCGGATCTTCCTTCCCGCCGATGCCGAGCGGATGGATCTCGACCGCCGGCTTGTCCGACGCGATGGTCGGGCAGATTTCGAGCATATGGGCGCCCAGCACCTGCTCCTCGCCCGGAGCCATGTGGTAGGTATAGTCCTCCATGAAGGAGGTGGCGCCGGACATGCCGTGGCCCATGACCTTGACGGCACGCAGCAGCGCCGAGGTCTTCCAGTCGCCTTCGCCGGCAAAGCCGTAGCCGTCGGCCATCAGGCGCTGCGGCGCGAGGCCCGGCAGCTGGGTGAGCCCGTGCAGATCCTCGAAAGTGGTGGTAAAGCCCTTGAAGCCGCCCTCCTCAAGGAAGGCGCGGATGCCGAGTTCCTGGCGGGCGTTGTAGAGCAGCCGGTCATGGCGGGCGCCGCCCTTGGCGAGTTCCGGGACCACCGCATAGAGCGTCTCATATTCGGCGGCGAGTGCTTCGACATCGGCATCGCTGATCGCATTCATCTTGGCGACGAGATCGCCGATGCCATAGCCATTGACCGAGAAGCCGAAGGCCATTTCGGCCGAGACCTTGTCGCCCTCAGTGACGGCCACCTGACGCATATTGTCGCCGAAGCGGCAGAAGCGGGCGCCCTGCCAGTCGGCCCAGGCGCGCACGGCGCGGATCCAGGCGTCGATGCGGGCATGGACTTCCGGGTCCGTCCAGTGGCCGACGACGACCTTGCGGCCGAGGCGCAGGCGGGTATGCATGAAGCCTGCTTCGCGGTCGCCATGGGCGGACTGGTTGAGGTTCATGTAGTCCATGTCGATCGTGCCCCAGGGGAGCTCGCGATCATATTGCGTGTGGAGATGGAGGAACGGCTTCTGCAGCTGCGAGAGGCCGCGGATCCACATCTTGGCCGGGGAGAAGGTGTGCATCCACAGGATGATGCCGGCGCATTCCGGATCGGCATTGGCGGCGATGCACATCTCGGCGGCCTGGTCCGGCGTCGTCACGATCGGCCGGTTGACGATTTCCAGCGGGAACTTGCCCTCGCGGCCGAGGCCGGCGGCGATTTCGCCGGCATGCGCGGCCACCTGCTCCAGCGTCTCCGGCCCGTAGAGGTGCTGCGACCCGCAGACGAACCAGATCTTCAGAGGCTTCAACCCAATCATGTCTTTCAACCCTTGCTCCAAGTGGCAGTGAGCGCGCGGCGCTTAAGCGTGCGCGGCGTATTTGATGTCGATCAGCTCTTTCATGAGCTGTGTGAGGTCGGCCGAGGCGGTCAGCCCGCCGAAGCTGTCGTGCAGCTGCCGGTAAAGGCCGTAGATCCGCTCGTAGACGGCCTGGTTTTCCGGATCCGGTGCATAGCTTTCGCTCCGCAGCGAGGTCATGGCCGCCTTGGCGCTGTCGAAATCCGGATGGGCGCCGGCGAGGACCGAGGCCGCGATGGCGCCGCCGAGCGCACAGGTCTGGCTGGAGCCGGCGACAAGCATGGTGCAGCCGGTGACATCGGCATAGATCTGCATCAGCATCGGGTTCTTCTCGGCAATGCCGCCGGTGCAGACGACGCGATCGACGGCGACGCCGTACTCCCGAATGCGCTCGATGATGGCGCGGGCGCCGAAAGCGGTGGCTTCCACCAGCGCGCGATAGATCTCGGCGCGGGTGGTGTAGAGCGTCTGGCCGAGCAGCAGGCCGGTGAGGCGCTGGTCGACGAGGATCGTGCGGTTGCCGTTGTTCCAATCAAGCGCCAAGAGGCCGGACTGGCCGGGCTTCAGCCGGCTGGCTTCGGCCGTCAGCTCTCCATGCAATGCGCCGGAGCCGCCACAGACGCCTTCGACCCACCATTTGAAGATATCGCCGACGGCCGATTGGCCGGCTTCAACGCCGAAGAAGCCCGGGAGGATCGAGCCCTCGACGATGCCGCAAATACCGGGAATATCTCCCGGATTCTTGGAGACGGGAATGACCGCGCAGTCGCAGGTGGAGGTGCCGATAACCTTGACCAGCGTGCCCTCTTCGACACCGCAGCCGATGGCGCCATAGTGGACGTCGAAGGCGCCGACAGCGATCGGGATGCCCGCGGGAAGCCCGAGCTTATCGGCCCATTCGGGGCTGAGCGTGCCGGCGGGCGTCGCGGCATCATAGGCCACGTCATAGAGCCGGTCCCGGAGATCGGCGAGCTTGGGGTCCAGCATGGACAGGAATTCCTTGTCCGGCAGGCCACCCCATTTCTTGTTGTAGAGCCCCTTGTGACCGGCGGCGCAGACGCCACGCACCACGGCCTTCGGATCGGTGACGCCGGCGAGCTGCGAGGGAAGCCAATCGGCCAGCTCTACCCAGGAATGAGCCGCCTCGAAAACCTCGGGCGCGACATTCAGGCAGCGCCAGATCTTCGACCACCACCATTCCGACGAATAGGTGGAGCCGACCATGGCGATATAGTCGGGCCGATGCGCGGCGGCAATCTCGGTGATCCGCGCGGCCTCGCGCCAGCTCGTATGGTCCTTCCACAGCCAGCACTGGGCGTCGTAATTGTCCGTGAAGCGCGGATCCATGCCGAGCGCGCGGTTGGCGCTGTCGACGGGGAGCGGGCTCGAGCCGGTGGAATCGACGCCGATGCCGGCCACCTTCGCCACGTCGAAGTCCGGCTTGGTGCGGGCCTCGGTCAGCGCACGGGCGACGCTCTGCTCCAGGCCGTAGAGGTAATCGGCTGGGTTTTGGCGGGCGACATTGTGGTCGTTGGCGTCAAGCAGGACGCCCTGCGTGCCGCTCGGATAATCGACGACGCCGGTGCCATATTCCTTGCCATCGGAGGCGCGCACGATCAGTGCACGGACCGAATTGGTGCCGTAGTCGATGCCGAGTGTAAACATGAACGCTCCGTCTCTGCCTGATGCGGACCTGCCGCCTGCGACCAACCGGGGCCGGTCACCGGTCCCTTGATGTCGTCCGCTCTTTGTTCGTCGCTCTCGGGGCTGCGAAAGACCGCCAAACGGCAAGAAGGCCCGCGCGCCTTTCCTCGAAAGGGCGCATTGGCATTTCCGCTCGCTCTGCTATCCTCCCACGCGCCGACCCCGTCAGCGCCGTAGAAACATCATATCGTATTACTTTTGTAAACAGGGTGCTGCGGCTTTTTTGCCGGTCCCTCCCCACCCTCGCCGCCGCGGGCAAAAAGAAAACCCGGCGCCCTTGCGGACGCCGGGTTGGGCAGAAATTTGAAACACTTCGCCTGCACTCAGGCGAGACGCTTGCGAACCTGATCGCGCAGCGCGTTCAGGTCCTTGCCGAAGGCGCGGATGCCTTCCGAGAGCTTCTCGGTCGCCATGGCGTCTTCGTTCAGCATCCAGCGGAAGGTCTTCTCGTCGATCGCGATCTTGTCGACCGGCTTGACGTTGTCGGGCGAGAGCTTGCGCTCCAGCGTGCCCTGATCCTTGTCCAGCTCTTCAAGCAACGCCGGGCTGATCGTCAGGCGGTCGCAGCCGGCCAGCGCTTCGATCTCGCCGATATTGCGGAACGAGGCGCCCATGACGACGGTGTCGATGCCGTTCGACTTGTAGTAATTATAGATCTCGCGAACCGACACGACGCCCGGATCGGTTTCGGACGTGTACTTCTCGCCGGTCGACTTGACGTACCAGTCGAGGATGCGGCCAACGAAGGGCGAGATGAGAAAGACCTTGGCGTCGGCGCAGGCGACGGCCTGGGCCATGCTGAAGAGAAGCGTCAGGTTGCAGTCGATGCCTTCCTTCTGCAGCACTTCCGCGGCGCGGATGCCTTCCCAGGTGGAAGCGAGCTTGATCAGAATTCGGTCGCGTTCGATGCCGCGCTCCTTGTAAGCCGCGATGATCTGACGGGCCTTGGCGATCGAGCCTTCCGTGTCGAAGGACAGGTCGGCATCGACCTCGGTCGAGACGCGGCCGGGCACGAGCTTGGTCAGTTCCGCGCCGACAGAGACGGCTAGGCGATCGGCGACGGCACCGACCAGCGCATCGCCGCTGGTGCTCTGCGACTTCGCCCAGCGGATCGCCTCGGCGTTGATCTCGTCGAACAGCGGCGTGCTGAGGGCCTTGAGAACGATGGTTGGGTTGGTGGTGCAATCGACCGGCTTCAGGCGCGCCACCGCCTCGATGTCGCCCGTATCCGCGACGACCGTGGTCATTGCGCGCAGTTGTTCAAGCTTGGACATGTGAGAGCCTTTCCTGTTGCCTTTCACGAGGGCGCACCACCGCTGCGGGACTGAACCCGCCTGCACGCTCCTCTCACGCTCGCCGACGGGTATGGCAAAGCTTGCGGATGGTTGTCAAACCGGCATTTCGACTCGGCGGCGGGAAGCGCTCCTTCGTCGTCCACCGCGTCTGCCGCAGACGCTCGAACGGCGCGCGATCCTCTCCGCTTCTTCAGCTCGTAGGTCATCGGTGCCTGACGGAATTGGCGGGAGCAGCGAACGGCGGCTGGTCTGGGCGACGAAGATGACGTACGTTCCTCAAAAATTCGGCCAGGCGCCTGAGGAGAAGGTTGCGGGCCTGGATGAACAACGGGAGAGACGAACCATGACCTTGCCTTACAGAAATGCGGCCCTGACGCCGGACGTGCGCGTGGCCGATCTTCTTGGGCGCATGACGCTGGACGAGAAGGCGGCGCAGATGCATGCGCTCTGGCTGATCCTCTCGGAAGACGGCAACCACACGGTGCGCACCGACGAATTCACGGGTGCGACCGATCCGGACCAGCTGAAACGCATCCTCTCCTTCGGCCTCGGCCAGATCACCCGGCCGCTCGGCTCGCGGCCGATCGACCCGGTGGCGGGCGTCAAGGCGCTCAACCGGCTGCAGAAGTTTCTGCTGGAGGAGACCCGGCTCGGCATTCCCGTCATGTCGCATGAGGAGTGCCTTTCCGGCGTCATGGCGCGGGGAGCGACGCTCTTCCCCTCCTCGCTCGCCTATGGCGCCACTTGGAACCCGGAGCTGATCGAGGCCGTGGGCCGGGCGATCGGAGTGGAGGCCAGAGCGATCGGCTGCCATCAGGGGCTCGCCCCGGTTCTAGACGTGGCGCGCGATGCCCGCTGGGGCCGGACGGAGGAAACGATCGGCGAGGATCCCTATCTGGTCGGCGTGCTCGCCACCCGCTATGTGCGCGGCCTGCAGGGCGAGAAGCGCGATCTCCTCGCGACGCTGAAACACTATGCCGGCCATTCCTTCTCCGAAGGCGGGCGCAACCATGCGCCGGTGCATCTCGGCTGGCGCGAGTTAAACGACACCTTCCTCCTGCCCTTCGAGATGGCGGTGAAGCTCGGCCAGGCGGCCTCCGTCATGCCGGCCTATCACGATATCGACGGCGAGCCGCTGCACGCCTCCCGCCACCTGCTGACCACGGTGCTGCGCGAGCGCTGGGGATTCGACGGCCTGATCGTCGCCGATTATGTCGGCGTCAGCCTGCTCTACCAGCATCATGGCGTGGCCAGCGATCGCGCCGAGGCTGCCGCACTTGCCTTCAATGCAGGGCTCGACATCGAGCTGCCGGGCGAGGATTGCAGCACGCATCTGGAGGAGGCTTTGAAACGCGGCCTCATCACGATCGAGACCGTCGACGAGATCGTCCGGCGGATCCTCACCGAGAAGGTCCGCATCGGCCTGTTCGAGAAGCCTTACGCCGACGAGAACGCCGTGACGCTGCAGGCGCCGGAGACCGTTGAGCTCGCCCGCACGGTCGCCACCCAATCGGTGACGATCCTCGAGAACAACGGCATCCTGCCACTCATGGGCACGCCGAGCATTGCGCTGATCGGCCCGACGGCCGACGATCCGCTCGCGCTGCTCGGGGACTATTCCTTCCCCGTCCATCTGATCGTCAAGGACGAGGTGGAGGCGACGCGGGAGGTGGTGACCCCGCGCGCTGCCTTCGAGTCCGCCTATGGTGCCAACCGGGTAACCTATGCCAAGGGCTGCCACATCCTCGAGGAGCGCCGCTTCGGCGCGCCGGTCTTTCCCGGCGATGTCGACGACAGCACCAGCCTCGCCCAGGCCTCGACGCTTTCCACAAGGCTCGATCTCATTCCGGAGGCGGTGGCGGCGGCAGAGGCCGCCGACATCGCCATCCTCTTCCTCGGCGATCTCTCCGGCATCTTCCAGACCGGTACGGTCGGGGAAGGTTCCGACGTGGATAGCCTCGAGCTGCCCGGCGTGCAGCAGCAGCTGCTCGAAGCCGTGGTCGAGACGGGCAAGCCCGTGATCGTGGTGCTGACCTCCGGACGGCCCTACACGCTGGGCGGGCTGGAGCCGAAGCTGGCGGCGCTGGTCATGGCCTGGTTCGGCGGGCAGCAGGGCGGACCCGCTCTTCTCGACATACTGACCGGCGCGGTCGAGCCCTCCGGCCGGCTGACCCTCTCCGTGCCGCGCAGCGCCGGCGCCGCGCCCTATTTCTACAATCACAAGCTCAAAAGTGCCGGCACACCGATCGCCCGCCATTTCGGCAGCGCCTATCCTTTCGGCCATGGGCTCAGCTACACGCGCTTCGACTATGAGGATCTGTCGCTTGCCGACGAGCGCGTCGATCTGGCCACCGGCACGATCGTGCTCAGCCTGACGATCCGCAACATGGGCGACCGCGCGGGCTTCGCCGTGCCGCAGCTCTATAGCCGCGACCGCGTCACCTCCGTCGTCCGGCCGGTCAAGGAGCTGAAAGGGTTCGGCCGCCTCCATCTCGAGGCGGGAACGAGCCGTCGCGTCACCTTCCACCTGCCGACGGACATGCTCGCCTTTACCGGGCCGGGCGGCATCCGCATCGTCGAGCCCGGCGAGATCGACCTGATGGTCGGCGCGTCGAGCGCCGACATCCGCCTGCGCACGACGGTGACGCTGACCGGCGAAACACGGCCGCTACCGGAGGACTGGCGGATGGAGAGCCGCTTCACCGTCAGCGACGCCTGACGCTAGAACCTTGTTTCGCTACGTTGTCCGACGCCGAGGCGACCATGTTGCGGCTGGAAATGCTCCTAGAGCGAGATCGTCAGGCCGCCATCGACATAGAGCGTATGGCCGTTGACGAAGGAGGAGGCGTCGGAGGCCAAAAACAGGCAGGCGCCAATGAGTTCGTCCACCTGCCCCCAGCGCCCGGCCGGCGTGCGCTTCTGCAGCCAGTCGGTAAAGGCGGCATCGGCGACGAGCGCCGCATTCAGCGGCGTTTCGAAGTAACCGGGCGCGATCGCGTTGCATTGCAGCCCATACTTTGCCCAGTCGGTCGCCATGCCCTTGGTCAGATTGGCGACGGCACCCTTGGTCGCTGTATAGGGCGCGATCGAGGTGCGGGCGAGGGCTGCCTGGACGCTGGCAATATTGACGATCTTGCCCTTGCCGCGGGCGATCATGTGGCGCGCCACCGCCTGGCCGACATGGAAGACACTGGCGATGTTGGTCTGCAGCAGCCGCTCGAAGGCATCGGCCGGAAACTCCTCCAGCGGCGCGCGATGCTGCATGCCGGCGTTGTTGACCAGGATATCGATCGGCCCGGTCTCCGCCTCGAACCCGTCGACTGCGGTGCGGGCTGCCTGGTGATCGGTCACGTCGAAGGCGAGCGTGGTGGCGCCCGGCACCTCGGCAAGCGCCGCCTCGAGCTTGCCCGCATCGCGCCCGTTGAGGATCACCTCGGCCCCGGCCGCGGCGAGACCCCGCGCCAGCGCCAGGCCGATGCCCTGCGACGAGCCGGTGACCAGCGCCCGCCGACCGGTCAGGTCAAACAACTGGATGCGCATGAAACCCCCTACCAACCCTTCCGCGACAAGAGCTAGCGGCAGCGATGGAAAGGCAAGAGGCCGATTACTCCGCGGCCACAAGTTCCTGCGCCGGCAGGCAGATTTCGGGCCAGAGCGCCTCGGTCGCCGCCATCAGCTCCGGTGTCGCGGCAGCGATCCAGGGACTCTCGGTGCCAGTCTTGATGCCGATGCGGACATCGAGCCCGGCTTCGCGCGCAATGACGGCGCCACCGGCCAGGTCCCACATGGTGGTCTGCTTCTGCAGATGGCCGTCAAAGGTGCCGCGGGCGGCGAAGGCAAGGCCGACCGAGGTGGACTGGATCGATTCAACCACGAAGCCGGCACGCCTGAGGCCGAGATTGAGCGCGGCCACCTCTTCCAGATAGATCGCGGCGCTATCGCCCAAGGACAGGACTCGGATTTCCTCGAAGGGCACGATGCGCTGGAAGGGCTGGCCGTTGCGGTAGAGCCCTTCGCCCGCAGCCGCGGAATAGACCTCGCCGAAGGCCGGCAGCGCCACGACGCCGAGCTCCGGCTGGCCGGCGCGCACGAAGCCGAGCGAAATGCCGAAGAGCGGCGAGCCGCGCAGGAAATTGGTCGTGCCGTCGATCGGGTCGATGATCCAATAGGCCTCGCCGGCCTCGCCACCCATCTCCTCGCCGACGATCGCTTCATCCGGGAAGTGCTGGGCGAGACGCGCGCGGATCAGCTGCTCGACGCTGGTATCGGCCTCTGAAACGAAATCCTGCACGCCCTTGGCGCGGGCCGCGATGCTGCCGCGCGCCTCAAAGAAGGCGAGCGCGGCGCCCATCGCCTCGTCGACAATTTCGGTGGCGCGCGCCAGCCGGTCACTCATGCTCGTCATCGGCGCGAAGCCCCCTGAGTCGGCCGCCCCCTCCCCCAAGGCAGCCCTGCCAAAACCTCGGCCACGTTTGTAAAACACGGCCGCCGGCTCCGACAAGATCATTCAGAGCTTGCGCGCCGCTGAAGCGTCGGCCGCTGCCGACTGAAAGCGGTCGCGAAAATAGGTGCTGGGCGGGCTGCCGAGCATGCGGCGGAACATGGTCGTGTAAGCCGCAATGTTTTCATAGCCGGCGTCGAGCGCGACCGAGGTGACGCTCTCGCCGGAGGCGAGCTTCGGCAGGGAGGCGAAGAGGCAAGCCTGCTGGCGCCAGGTGACGAAGCTGAGGCCGATCTCGGCGCGAAACAGCCGCGTGAAGCTGCGGCGGCTGATGGCAAGGGCTGCCGCCCAGTCATCGATGCTCTCGGTGGCGGAGGGCGCCTTCAGGAAGCGGCGGCAGAGCCGCGCCAATCCATCATGGCTCGGGATCGGGAGGCCGAGCGGCCGGTGCGGCAGGCGGGGGATTTCGTCGAGCAGCAGGTTCATGACCAGCTGCTGGCGGTTGGCGTCCGGCGGGCGCCCCTCCTCTGCCACCAGATCCTGCATCAGGCTGCGGGCGAGCGGCGTGATCTCCACCACCCGCGGCCGCTCCACTCCGCCATGCTGCGGCGAGACGTAGATCGACAGCATCTCCACCTCGCTCATCGCCTCCGACCCATGCTCGAGCCCAGCCGGGATCAAGAGCCCGTGCCCGGGCGGCACCATGAAGCGACCATCGGCGGTGGAGACCATGACGACGCCGCGCCGCGCGCCCCAAAGCTGCGCCTTGCGGTGCGAGTGCCGCGGCGAACGGTAACCGAGCGGATAGACGCGGCGGAGCGCATAGACCGCCTCATTGGCGCCGTCGATGCGCTGGAGGCTCGCACGGTGGTCATCGCCATCGGGCGGTGCAGAAGAGAGACGATAATCGGACGTCATGGCGCAAATCTGGCCCACTCACGAAAGAATGCGACCAGATCGCAAAAGCAGGCCAGCGTCAATCACGATAGAGGAACGCCATTCGCACCGTTGCGTCGCATCCGGCTTCAGCCGAGGAGCTCCCATGGCCAGTGTCGTATCCCCCGCCCCGCTTTCGCCCGCTGCCGGCACCGTACCCGGCGCCGCTGCCGGCGTCAGCCTCGAGAAGACCACCTTCTCGATCATCTTCGCCGCCAGCATCTGCCATATGCTGAACGACATCATGCAATCGCTGCTGACCTCGCTCTACCCGCTGCTGAAGGAAAGCTATGCGCTCGATTTCGTGCAAATCGGCCTGCTCACCTTCGCCTTCCAGGTCACGGCCTCGCTGCTGCAGCCGGCCGTCGGCGTGGTCACGGATCGCTGGCCCATGCCCTTCTCGCTGCCGGTCGCCATGCTTTCCACCTGTGCAGGCCTGCTGACGCTCGCCTTCGCCAACAGTTTCCCGATCCTGGTTCTCGGCGCCTGCCTGATCGGCATCGGCTCGGCGATCTTCCACCCGGAAGCCTCGCGCGTGGCGCGGGTTGCGTCCGGCGGCCGCCACGGCCTCGCGCAATCTGTCTTCCAGGTCGGCGGCAATACCGGCACGGCGATCGGCCCGCTGCTCGCCGCCTTCATCGTCATCCCGCACGGCCAGGCGAGCCTCGGCTGGTTCTCGCTGATCGCGCTCGCGGGTTTCGCCATCCTCTCCTTCGTCAGCGTCTGGTACACCCGCCACCGCCGCAGCATGGCCGGCCGGCCGCCGGCCAGCCGCGCCTTCCCGCTGCCGCGCCGGCAGGTCTTCTTCACGCTGGCCGTGCTCGTGGTCCTAACCGCCACAAAGAACGCCTACCTCGCCAGTATCTCCAGTTACTTCACCTTCTACACGATCGAGAAATTCGGCGTCGGCGTGCAGGATGCGCAGCTTCTGCTGTTCCTGTTCCTCGGCGCCTCCGCGACAGGCGTCTTCTTCGGCGGACCGATCGGCGACCGCTTCGGCGCCCGCGTCGTCATCTGGTTCTCGATCCTCGGCGTCATCCCCTTCGCGCTGATGCTGCCTTACGCAAACCTGGTCTGGACCTCGGTGCTGGTGGTGCTGATCGGCTTCATCTTTTCCTCCGCCTTCTCGGCCATCGTCGTCTTCGCGCAGGAGCTGGTGCCCGGCCGCGTCGGGCTGATTGCCGGTCTGTTCTTCGGCTTTGCCTTCGGCTTCGGCGGCATCGGCGCGGCGGTGCTCGGCCTCTTCGCCGACCGGGAAGGGATCGAGTTCGTCTACCGCATCTGCTCCTACCTGCCGCTCCTGGGGCTCTTGACCGTGCTCCTGCCCCGGCTGCCGCGCGCGAGAACCGCGTAAGCCTGTGGATGACATTCGACGGCGGGAACTTTGGCGCCGCCGGATGATTGAATGAACCTCTCGCGCAGGGTGGCGACGTGCCGCCCTGCCGGCTCCAGTTCGAGGTTCCCGTGTCCGCAGCGTCTGTCAGTACCGCGCTTCCCATCGACGAAACGCACCCTCAGCCTTCGCAGACACCGCCGGCTCCGGACATTGTCACCACCCCGCCGCTCCGCCTCTCCGCCTCCCTGATCGCGACCCGGCTTTTGCGGGCGCTGGCCGAAAGCGGGCAGCCGCTCCTCTATGTGGCGCGCACCGAATCGACCGCCATGGCGATCGCTCGGGCGCTGGAGGCGCTGGCGCCCGAAAGCGGCCCGGTGCTGCTGCCGCCCTGGGACTGCCTGCCCTATGACCGAATCCTCCCTTCCCGCCGCGCCATGGGCCGGCGGATGGATGCGCTGCGGGTTTGGCTGGACGAGGCCGGCAAGAGCCGCCACATCCTGATCGCGCCCCTTGACGCCCTGCTTCAGCGCGTGCCGCCGCTCGACGTGATCCGGGGGACGCGGCTGACGATCGAGACCGGCAAGCCCTTCGACCGCGCCGCCTTCGAGCGCTTTACCGAGGAGACCGGCTATCTCTCCGACAGCGTGGTCGATGAGCCGGGCGAGGTGAGCTTTCGCGAGGAGATGGTCGAGATCTTCCCGGCCGGCTGGGAACATCCGATGCGCATCGTGCTCTCCGAGGATCAGATCGTCGAGGAGCTGCGCGTCTATGATCCCGAAACGCAGCGCAGCGTCCAGACGCTCGACACAATGCTGTTCGGCCCGGCCTCAGAGCTGATCGGTGCGCTCTCGGATGGTGAGGAAGGGCAGTCGGGCGACATGGAGCGCACGCTCTTCCGCCATTATGGCCAGCTGCCCTCGGTTCTCGAACTGCTGCCGCCCTGCCGGCTGCTGCTGGCGGAGGAAATGGACGCGCGGCTGGACGCGGCGCTGGACACGATCGCCGAAGCGCGCAGCGCCCAATGCGAGCTCGGCGGTCTGCGCGAGGGGCAATCGACCCTTTATCTTTCCGCCAAGGAATGGAAGACCGATCTCGCCCGCCATGCGGTCGCGACCTTCATCCTGCCCGGCGCCGAGCGGCTGCCGGACATGCGGGCCGAGCCGGCAGCGCCGCGCGCCTTTTTGCGCGAGGAACTGGACAAGGGACAGCGCGTGCTCGTCACCGGCCGGCATCCGCGCCTGGCCGCGCTCCTCAAGCGCCTCGAGGAACGGCTCGGACACCGCTTCGAGGCCGTGGAGCGCTTCACCGATCTTGATGAGGGGCCGCTCTTCAAGGGTGCTTTCGAGCTCGAGAAGGGTTTCATCGATCGCGAGGCGCGGCTGACGGTGATCGCCGCCGCCGATCTCTTCGGCCATGCGACGGAGACCGGCGAGAATGGCGCCACGCTGCGCGACCCGGACCTTGCCGTCGGCGATGTCGTCGTTCACCAGGATCACGGCGTCGGGCTGCTGGCGGCGGTGGAAACGGTGGAGATCGATGGGGTCGCCACTGATACGGCGCGGCTGACCTATCACGGCGACAGCTCCGTCCGCGTGCTGATGCGCGACTTCGGCCGGATCTGGCGCTATGGCTCGGCGCCCGAAACCGTCTCGCTCGACCGGCTGCACACGGATGCCTGGTCGAAGAAACGGGCGATCGTCTCGCGCGAGATCGACCAGGCGGCCCGCAAGCTCGCCAAACTCGCGCGCCAGCGGGCCGCCACCGCCGCACCCACCCTCGTCGCCCCGCGCGAGGCCTATGCACGCTTCGCGCTCCGCTTCCCCTTCCCGGAAACTCCCGACCAGTCTGCCGCGATCGAGGCGGTGCGGGCCGATCTCGCCTCCGGCCGGCCGATGAACCGGCTGATCTGCGGCGATGTCGGCTTCGGCAAAACCGAGATCGCGCTGCGTGCGGCGGCCATCGCAGCGCTCTCCGGCCACCAGGTCATCGTGCTGGCCCCGACCACCGTCCTTGCCCGCCAGCACCAGGCGACCTTCGAGCGCCGCTTCGCCGGCACGGGCAAGCGGGTCGCCCTGCTCTCGCGCCTGGTCAAGCCGGCCCAGGCGAAGCGCGTCAAGGCTGCGCTGAAGGAGGGCAGCATCGATATCGTCGTCGCCACCTCTGCAGTGCTGGCGCGCGATGTCGGCTTCGCCAAGCCGGGGCTGATGATCATCGACGAGGAGCACAAGTTCGGCGCGCGGGACAAGGCGTCCATCCGCCGCTTGAGCCCCGGCCTGCATGTGCTGGTCATGACCGCGACGCCCATCCCGCGCACGCTGCAACAAGCGTTGATCGGCCTTCAGGATGTGAGCCTGCTCACCACGCCGCCTGCCCGCCGGCGCCCGGTACGCACCTTCCTCGCCCCCTTCGACCCCGCCACAGCCCGCACCGCGCTGATGCGGGAGAAGCGGCGCGACGGGCAATCCTTCGTCGTCGTGCCGCGGATCGAGGATCTGGCGACGGTCGAGGCGCTGCTTCGCGAGCTGGTGCCCGATCTGTCGCTCCGCATCGCCCATGGCAAGCTGCCGGCGGCGGAGGTGGACGAGGTGATGGTCGGCTTTGCGGAGGGCAAGGGCGATATCCTGCTCTCGACCAACATCATCGAAAGCGGGCTTGACGTGCCGCGCGCCAATACGATCCTTATCTGGGATGCCGAGCGGTTTGGCCTGGCGCAGCTGCATCAGCTTCGGGGCCGGGTCGGGCGCGGCCGCATGCAGGGCATCGCCTATCTCACCACGCCCCCCGGCGAGGCGGTGTCGGAGGAGACGACGGCGCGGCTTTCCGTGCTCGTGTCCAACGACCGGCTCGGTGCCGGCCTCGCCATCAGCCAGCAGGATCTCGACCTGCGCGGCACCGGCGATCTCTTCGGCGAGGATCAGGCCGGCCATGTGAAGGTCATCGGCACCAGCCTTTATCAGGAGCTGCTGGCCGCGGCCGTGGGCGGCGAGCGCGCGGTGGGCAACCGGCTGTTCCAGCGCCCAACACTTAGGATCGGTCTCGACGGTCGCCTGCCGGACGACTATGTGCCGGATCCCGCCGTCCGGCTGACGCTTTATTCCCGTCTGCTCAAGGCGCAGCGCCTCTCCGAAGTCGATCGGATCGAGGAGGAGATGGAGGATCGCTTCGGCTCGTGCCCGCCGGAGGTGCTGACGCTGCTTCGCCTGGCGCGCCTGACCGTTGCGGCTGGCGCCCACCGCATGACCGACATCGACGGCGGCCCGCTGGCGCTCGCCTTCAGCTTCTCCCGCAAGCCGGCCGCCGCCACCACGCGGCGCCTGCGCCAGGGCGGGCCGTTGAAGGTGAAGGATGGCCGGCTGCTCCTCGCCCGGGAAACCGCCGACGGCGGGGCGCGGCTCGAGCTTCTGGAAACCCTGTTCGGCCTGTCGGGCGCGCAGGACTGACCGCGGCATTCGGCGCGGGCCGCTGCGCAATACACCGCCTGGCCACCCCATGAGCGCCGAGCGCCGACATACGCTGTCCTGCAGCGTTTATCCCGTGGCGATCCATCCGGATTGCCGAATCGTATAGGGCGCTGCTCGCTCGAGGACGCTTCCCGTTCTTCCAAGGATAAGATCATGATCCGACACTGCGTCTTCATTCGTTTCCGTCCGGCCGTCACCCCGGCTGAGAAGGCCGAAATCTATCGCGGGATCGCCGCGCTCGGCGAACGGGTCGCCGGCATGCGGACCGTGCATCACGGGCCGAACGTCTCTCCCGAAACGGGAATGGACAAGGGTTTTGCCGAGGGCTTCATCATCGACTTCGACCATGCCGCCGCGCGCGACGCCTATCTGGTCGACGATGAACATCGCCGGCTTGGCGCCCTGATCGTCGCGGCCGCCGCTGGCGGGGTCGAGGGCGTGCTGGTCTTCGATCTCGAAGTGAGCGGCGCATGATCCAAGCGCTCCGGACGGAGTAGGCCGTGATGGCGAGGCGAATCGCGATCATAGGTGCCGGACTTGCCGGCCTGACCGTCGCCCGCGCGCTTGCGGGCACGGCGGCGGTGACGCTGTTCGAGAAGAGCCGCGGACCCGGCGGGCGCATGGCCCATCGGAGTCGTGACGGCTTCGAGGCCGATCATGGCGCACAATATTTCACCGCCCGCTCGCCGACCTTCCGCGACCTTGTCGCTGCGGCAGAGGCGGCCGGAGCAGTGGCACCCTGGACAGTGGATCTCGTCCGGCTGCCGGACCGGGAAGAACGACCGTCTCACGCCTCCGAGCCGCGCTATGTCGGGACGCCCGGCATGAACGGGCTTGCCGCCTTTCTGGCGGAGGGCCTCGACCTGCGGCGAGAGACGGAGATTTCAGCCATCGAAGGCAGCGCAAGGCGCTGGACGCTGCGAGACAAGACCGGCGCGGCCCACGGCCCGTTCGACGTGGTGGTGGCGGCCGTCCCCGCGCCTCAGGCCGCCCGCCTCTTGCCAAAGGTGTCGCCCCTGCAGGCCCCGTTGGCCGCGGCCCGAATGAGCGGCTGCTTCACGCTGATGGTCGGCCTCGTCGCCCCGCTCGATCTGCCGGTCGAGGCCGCGCGGATCGACCATCCGGTCCTGTCCTTCCTGGCCCGCAACACCTCCAAGCCCGGCCGCGGTCCGGCCGAAAGCTGGGTGGCGCATAGCCGCAACGACTGGGCGGAGGCGCATCTGGAGGTGGATCGCGCGACGATCGAAGCGAGGATGCTGGCGGCACTGAAGGAGTTGACCGGCCTTGACCTCTCGGCCCCGCCTTGGCTCGACCTGCACCGCTGGCGCTATGCCAATGTCGAGCATCCCGCCGGCCTGCCGCATCTTCTCGATGCGGATCAGGGCCTTGCCGCCTGTGGCGACTGGTGCCGGGCAAACCGGGTGGAGGCGGCCTTTGAGAGCGGTGAGAGCCTCGCGGCAGCGCTTTCCGATTTATCCTGAGGAGGACCGCATGGACCGATCGAAGCGCCTGACGCAGACCCTGACGCTCCTCGGCGCCCTGCCCTTTCTGGCTCTGGCGATCGGCCATAGTGCCGGGCTGGAGCTGCGCCTCTTCGCAGACCTTCCGCCCGGCAGCCTCGCCCACGCCTTCCTCGCCTATGGCGCCGTGATCGGTAGTTTCATGGCGGGCACGATCTGGATGCAGGCGGAGATTCACGGCCTCAAGGTCGCTCTCCTGCTGCTACTCTCCAATGCCGTGGCACTGGTCCTCTTCGCGACGCTGATCGTTCCGCTGCCCCTTCTTCTTGCCCTTCTCCTCCAGGCGGGCGCCTTCATCCTGCTGCTTGGCTGCGATTCGGTTGCCTACCGCGCCGGCCGGCAAAAGGCCTGGTATTTCCGCCTGCGCTGCCTGGTGACGGTCATCGTGCTCTGTGCCTATGCCCTCATGATCATCGCTCGTTGACACGCAACCGGAACATCAGCCGGCATCGCCCGGTCTCCCGCTGCCGCGCAGCAGCGATGCGCAGAACGCACACCACTTTCTGGCGGATCTCTGTAGAAGGGGCGCAACAGACAGTGGAGACGACCATGAACGCCAAGCACAGCTTCCAGACCGCCGCGGTTCGCAGCCGGATCTGGGACAGCTTTGTTGCCCCCCGCAGCGACGCCGCACCGCGCGACACGGCCAAGCGCCAGCAGCGCGGCTTCTAAGCCAAGACCATGAAGCCGGCGTCCCGCGGCGCCGGGTCGAGGGGCCGACGCTTCAGGCCCCCACCTTCAGCAGCCCGCGCGATGCCAGATTGCGCATGAGATCGGCGATGCCGAAACTCCAGGGCGCACACTCCGTCGTCAGCCGTACCCGATTGGTCAGCGCTCCCAGCTTCTCGCTGGCAATGGTCACCCGATCGCCCACATGGTGGGTGAAGCCCTGACCGGGAGCATCGCGATCCTCGACCGGCGCGAATAGCGTGCCGAGAAACAGCACCAGCCCATCCGGATATTGATGATGTGCGCCGATCGTCTGGGCGACGAGATCGGTCGGATCGCGGCTGATTTCGCTCATCCGGCTTGCACCCTTCATTACGAAGCCATCCTCCCCTTCGACCGTCAGTTCAAGCTCCGCCTGCCGCACGTCGTCCAGCGAGAAGCTCTCATCGAAGAGACGGATGAAGGGGCCGATGGCGCAGGATGCATTGTTGTCCTTGGCCTTGCCGAGAAGCAGCGCCGAACGCCCTTCGACATCGCGCAGGTTGACGTCGTTGCCGAGCGTCGCGCCCTTGATCGCCCCGCGGCTGTCGACGGCGAGCACGATTTCCGGCTCCGGATTGTTCCAGCGCGAGATCGGGTGAATGCCGACATCGGCGCCATGGCCGACCGAAGCGAGAACCGGCGCCTTTGTGAAGACCTCGGCATCCGGGCCGATCCCGACCTCCAGATATTGCGACCAGACGCCCTCTTCGATCAGCGCCGCCTTGACGCGCTCGGCCTCGGGTGAGCCCGCCTTCAGGTCGCGCAGGCTGTCGCCGATCAGCGCGCCGATGCGCGTGCGCACCTTGGCAGCAAGATCCGGATTGCCGGCCGCCTTCTCCTCGATCACCCGCTCCAGCATGGAGCGCGCAAAGGTGACTCCGCAGGCCTTGACGGCCTGGAGATCGACCGGCGCCAGCAGGCGGATGCCTTGAAACCGCCCTTCCAGCAGGTCCTCGACGGCGCCCAGCGTCTCGCCCGAATGGTCGGCGAGGAAGGAGACCGGATCCTGCTGCTCCATCAGGTCCCGCATGGTGGGCACGGCGGGACTGGTCACGTCCACGACCTGCCCGTTCCTCAGGGTCACGAGCGACGGCCCGCCGACATCCTCCCGCCAAACCCGGCCGACGAAGATTCCTTGCCGGTAGATCTCGTAGGGGCTCATGCTCATCCTCCTTGGGCCAGCCAGCGCTGTCCCGTCTGCCTTAAAATAGTTTCCGGCCTTATGGCCGTTCGCCTTAACCACGTCCAATTCGTTGGAGATCACATCCGCGTCATCGGGGTGACGCGGGCAGCGGATCGTGCGAAGATGAACGCCAGATGAACAGAATGAATCGCGATTCCTTCAAAAGGAGCAACCGTCATGTTCATGGGCCTGTTTACTTCCGCTGCCGCCCGCACGCCCAACCTCGCTGCCGCCGCTGCCTCGGTCGCTTCGGCGCTGCTCTACGAGAGCGATCTGGACGACGCGGAGATCGTGGTGCGCCAGAGCGGCTCGGCGCTGGTGCTGGACGGCACGATCGGCAGCGACGATTTGCGCCGCCGTGCCGTGGATCTCGCCCGCAGCCTTGTCGGCTGCGAGGTGCGTGACGAGATCATGCTCGCCTCCTGACATTTCAGGCTGAAATGCGGACGACGGCCTTGATCAGCCCGGTTTTCTCATGTGCCCAGCGCGGCAGGTCGCCGATTACCTGATCGAGCGTCGTGCGGTGCGTGATCAGCCGGTCGACCGGCACCGCACCGGCGCGGATCGACGCCATGACATGCTCGAAATCTTCGCGCGTCGCATTGCGGCTGCCGATCAGCGTCATCTCGCGCTTGTGGAATTCGGGGTCGGAAAAGCGGATCTCGTCCTTGACGACGCTGACGAAGATCAGCGTTCCGCCCTGCGCCACGAAGGCAAAGGCCGCCTGCATGGAGCCGCCATGGCCGGTCGCGTCGAAGACGAGGTCGAACCCATCGCCTTCCGTCGCGGCCAGCACCTGCTCCAGCGTATCGGCCCCGGCGGTGATGCCCTCGGCAAAGCCGAAATGCTCGCGCGCCATGGCCAGCCGCTCGGCGCTGGCATCGAGCAGCGTTACCTCATGGCCGGCAATACGGGAGAAGAGCGCGGTACCGAGCCCGATCGGCCCGGCGCCGATCACGAGTGCCCGCGATCCCGGCGCGCCGGCGGCGCGGCGCACGGCATGCGCCCCGATTGCCAGGAACTCGACCGTCGCCGCCGCTTCCGGCGTTAGATCGCCGGCGGGATAGAGGTTGCCGGCCGGGACCAGGATTTCCTCGCAGAGCGCACCGTCGCGGTGAACGCCGAGCACCTCGATCCTCTGGCAGCAATTGGGCTTGCCCTTGCGGCAGGCAATGCAGTGGCCGCAGGAGAGATAGGGGTTGACCACCACCAGCGTGCCGGGCGCGATCGCCACATCCGGCGCCGCCTCGATCACCCGCGCCGAGACCTCGTGGCCCATGACACGCGGATAGGCGAGGAAGGGATGCTTGCCTTCGTAGATGTGGTAATCGGTGCCGCAGATGCCGACATGGCTGACGGCGAGCCTAGCCCAGCCGGGCTGGAGCGCGCCGGGGGCCGGCTGCTCGGAGAGTTCGAGCCGCCCCGGCTCCTGGCAGATCGCCGCTTTCATGATGATGCTGTCCTTACCTTCTTGCGCGCGCTTAGCGGCTTCCGCGCCTGCGCAGCTGGTCGAAATAGACGATGACGATGATGAGGCCGCCGGTGATGATGCGCTGCCAGAAGGAGTTGAGGTTCATCAGGTTCGCGCCATTGTTGATGGTAGCGAGGATGAAGGCCCCGAGAAGCGGCCCCTGGACCGAACCGACCGCGCCGAACAGGCTGGTGCCGCCGATGACCGAGGAGGCGATCGCCTGAAGCTCCCAGCCTTCCGCCTGTGTGGCGTTACCGATGCCGATGCGCGAGGCGAGCAGCAGGCCGACGAAAGCGGCGCAGGTGGAGGAGAGGATGTAGGCGACATAGATGGTGCGATCGACATTGACGCCCGAGAGCCGCGCGGCCTCGCGATTGGAGCCGACGGCGAAGAGATAGCGTCCCCAGCGGCTCAGGTGCAGATAGACATAGGCGGGAACCGCAACGACCAGCACCATCCAGAACAGGCTGGGAATGCCGAGGAAATCGGCACGGGAGAACTGGGTGAAACCTTCATGGCTGATCGAGATGGTCGAGCCATTGGTGATGAGCAGGCCGATGCCGCGCAGCGAGGTGAGCGTCGCCAGCGTGATGATGAAGGGCGGCAGGCCCATGCGGACGATGCCGAAGCCATGAAAGGCGCCGATCGCGACGCCGATCAGCAGCGTGATCGCCATGGCCGGCCAGAGCGGCACGCCGTGGGCGAGCAGCCAGGCGAGCGCAACGCTCGTGAAGCCCACCACCGCGCCGACCGAAAGATCGATGCCGGCCGTGATGATGACGAAAGTCTGGCCGACCGCAAGGATCGCCGTCATCGCGCCCTGGCGCAGCAGGTTCGAGATATTGTTGGGGGTCCAGAAACTGGCGGTCGCGAGACCCAGCAGCAGCCACAGGAACAAGAGGAGCCCGAGCAGGGTCAGCCCGAACAGGATGTTCATGCCCTTGCGCGGCACGCGCGCGGTCTCCGTTGCGGTCTCAACGCTCATGGTTTGCCCTCCCTTACTCTCAAAACTCACGTGATCACGGCGTCAGACGCCGATGGCCTGCGACAGAACTTCTTCATGCGAGGCACTGCGATAATCATGGCTCGCCACCAGGCGACCCTGGCGGAACACATGCAGCCGGTCGGCCAGCTCGTAGACTTCCGGCAGATAGGAGGAGATCAGGATGATCCCCGCACCCTGCTCCAGAAGCCGGCCCATCAGCCGATAGATCTCCGCCTTGGTGCCGACGTCGACGCCGACCGTCGGCTCGTCGAAGATGAAGAGCTTGGCGCCATGGCTCAGCCACTTGCCGATGACGATCTTCTGCTGGTTGCCGCCCGACATGGCGGAGGCGAGCACGCGGCGCGTCGGCGTCTTGATCTTCAGATCATTGATCTGCCGGTCGGCATTCTCGTGCTCGCGCTTGCGGCTGATCGCCAGCCCGCGCGACAGCCGGTCGAACACCGGCAGGTTGATGTTGAGGCCGATCGGCAGGTTGAGGCAGAGCCCCTGGTCGCGCCGGCTTTCAGGCGCCAGCGCAATGCCGAGATCCATGGCCTGACGTTCGTTGCGGATCTCGACCTTGCGGCCTTCCCAATAGACCTCGCCGGCCGTGACCTTCTCGCGGCCATAAAGGCCGAGGGCGAACTCACTGCGGCCGGCGCCGATCAGGCCGTAGAGACCGACGATCTCGCCCGCCCGCACGGTGAGCGAGACATCCTCGAACCCGGGACCGGAGAGCCCGCGCGTCTCGACGATCGGCGCGCCAATGGTCATCGGCTCCTTGTGATAGACCTGATCGAGGCTGCGATTGATCATCATCGCGATCAGTTCGGCATCATTGGTCTCGCCGATCAGCCGCGTGCCGACATGGGTGCCATCGCGCAGGACCGACACCCGGTCGGCAAGCTCGAAGACTTCTTCCATGCGGTGGCTGATATAGACGATCGTCACGCCTTCCGCCTGCAGACGGCGGATCAGGCGGAAGAGCTGCGCCGATTCCTGGCGGGTCAGATAGGCGGTCGGCTCGTCGAAGATGAGAAATTGCGTGCCGCGCATCGCGGCGCGGGCGGTGGCGACCAGCTGCTGCTGGCCGATCGTCAGGCTGGCGAGCATCGCGGCCGCGGGCAGGCTGAAGCCCAGATCGTCGAGCACGGCCTGGGCCGCGTCGGTCATGGCGCGCTTCTTGAGGATGCCGCCGGAATCCATCTCGTCGCCCAGGAACATGTTGGCGGCGACCGAAAGATGCGGGCAGAGAACCACCTCCTGATGCACGGCATTGATGCCGCGCTGGATGGCCTCGTTCGGGCTGGCGAGCGCGACCGTCTCGCCGCACCAGAGGATATCGCCGGAGGTTCGGCGGATGACGCCGGTCAAGAGCTTGATCAGCGTCGACTTGCCGGCGCCGTTCTCGCCGACGATGGCGTGGATCTCACCGGACAAGAAAGTCAGATTGGCGGGCTTCAAGGCCTCGACAGCGCCATAGAGCTTGCGCAGCGCGCGCAGTTCCAGGATCGGCTGGCCCTTGGGGACCGGATGTCCGGCAATCTTGATCCCGCGCGGCTTGGCCGAAGCGGAGCCCGGGCGGATCCCGGCATCGCGCACATCTGACATGAAGACCTCCACTCGCACCGGCCCGCGCCGCGGCGCGATGGGCGCTGCGGGGGACGTTTCGCTGATCGCTCAGGATGAAGAGGGCGGCCGGGTTCGCCGACCGCCCTCGTCCGACTTAGTTGATCTTCGGGTTCAGGAGAGCGTCGATCTTCGGCTCGGCCATGTTGGCCTTCGTCACCAGATTGGCGCCGGTGTCGACATTGGCCTCGACCTTCTCCTTCTTGGAGGCGGCGAGTGCCGTCTTGATGCCGTCATACCCCATGCGATAGGGGTCCTGCACCACGAGGCCGGCCAGAACGCCTTCCTTGAGGAAGCCGACCGTCTTCTCGTCGCTGTCGAAGCCGATGACCTTCACCTTGTCGCCGAGCTTGTTTTCGGCGATCGCCTGGCCAACGCCCTGCGCCATGATCAGGTTGGAGGCGAAGACGCCGACGAGGTTCGGGTTGGCGGTGATGAGGTCGGTCATCATGTTGAGGCCGGTGGTTGCCTGGCCGTCGGCATATTTGTCAGCCACGACCTTGAGGCCCGGATACTTGGCCTGGATCTGTTCCATGAAGCCGGCACGACGCTGGTCGAGCGAGCCGACGCCGGGCAGGCTGGTGATGATGGCGATCTCGCCCTCTTCCTTGCCGGTCGCTTCCTTGATCGCCGCCGCCAGGCCGTCAGCGGCAATGCGGCCGCCCTGGGTGTTGTCGGTGGTCAGGAACGAGGTGAAGGCCTTGGAGTCGGCAGCCGAATCGATGCCGATGACCGGCACGGACTTGGCGGCTTCGTCGATCGGCTTGCCGAGCGCCTTGAATTCGGTCGGCGAGATGACAACGGCGGCCGGGCTACCAGCGACGGCGTTTTCGAGAATGCTGATCTGGCCGTTGATGTCGGCTTCCGACTGCGCGCCGAGTTCCGGCACGTTCACGCCAAGCTCCTTGCCGGCCGCGCGGGCGCCGGCGAGCACGATCTGCCAATAGAACGAGGTCGTGTCCTTGACGATGATCGGGATGGTGACGTCCTGCGCCATAGAGGCGGCGGGCATCATGGCGGCAAAGAGCGCAGCGCCAGCCAAGCTGGTGAAGCCGCGACGGCTGAGAGTCGATTTCAGAAAGGTCATTTTGTTCTCCTCCACACGTCTTGGGAACGTCTCTCCCTGATCATGCCGCAAGACGCGGACGGCACGATCTTTATCGATAAAAAACATTTACGAGGGGCAAGCTACTGCAAAGGAAAGGAAATGCAAACGCTTTTTCATTTCCTCCCCATCCTTGCCGGCACCGCCTCCAACGGCCGCCGGCAACCTCCCCTCCCACCTGCATTTATGCTCACACGCTAACCCGGACGGCCGGTTCACGCAACTAAAATGACACCAACGTTCCACGAAAAGTGAAAATGGAACGTTTGATCCGCACACGGGTGCGGTCAGGAGTCTCAAACGCGCACAGCCTCCGTGCCGAGCGGCGGGGCGACGAGCGTATGCGGCTCGTAGGCTGCGAACTGCTCGTCCGTCAGACGATGGCCCACCAGTGCCATGTTGCGCTCCAGGCTGGAGCGCCGCGCCGTACCGAGCAGGACGGAGGCGACCAGCGGGTTCTGCAGCGGAAAATGCATGGCCGGAGCGGCAAGCGGCACGCCTTGGGACTCTGCGATCGCCTGCATGGCCGCGACCTTTTCCAGCACCTCCGGCGTCGCCGGCAGATAGTCGAAATGCGCGCCTTCCACCGGCCCGGTGGCGAGGATGCCGGAATTGAAGACGCCGCCGACAATGAGCGAGGTCTGCGCCGCCTCGCAGAGCGGCAAGAGCTCGGCGACCGCCGAGCGGTCGAGCAGCGTATAGCGGCCGGCGAGCAGGATGCAGTCGAGCGTCGCCTGTCGCATCACGTCGAGGCAGACCTCGATCTCGTTGACGCCGAGCCCATAGGCCGAGATGGCGCCGCTCGATTTGAGCTCGTCCAGCGCCTTCAGCCCACCATCGAGCAATTGCCGCAGATAGACCGCATTGCGCTCGGCGCCGTGCGTGTAGACGCCGATGTCATGCACGAAGAGAATGTCGATGCGGTTCAGACCGAGACGCGCATAGCTGAACTCGACCGAACGCATGATCCCGTCATAGGAATAGTCGTAATCGGTTTCGAAGGGCAGCGGATCGACGAAGCCGTAGCTCGGCACCTGGTCGTCCGGAACGGGACGCTGCAGCCGGCCAACCTTGGTGGAGAGCACATAGCTGCCGCTCTTCTGCTCGCGCAGGAAATCGCCAACCCGGCGCTCGGCAAGGCCGAAGCCGTACCAGGGCGCGGTATCGAAATAGCGCATGCCGCTGTCCCATGCCGCCTGCAGCGTCTCCATGGCCTCGTCGCGCGGGCTGGCGCGATACATGCCGCCGAGCGGCGCGGTGCCGAAACTGAACTCGGTAACGGACAGCGCCGTATTGCCGATCTTGCGGGTCTGCATCGTCTTCTCCTGCTGGTCCTGTCGCTTTCGAGCGCGCGCCTGCCGCCTGGGCGGTCAGAGCGTGGCGCCGAGGTGCCAGGGCACGAATTCGTTGTCGCCGTAGCCGAACAGCTCGCTCTTGGTCTTGCGGCCGGAGGCGGTCTCGACGATGAGCTCGAAGATCTCGCGCCCCATGCCGGCAATCGTCGCCTCGCCGGTGGCGATCGTGCCGCAGTCGATATCCATGTCCTCTTCCATCGCCTGGTAGAGCGCGGAATTGCTGGTCAGCTTGATTGAGGGACAGGGCCGCGAGCCGAAGCAGCTGCCGCGGCCGGTGGTGAAGGCGATGACATTGGCGCCGCCCGCCACCTGGCCGGTCGCCGACACCGGGTCGTAGCCGGGCGTATCCATGAAGACGAGGCCATGCTCGGTGACGCGCTCTGCATAGTGATAGACGGCGGTCAGCGGCGAGCGGCCGCCCTTGGCGACGGCGCCGAGCGACTTTTCGAGGATGGTCGTCAGACCGCCGCGCTTGTTACCGGGCGACGGATTGTTGTCGAGCGAGGCACCATGCTGAGCGACATAGGCCTCCCACCAGGAGATGAGCCCGTCGAGCTTGGTGGCCACGCCCTCATCGACCGCGCGGCTGCGCAGGAGATGTTCGGCACCGTAGATCTCCGAGGTTTCCGACAGGATCGCCGTGCCGCCCGCGCCGGCCAGAATATCGACAGCGACGCCCAGCGCCGGGTTGGCGGTGATGCCGGAAAGCCCGTCCGAGCCGCCGCATTGCAGGCCGACGATAATCTCGCTGACCGGGATCGGCTCGCGCCGCGCCGTGCCCACTTCCGCGGCGATCTCTTCGAGCACGCCGAGCGCGCGAGCGACCGCCCGACGTGAGCCGCCGGCATCCTGAATGTTGAAGTGGCGCTTGGCCGCCCCTGCCCCGCTCTGGCCATAGAGCGTCAGCTGGTTCACCTCGCAACCGAGGCCGACCATCAGCACGCCGCCGAAATTGACATGGCGCGTATAGCCGGCCAGCGTCCGGTGCAGGTTCTTCATGCCGTCACCGGTCGAGCTCATGCCGCAGCCCTGGTCGTGGACGATCGGCACGAAACCGTCGATCCCTTCGTAGCGCGGCAGGATGGTGCGATTGGCCTCCTCCGCAATGGCGCGGCAGACGGTGGTGGAACAGTTGACGCTGGCGATGATGCCGATGAAGTTGCGCGTCGCTGCGCGGCCGTCGGCCCGGCGATAGCCCAGGAAGGTACGCGCGCGGTCATTCGCATTGGCGGCTTCCGGCGGAACGGGCGCGCCGATCGACAGCCGATCCTTGTCGATTTCCAGATTGTGGGAGTGGACATGCTGGCCGGGCGCGATAGCCGCGGTTGCGCGGCCGATCGCCTGGCCGTATTTGACGACCGGCTCGCCGGCCGCGATCGCACGGATCGCAACCTTGTGGCCGGGATCGATGCGTTCGGCAGCGGCGACGCCGGCTTCGAGCGGCGCGCCCGGATCGATGGCGAGTGACGCGACGGCGACATTGTCGTCCGGCGACAGGACGATGAAGGATGGCGCACCCATCGGCATTTCCCTGTTCTGCTTTCGATCCCGCCATTCGGACGTGACCGTCATTTTTGTCTTTTATCCACAATAGACAGATGGCCGTCAATGGGTATCATGCGAGGAACGGACGGGGCGCCAACGACGCCGCCCGCGACACCGACAACAGGTCCTTCGTGACCGGAAAGAACGACCGGCCGGCATGGCGAAGCAGAACACCGTTTTCAAGGATGCCTTCAACCGCGCGTTGACCCTCATGGCGGAGGCCGAACGGCTGCCCTCCGAGCCGGAGCTGAGCCAGTCCCTCGGCGTCAGCCGCACCACGGTGCGCGCCATTCTCGCCCGCATGCAGGAGCTCGGGCTGATCTCCTGGGACAAGCGAGCGAAGCTGAAGCTGCGCGGTCCGCAGGCGGAGGATTACTTTCCGAACGAGGAGACGGACTCGCTCTCCGCCATCATCGAGCGCAGCTTCATGCGCCGGATCTTGGCCGGTGGCGCCGAGCCGGGCATGCAGATCAACGAGCTGGAGCTTGCCCGCGACATCGGCACCGGCACGACCGCCGTCCGCGAATTCCTGATCCGTTTCAGCCGCTTCGGCCTGATCGAGAAGCGTCCGAACAGCCATTGGGTGCTGAAAGGCTTCACCCGCCAGTTTGCGCTGGAGTTGACGGACGTGCGCGAAATGTTCGAGCTGCGCTCGGCCGCGGGCTTCGCCGCCCTGCCGGAAGACCACGCTGCCTGGAGCGAGCTGGCGGCGATCGAGGAGGTCCATCATGCCCTCCTATCGGCCATCGATACGCGATACCTGGAATTTTCCGAACTCGACGAGCGCTTCCATCTGCTGGTCCACCGCGCCTCCAGCAACCGCTTCATCGTCGATTTCTACGACATCATCTCGATCGTCTTCCACTACCACTACCAGTGGAACAAGACCAATGCCCGGCAGCGCAATGCGCGGGCGCTGGAAGAGCATCTCGACTATATCGCTGCCTTGAAGACCCGCGATCTCGCCCGTGTCGAGGCCGCCTGCCGCCAGCATCTGCGCTCCGCCCGCGAGACCCTGCTGCAATCGATCCCTTGAACGGCCTTCCCGTTGCAACGCGACATTCTAGAGAAAGCAGGAACCGACGATGACCGCCTCGATACCCACCCCGATCGTCCAGTTCGGAACCAGCCGCTTTCTCCAGGCGCATGTCGATCTCTTCGTCAGCGAAGCCATGGAGCGGGGTGCAGCGCGCGGGCCGATCACCATCGTCCAGACGACCGGCTCCGCCGATCGCGCCGGCCGTCTTTCAGCCCTCGCAGCCCCCGGCGGCTATCCGGTCATCATCCGCGGGATCGAGGATGGCCGGCCGGTCGAGCGGCGCCAGCAGGTGACCAGCGTCACCCGCGCCCTCTCGACCGCCGCCGACTGGGCGGAAATTTCTCGGATCGTCGTGGAAGAGGCAGAGATCCTTCTCTCCAACACCGGCGATGCCGGCTATGCGGTCGGTGAAGACGATGAGGCGGGAGGCCTGCCCGCCTCCTTCCCCGGCAAGCTGCTGCGCCTGCTGCAGGCGCGCTTTGCCGCCGGCGGGCGCGGGCTGACGATCCTGCCCTGCGAGCTTTTGCCCCGCAATGGCAGCGTCCTGAAGCGCATCCTCCTCGACCTCTCCGAACGCCGCATCGGCGATGCCGCCTTTACTCGCTGGCTGGACACGGCGCTCGTCTGGGGCAATTCGCTGGTCGACCGCATCGTCTCGGAGCCGTTGCAGCCGGCCGGCGCGGTGGCTGAACCCTATGCGCTCTGGGCGATCGAGCGCCAGCCGGGCCTGCAGATCCCCTGCACCCATCCGGCGATCCGGCTGGTGGAGGATCTGGACGCCTTCGAGGCGCTAAAGCTGCATATCCTCAATCTCGGCCATACGGTGCTGGCCGACATCTGGCTGAAGCAGGGACGCGATGCGGATGAGACCGTGCGCGCCATCCTCGCCGATCCGGCCGTCAAGCAGCGGCTGCTCGATATCTATGCGCAGGAGGTGATCCCGGCTTTCGCCGCCAAGGGGCTGGGCGCCGAGGCCGAAGCCTATGTCGCCGAGACGCTGCAGCGGTTCGAGAACCCCTTCCTCGACCATCGCCTGCGCGATATCGCCCAGAATCATGCCGAGAAGATCCGCCGCCGCCTGGCCGGCCTGCGGGAATGGAGCCCCGAGGTCCCCCTGCCCGAGATTGCGCGCATCATCGCCGGCTGATCCGGCCTCAGACCAGCGCGCGCGTCGACGCTGTCGGCCGCGTGGACGGCGCGCGCCGCCGGCCCTCGCCCTCGCGCGGCGTTTCGGTCCCGACCTGGCGCAGGCGCTGCGTATCCTTGGCCGGCGGCAGGCCGAAGGCGCGGACATAATCGCGAGAGAATTGCGAGGGGCTGGCATAGCCGACCGTGAAACCGGCGGTCGCCGCATCGAGATTGTCGCTCAGCATCAGCCGCCTTGCCTCTTGCAGGCGCAGCTGGGTGCGGAATTCGAGCGGGCTCATCAGCGTGATCGCCTTGAAATGGGCGTGGAAGGCGGAGCGGCTCATGCCGGCCACCTCCGCCGCCTGTTCGATCGGGAAGGCCTCGCGAAAGCGGGCGCGGATCCAGACGATGGCGCGGGCGATCTGGCTCAAATGCGTGCCGGCCTGCGCCATATGCCGAACCGCCGCGCCGCCCGGCCCGGTGATCAGCCGATAGAGGATCTCGCGCGTGGCGAGCGGCGCCAGCGCATCGATATCCTCCGGCCTGTCGAGCAGCCGCAACAGCCGCGTCGCCGCCTCGACCACGCCCGGATCGACATCGTTGAGCAACAATCCGCTGGAGCGCGGCTGCCGCACCGGCGCTTTTTGCGGATAGCGGATGGAAAGTTCCGCCAGCTCCACCGTGTCGAGATCGAGCTGCATGCAGAGATAGGGCGCCTCCGCGCTCGCCTCGATCACCGAGCCCATGACCGGCAGGTCGACGGAGGCGATGAGATAGCGGGAGCGGTCATAGACGAAGGCGGTTTTCCCCAGCATGGCCTGCTTGCGCCCCTGCGCCACCAGGCAGAGCGTCGGCTCGTAGATCACCGGCATGGGCAGCGTCGGCTGCGCGCAGCGGATCAGTTTCACGCCAGGCAGCGACGTCTCGAAGGTTCCGTCCGCGGGGGCGTGACGGCGGATAAGGTCGATGATCGGATCCTGGTCGCTCATCAGTCCATCTTCCATGCGGGCCGCGTTTGCGGAAGCTGAAACTAACGCTCCTTGGACGATCGGGCAAGAAGCGCGGAGGATGGCGCTACCGCCGGTGCGCGCGGCGGGGCGATAAAGCGGGGGCAGCGACGAGCGAGACCACAGACCGTTCGCGCTCAAAGATCATCGGCGCGCGAGCCGGCAGCCGCCACTCGGGCGCCGCGAAACCAAGGAGACTTGCCATGATCGAAAAATCCGCACCCCGCATGATGGTGGCGCTCGGCGCCGTTCTCGGCGGCGAAGCGACAGCCGCCACCATGCCGGCCGCAACGCCGGCATCCGCAGAGCAGCCTTCGTTGGAAGAAAAGGCCGTCCCCCATCCCTATGTCGGCATGTGGGTGACCGCCGATGGCCAGATCCGCCAGGAGCTTCTGGCCAATGGCCGCTACGACGAGGCGCGCGGCACGCGCCAGAGCGCCTATCAGGGACGCTATGCCGTGCGCGGCACCCATATCGACTATTGGGACGACACTGGCTTCACCGCCGACGGCACCTTCGTTGGCGATGACGAGCTCCATCATGGCGGCATGATCTTCTTTCGCCGCCGCTGACCCTTTCCTCGGCAGAGCGGTGGAGCATCGGGCAATCCGCCCGCGCCCCCTGCCGGACAATACCGGCCCGCGTCGCTTGGCTCGCGACGCAAGGGTTCACTCCAGGAGATGAGACACCCATGACGCATTCCCTCGACCACTATCGCCTGCTCGGCCGTTCCGGCCTGCGGGTTTCGCCGCTTGCGCTCGGCACCATGACCTTCGGTTCCGACTGGGGCTGGGGTGCGGCCGAAGACGAGGCGCGCCGGATCTTCGACGCCTATGTCGAGCGTGGCGGCAATTTCGTCGATACGGCCGTCAACTACACCAACGGCGCTTCCGAGCGCATCCTCGGCACTTTCATCAAGGACAAGCGCGAGCGCATCGTGCTTTCGACCAAGTTCACCATGGCGCGCGACGCCGCCAACATCAATTCCGGCGGCAACCACCGGCTCAACCTGCAGCGCTCGGTGGAGACGAGCTTGCGCCAGCTCGATACCGACCGGATCGACCTGCTCTATCTCCATGCCTGGGATTTCACCACCCGGCCGGACGAGGCGATGCGGGCACTCGATGATCTCGTGCGGGCCGGCAAGGTGCTTTATCTCGGCATCTGCAACACGCCGGCCTGGCGCATTGCCGAGATGCAGACGCTGGCGGACCTGCGGGGCTGGTCGCCGCTCGTGGCGCTGCAGATCGAATACAGCCTGGTCGAGCGCACGGTCGAGCATGAATTGATTCCGATGGCGGAAGCCCTGGGGCTCGGCGTCCTGCCCTGGTCGCCGCTCGGCGGCGGCATCCTGACCGGCAAGTATACGAGCGCCGATCTCAACGACGACAACTCCGCAGAGGTATCGGCCGACCGCAAGGGCGTGATCGCCTCGACCGGTCACCTGACTCAACGCTCGCTGGACATTGCCGACGTGGTCGGATCGGTCGCCGAAGAGCTGGGCGTCAGCCGTTCGCAGGTGGCGCTCGCCTGGACGCTTCTGAATCCGGCCGTCACCGCCCCTGTGATGGGCGCCCGCACCCTCGCCCAGGCGGAGGACAATTTCGGCGCCTTGGAGATCACCCTCACCGAGGATCAGATCGCCCGGCTCGACAGCGCCAGCCGCCCCGCGCCGATCTTCCCGCATCGCTTCATCGAGCGGCCCATGGTCCGCCAGCTGATCCATGGCACGCAGACGGTCGAGCACCGCCGCTGATGCGCGGGGGCGGGTAGCGCCACGCGGCACCCGCCCCTCATCCTAACCGACCCCAGCCGATGACAAAGGAATTGACCCATGATCCACCATGCTCACTCCCTCCGCTTTGCCATGCTCGCTGTCCTCCTCTCTGCCGCCCGCCCGGCCGTCGCCCATGAGGTGCCCGGCCCTCATGCGGAAACGGAGGCCAACCGACGGATCGTCACGCGGGCCTTCGATCGCTGGCAGGAGGGCACCGGAAACTTCTTCCAGGAGGTCCTGCATCCGGAGGTCGTCTGGACCATCACGGGTTCGGGCCCGAGCGCCGGCACCTATCACGGCCAGCAGGCCTTGCTCGACGGCGCCGTCACCCCCTTCACCGCCCGACTGAAAGGTCCGGTGCGTCCGGTGGAGAAACAGGTCTTCGCCGATGGCGACCATGTGATCATCCATTGGCAGGGGCGCGCAGAGGCGCGGGACGACCAGACCTATGACAATCGCTATGCCTGGATCCTCAAGATGGAGGACGGCAAGGCTGCCGCGGTCACGGCGTTCCTCGATCTGGCGCCCTATGACGCCATTTTCGACCGGATCCCCGGTCCGGCCCGCCGCTGACCGGCTCCCGCAGCCGTATCGGTCTCAGACCGCAACTCATCTGGCTTCGTCCGCAACCCGTCTCCGGCCAAAACAGGGGATGGGTATTTTTCTGGTCCGAGTTGCATATGACACCTCGCCATTAAAAATATTTTAGTGAAATTGCAGATAATGAGGTCCGTCGTGAGGCTTGGCTTGTCCGGGCTTTGCCACCTGTTGCCGGCAATGATCCGCATGAGGCGGATAGTCACGTGCGATGTCTCTTCCCTACTCTCCATGCAGCCTGCACGGGGCGCCTGGACAGCTCAAAAAGGCCTCGCCATGTCCTTCCTTCAGAACGTCAGCATCCGGATCAAGATCCTCTCTCTCATCCTTCCGCTCTGCGTGGTCGGCGTGGCCGCGGCTAGCTATCTATCGATGAGGCTAAACGAGGTAGACAAAGCCTATAGTCAGTTCATCGATCAGGACTACGCCGCAATGTTGCAGTTGGCTCGGGCCAATCGGAACATGAACACCGTCGTCTACGACGCCTACAAGCTCATGGACTACAGCCCCGGCGAAGCGACTTTTGAGGACGCTCTGTCCGACTACGGGAAACTTAAGAACACAGTGGTCGAGCGCCTAGCCGAGGTCGCCGAATTGCGTCCGGATCTCGAACAGGAACTCGCGGCCTTCGACGAACGCGTCAAGCAAGTGCTGACGTTGACTGACGGCTCGATCGAATTTTCTAAAGTTTCAAAAGATGATGAAGCCCGAAAAGTTCTTGTAGACGCAGACCGTTTGATCGAACCGCTGGTGGCTGATTTTGCCGCGCTGACCGATGAGATGAAGACAAAGCTCGAAGAGCAGAACGACTTGCTCTCGCAGAAGACCTGGTCGACCATCGCGATGTCTCTCACCTGCATCCTCGCCGCTTTCATCATCGGCGTCGTGGCATCGCTCATCGTGTCGGCGCGCGGCATCGTCGGACCGATCGGCAAGCTATCGGACCGCATGGCCACGCTGGCGGCCGGCGATACCCAGGCCCCGATCGATGGACTTGGACGGCAGGACGAGGTGGGGAGCATGGCCAAGGCCGTGGAAGTCTTCCGCCAAAACGCCCTGGAGCGTATCCGCCTCGAGCAGGAAACGGAAGCCAATCGCTCGCTTTCCGAGCAGGGACGCATCGCTCGCGAGGCCGAGAAGGCGCGGGAGGCCGCAGAGATTCAGGCGGCGGTCCACAATCTGGCGACAGCACTCGGAAAACTGGCGGAGGGCGATGTGTCCTACCGCATCGAGCAAAGCTTTGCAGGCGACCTGGATGGCGTGCGCAAGGACTTCAACCATTCGGCCGACAAGCTGCAGGACGCGCTCAGCCGCGTTGCAGACAATGCCCGCGGCATCGATGCCGGCGCCAACGAGATCCGCTCGGCGGCCGATGATCTTGCCAAGCGCACCGAGCAGCAGGCCGCTGCCGTGGAGGAAACCGCCGCGGCGCTGGAGGAGATCACCACCACGGTGCAGGACTCCACCAAGCGCGCCCGCGAAGCCGGTCATATCGTCGCTCGCGCCAAGAGCGGGGCCGAAGCATCCGGCGAGGTGGTGCGCCGTGCGGTCACCGCCATGGAGCAGATCGCCAAGTCCTCCAGCGAGATCTCCAGCATCATCGGCGTCATCGACGAGATCGCCTTCCAGACGAACCTTCTGGCGCTGAACGCCGGTGTAGAAGCCGCCCGTGCCGGCGAGGCCGGCAAGGGCTTTGCGGTCGTCGCCCAGGAGGTGCGCGAGCTCGCTCAGCGCTCCGCCACGGCCGCCAAGGAGATCAAGGCATTGATCACCACCTCGAACGCTCAGGTGGGCGAAGGTGTGCAGCTGGTCGGCGATACCGGCCGGGCGCTGGAAGCGATCGTCTCGGATGTCCAGGAGATCAACCGGCTCGTCTCGGCGATCGTCGAGGCGGCGCAGGAACAGAGCTCCGGCCTCGCGCAGATCAACACCGCCGTCAACCAGATGGACCAGGACACGCAGAAGAACGCAGCCATGGTCGAGGAATCCACCGCCGCGAGCCATGGTCTGGCCCGGGAGGTGAGCTCGCTCAACCAGCTCCTGTCCCAGTTCCGCCTCGGCCGGACGACGACGTCTGCCGGCTATGCAACGCCTGCGGCCCTGCACGAAGCGACCGGGCGCGAGAAGCCGGCGCATTCGCCGGTCAGGGCGCTCGGCCGCAAGATCGCCTCTGCCTTCTCCGGCAATGCGGCTGTCGATGCCCATGCCACCGAATGGAAAGAATTTTGATGAACGTCGTCTATCAACAGGCCGGCGACGCGCTCGAAATCATCGCCTTCGTTCTCAACGGCCAGCTCTTCTGCGTGCGCACGATCGCCATCAGGGAGATCCGCGGCTGGGCGCCGGTGACACCCCTGCCGCATACCTCGCCGGAGGTGATGGGCGTGATGAACCTGCGCGGAACGGTCATTCCGATCGTCGATCTGGCGATGAAGCTCGGCATGCCGCCGGCCCAGATCTCCGAGCGCAGCGCGATCGTGGTCACCAGCGTGCACGGCAACACGATCGGGATGATGGTGGACCGGGTCTCGGACATTTTGACCATCTCCGCCGGCGATCTCCAGCCCATCCCCGTCGCCGCCGACACGGCGACGGGCTATGCCGAGGGCATTCTCGCCCGCGACAAGGACATGATCTGCTTCCTGAATCTCGAATCGATCTTCACCGTCGACAGCGCCGACTCCTGGAGCGCGGTCGCCTGAGGAAGCCCTCGCCATCGCACGAATGCTTACAACCCTGCTGCCCGCATGCGGACGGCAGGGTTTCGTTTTGATCGCACCCGTGCCGCGTCAGTCCTCCTCCTCTTGGCAATAGGCGCCGCTGGCGCAGAAATGCCTGAAGAAAGCGATAACGACGCATCCCCAATTCTGACCACGGCGCCTGAGCGCGGAGCGACCCGCCCGCGCCGAAAAAATCATAAGCGATCTCATATACTTACATCGGAAGAGCCCGATGAAATTCTTACGCTATGCTCCAATGTCAGAAAAAGACCAACAGTCTAAGCGGCTGCTTATTTTAACGTAATTTTTCAATTACGCACTTGATAAGGGAAGCAAGGAACACGGACAACCTTCCGTTTCCTGCCTGATTGCGAGCCCTTTTTTTGGTCCGTACTGCGTCCCCGTGGCACGCGCATGACCGCGGCTGCGCAACACTGAGTGATGCTGATTTGGACTTACCTTCTGAAGGAGAGGAGCATGAGAAATCTTCCAATCGTCGGCAAATTCTTCATCATTATGGCTGTGTTCGCCCTCTTCGCCCTGGGCAGCACACTCTACCTGGCGCATCAGACGACGCTGATCGGCGCCAACTACGCATTCCTGATCAATGGCGAAGAAAAGGCAGCCGTCTATCTGGCGCGCTCCAACCGCAGCCTGCAGGCCATGCGCGCGGAAGTGGGCGACATGCTGATGGCGCACACGGCGGAGGATGCCGCATCTGCGGACAAGGAGCTGAGAACCGCCCGCGAGGGTTTCATCGCCTATATGGACACGGCGATCGCTGCGCAGCCCGGCCGGGACGATCTTGTCAAGCTGAAGACCGACGGTCTGGCGATCGTCGACGCCACCTGCGCGCCAACGCTCGCGGCGGCGCGCAGTGCGAAGACGGCCGAGGACACGACTGCTGCCTATCAACTGCACCGGTCCACATGCCAGCCGGCATTCCAGTCGCTCTCGCCGGTTTTCACAAAAATCACCAGCGGCATGGTGGAACATGCCGAAAACACCAGCACTGCCCTCTCCGAGGGAGTCGGCCGCGCGATTGTCACCTCGCTCGCAGTCGTCATCGCCGGCCTGCTGGTCGTGCTCGGCTTCGGATTCTTCGCCGTGCGCTCGTGGCTCGTGCGGCCGATCGAAACGCTGTCGGGCACCATGAACCGTCTTGCCGAGGGTCAGCTCGAGGAAGAGATCGAAGCCCTCGATCGACGCGACGAAATCGGCCGCATGGCGAAATCGGTGCAGATCTTCAAGGAGAACAGCCTTCGCAACCGGCAGCTCGAGCAGGAGGCGGAGAGCAACCGCTCGGCAAACGAAGCGGAGCAGGCGCGGTCTGCTGCGCAGGAACGACGCCGCGCGCAGGAGATGCTGCAGGCGACCACGGGCCTGGCCGAAGGGTTGAAGCATCTCTCCGGCGGCGACCTCAGCTTCCGCCTGACGGCCACCTTCGCCGAGGACTTCGAAAGCCTGCGCGCCGACTTCAACGCCGCCGTGGCGCAGCTTTCCGACAGCATGCAGGCGGTGGCGAGCGCGACGGGAACGATCGATGGCGGCGCCCGCGAGATCAGCCGCAGCGCCGACGATCTCTCCAAGCGCACCGAACAGCAGGCGGCCTCGCTCGAGGAAACCGCCGCCGCGCTCGACGAGATCACCGCCAATGTGGCGAACTCGTCCAAGCGTGCGGAAGAGGCCCGC